>NZ_BJDG01000014.1 GCF_005404945.1 Lactiplantibacillus pingfangensis | reverse complement strand
AATCGAAATTAAATTTACTCATAAATGAAACCCCCAAAATTGGATTTTTCTGTCCAACCTTGGGGGTTCACTTTAAGGTGGCTAGTTTTTTTAATGAACACTTGATATTGGGTGATTACCCTTGCCACTCTGGTTGGTCTGAAACTGGCTGGAACGTGGTGGCCACGTTTGGAAGCCAAAGTGCGGTCTTCCAAGCCGGGCTTTTTCTAAGCCGGAAAATCACCGACTAAGAAAAACGACACCACTGAGCCAGTTTCAGCCCGCCCGACGTTAGTTGAAGTCACCTTTTAATTTAACTAGCCGAGAGATTAGGAGCTAAAACGCACAGTCATGTCATTGGTCTTTCATACGAGCATTTTTTTCAGGTCTAGGGCCAAGGTCAGTTTTTGCAGACGGCTTTTGGGCTTTAAAATGGTCCATTTTTGCCCGTTTCAGCCCAACCAGAGTGACAATTCCACCGTTGTTTACAAATTTCAGCTCACAAAATTAACTTATTTACTTTGAGGAGGCATCACCCATGGGGGCATGGCGTTTCTGGGCTCACGGAACCCATCGATTTTTCAAAAATTGGGGTAGCTACGTGGCATTAATCTTCGGAACTAACCTCGTTATCAGCTACTTGGCCGTTCCAATTTTCACTTGGCTACTTGAACAACTGTTAAAATGGCAAAATGTCAGTTACGTTTCCTATACAAATGTCGGCAGTATTTTAGTTAAAACACCGCTCGCTGCTGTTGGGATGTTGGTCCTGCTACTGGCAATCATTATTTTAGTTTATTGGCAATTTGCCTTTTTATTACTCGGCATCATTAATATTATTAAAGGACGCCCCAAAACCGTGCGGGCCGTCTTACGCGATACGATTTCAAGCTTGCATCATACCTCAATCAGTACCTTTATATTTTTCATTGGCTACTTTATCGTCATTTTACCGTTTGGGAGCTATATCTTTACGACGCCCCTGCTGAATAAAGCTCAGATTCCGGCCTTTATCGTTAACTTTTTACTCGCTAATCCGTGGATGGCCGTAAGCTTAGCCGCCTTTTATGTGGTGGCCGGTTATGTTGGGATTCGTTTAATGACCTTGTTACCTTTAATGATTATTGATCAACTCCCCTGGCGTCAGGCTTTACAGACGAGTTGGCGTCAAAGTGCACACCGAACTTGGCGTTACTTATGGCATATTTTAGTCATCTTACTCATGGTCACCGTGACGATTGGGATTCTGTATGCCGGAATTTACCTGTTTCAACTCTGGCTGGATACAACTAAATTCGCGATGGCTGGGGCGACCATCAACCTTTTCATCATGGAAATTGTGACCGAAATTGTGATTTGCTACACCGCCGCAATTTTCATGATGTTGATTATCGCTTGCTACCGACAAGATTTAACCTTGCCAAGCCGACCAACGTTGACTTTTAACGAACCAGCTAAGCTTCGACGTTGGACTCGTGGGACGGTGGCTGCTGGGATGGTCATCGTGAGTGGGCTATTGGTTGCCTTTAATTTAGTCTATCTAAATGGTCTCGCCATCACTAAACCCATCATGATTTCCCACCGTGGGGTCGATGACGGCAACGGGGTTCAAAATACGATTCCCGCCTTAATTAAAACGAGCCGTGAAAAACCGGACTATATTGAAATGGACGTTCAAATTACGAAAGATCATCAGTTTGTCGTTATGCACGATAACAACTTGAAAAGTTTGGCAGGTATCAATAAAAAACCTTACCAATTAACTTTGGCGCAATTGCAAAAATTAACCGTCCACGAGAACGGTTACCAAGCCAAAATTCCAAGTTTTGACCAATATTTGGCGGCGGCACGTCAACACCATCAAAAATTGCTAGTTGAGATCAAAACAAATAAGGCTTATACCCGCGCTGACACTGCCAAATTTATTGCGAAATATGGTGTCAGTTTGCGGACAAATCACGATCAAGTTCATACCTTGAGCTATCGTGTGATGACTGATTTAAAACAGTTAGATCATAGCCAGTTTGTCAGTTATATTTTGCCATACAACTTGACCTTCCCACATACCGATGCGAATGCGTATACAATGGAAGCAACCACGTTAAACGATCATTTTGTCGACAAGGCCGGTCGCTTTAACAAAAAAGTGTACGCTTGGGACATCGACGATACCGATCAAATGGATCAGATGATGTTCATGGGTGTGGATGGTATCATTACCGACAAGCTGCACACGATGCAGACTGAGGCCAAAACAAACACCGACCACCCGAGCTATGCTAAATTATTACTCACCTTTATGAATGAACTTAGCTTGACTGATAACAGCTAGTGTACCTGACAAAGCCGGGAAAAAGGCTTTAAAATCGAAAATACCAAAAGAACCTCAGCACTTCATCGTACTGGCGTCTTTTTGAATAGCGTCACTATTGAGCTTTCGGTGACGGGTCATGGAATTGGCTGTGTCGGTGGTGTTAGCGTCTGGGCTTGGCGCCTACACCACGGGCGTCTTTCAAGACTTGCTTTTTAGGCTTGAAAGCGAAGCCCCAGACCGCTCCTCAGGCTGGGGCTGGCCCTCACAGCTAATGAAATGACCCGTCACCGAAAGCGGTCAAACTTGAGTTGTATCCCAGAATGTTTTTTGTCATTGACAACCAGGAAAAAGTTGGTTATGTTTAAGCTAATCATCATACTGATTGGAGTTGATCATGTGAAAACTTGGCAAATCTTGCTGATCGAAGCTTTTACTAATTGCTTCGTGATTCCTAAACAATGGTCGCAACGCAATCGTCAGTTGGTACTCACTTACGCAATCCTGATGTGGGTATCACTTATCGCAGGAATAAGCTATTTGATGCACGATATTTTAACACCGGATTGGCCACAAATTCATCTGCTAACTTGGTCATTATTATTAGGCCCGCTAGTCACTCAATGGGGTGTTAATCGGATTTTAAAAAGCCATCATATTGGTGATCGTGTCGATATCCAAACCACCACGGAATATCACTACTGGCAGCAACGAATTCGTCGACGCCTTTACGTTGATCTGGGCCTTGACCTAAGTTTAGGATTACTAGTCATTCTCAGTATTCAATTCAGTGACAAAGCCACCTCAGCAGGTCTCTTCGGCAGTATAATCGGTTTCACTATTGGCGTCACGGTTGGCCTCATCACTCGCCATCACCGGCTGAGTGGTCATCTTTATGATCATCGACCTTCAATGACATAGCAAGTTACAGTTTTCATCTTTCAAGCTTCAAGTAGACTATCAAAAAGCAGATAAGCAATGTTGAGAAATTCAAACATTGCTTATCTGCTTTTTAGGTCAGCTTTGGCCGACAACATACTTGTTAATAACACCGAAAGGTCTTTTAATGCGCGCGTTTTTCAAATAGCGTTGTACTGTGCAACGGACTCCGGCGTTCGGGATAGAGTTGCATCATTAATTGATTAACCGCATTAGGGGCTTCCCCAAAACCACTCGCAATCAGCCCCAGCTTACCCGGATAAGTCACCGTATCTCCAATCGCAGCGATTCCCGGAATGTCAGTGTTCATCTGCTGATCAACTGCAATTAAGTGTTGGGTCATCGTCGGCGTGACTTGCCAATTGCGAATCACCTTATTATCCGCAACGAACCCATAATTGACCAATAATGCATCGACCGCCAACTGTTCCTCAGCCGTGCCGCGCACTTCTTTCATCGTCAAATTTAATTGACCATTTGCTTGCTCAGCGAGTGCTTTAATTAAGAAAGGCGTTTTAATGTTAACCGTTGAGGCTTTCAATAGCGCAACACTGTGCTCCATCCCGCGGAACTGTGCCCGGCGATGCATGATATAGACTTGCTTAGCAACTGATTCCAGCATCAAGGCCATATCAATCGCGGAATCACCACCACCGGCCACCAGCACCACTTGATCTTTAACTTGGCTCAACTTAGGAATATGATAAAACAACTGTTGGCCCTCAAACTGTTCAGCTTGATCAACGGCCAATTTTCGTGGTTGAAAGGCCCCACTACCAGTTGCCACAATAATCGCTTTTGAGTGCGAAACCGTGCCATCGTGAGTCGTAATTGTAAAATCACCCATAGTACCAGTCACATCCGTCACGGCCTGATTGAGTTGGACGTCAATTGGGAATTGCTGCATTTGAGTTGCTAACTGCGCCACTAAATCACGCGCGCGAATTGCTGGATAGCCGGCTATATCGTGAATAATCTTTTCAGGATAGAGCGCCTGAACTTGCCCGCCTAACTCCGGTAAACTTTCCAATAACTGAACTTTGGCATTACGCATGCCGGCGTAAAACGCCGCGAACATTCCAACCGGGCCACCACCAACAATCGTCAAATCATACTCTGAAGTCATTCGTCAACCAACTTTCTCAATTAAGCTTTTAATACTATTAAGTTTAGTGGATAACTGACTCATTTGCAAAAACATTTTCCCCACTTTCATCTATAATGGAACCAATCAGTTCTGGAGGTGGCACAATGCAACATCAAAAATTACTCATAAGCTTGGCAACGCTCAGTGCCGCGATAGTTGTCGGCAGTGGCGCGTACTGGCAATACCGCCTCCAACCCTTGAAAACCGTTCAAGTTACTGAAACAACTATCCCAACCATTTTCATCGGTGGCGACTATGCCAAAGCCTTTTCAACGGATGGCTTCGTTCATCGCTTAAGCGCCGCTAAGCTAATGACGAAAGCACTAGTCGTTCACGTTGGTCGCCAAGGTCAAGTACACGTCCAACAGTTTGGGCCTTTACGTGACAATCCGACTATCCAAGTCATTTACGCTGATAACCATCACGCGAGTCAGCAGGCCCAACAATTGGTGCCAGTCATGCAAGTACTCAAACGACGCTATCATGTCACCCGCTACAACGCTGTCGGCCACTCTTCTGGCGGCAATATTATTTTTGACTATTTAACCCAGACGCCACAGACTAATCAACCCAAAATCCACAAGTTCGTCACGCTGGGGTCCAATTATCCAGGTGCGAACCAGGTAATCAAAAAGTTACCCGCAAAATTACCCATTCTAAATGTGGCCGGCCAACTCTGGCAAACTAGTGGCGACGGGACTGTCAGCTTAAAGTCGGTGCGTCACTTTAGCACTATGCTCCGGCAGCAGGCCTTCCACCCAGAGACCAAAGTGATCCACGGCGGCCTACTTTCTGCGACCCATTCAATGCTCCACATTAATCCGCAGGTCGATCGCGACATTGTGACTTTCTTATACGGCCATTAGACGGCTTGAAAGGCGCGGACAAAATCTGAATCCGGTGGTTGGGCCTCAAAAGTGGCGCGATCAACACTCGCTTTAATTTGATGATCCGCTAACCATAAGACTTGATACGTTGAAAATGCCGCTAAATCGCGCACATCATGCGTAATCATCAAGTAAGTCCGCTGGGGATGTGCTTGCATCACCGCAAACAATGTTGCAGCATGTTGTCGATCAATCATGGCGGTTGGCTCATCCAACACCACGAACTCCCGATCTACTTGCAAGAACAACAGCAACTGAACTAATTTGCGTTCACCACCCGAAAGCTCGCGATAATGTTGGTGCCAAATGGGGGTTAAAAAGGCGCGGGTCGGCGCATCCACCTCAGTTGCCAACTGGTCGAGACTAACCGTCAATTGACCATATTCGATGCCTAACACTAAGGCGGCTACATCACAAACGCGCGTGGCCGTTAACATTGGCAACTGTTGATTCAAGTACAGGCTGCTCAGCTTCGGGGTAATTTTCCCTCGGGCGGGGCGCAGCCCCAGTAAAATATCGGCTAAAGTCGTTTTACCCGCGCCATTTTGACCAATCAAAAAGGTCACTTGGTGTTCTGGTAAGTCAAAATTCAGCTGGTCAAAAAATGGTTGGTGTTGACGCGGAAACGTATAACTCAAATTTTTAATTTGCATTTAAACCCCTTCTGTCGGCAATAGCTTTAGCTGCCGATAACTGAGCATCCCAACTAAACTCAATCCAATCAATGCACTAAGATACGCCGGTAAAAAAGTCGCCCAGTGTCCCGTCACCAACAGGTCAAAACAAGCCATCACTAAATAAACTGGACTTAACACGCTGGCGACTGGGTTACTAACTTTGATATTTAGCCAGTTTCCAACTGCCACTGATCCTAGCATGACGGCCAATGTCAACACATTCATGACTGCAGTTACCGTCTGATAACGCCACTCAAAGCTCAATAAAGGTAACCCATAACCCCACATTGGTATACTGACCATAATCAATACGCCCCACAGTCGCCAGAGTAGTGCCCAAAAAGGCAATTGAAACATCACCGCACTCCCTCCAGCAACTAACGCCAAAATAACTAATAATAATCCTAAATTCACTATGGCTTTACTCAAAATAAAGACGCTAGGATTCACCACTAATGACACATATTGCTTGAGATAACCTTGTTCACGTAACAAGGCGACTTCTCCCACCATCACAATTGTGTTGGAAAATATGATCCAAGCAACAAACGGCAATACCTTTCCCGTGTACTGACTTAATGTTAAGGGTTTAAACATTGCCGATTTTAAATTTAACGCCAGAAAAAAAATCGGTAAACCCACGGTATACAGCATGACACCAACGTTATCTAGCATGACCTTAAAAAAGTAACTACTATACAACCAAACTTGACTCCCATATTTCCGCATACTTTCACCCACTTGATGTTAACTCAATAGTCATTCTAATCTAATTTTAATGGTACGATTATTTTTAATCGCTGACAACGAAAAAAAGGCTGGTCACACAACAACTGAAATTAAGACTCACGATTCCAGACACCATCAGCGTTTCAAGCGAAATTAGCACGGTTTGCCAGTTTTCCAAACAAACCACTTGCTTATTTTCACACTGTACACAAGTGGTAAGCTATGGGTGCTAAGTGCATCGGGAACACTTAACATGTCATTAAACGCATTGATTGGAGGTCAACAAAATGCGAAAATTTTGGCAATGGTTATTGTTAGCGGTTACCGGTCTGGCACTCATGATTCTTAGCCCCCCACTCGCCGGGCAGGCGAAAGAAATCACCAGTGTCACTGGACTGGATGCAAATAGTTGTGTGATCAAAGATGCACAAGGCAAGGTCTACTCTCATACCGCTGTCTTGTCACCAACAGTTAAATATACGATTAATTATAATTGGCGCATCCCCAACACTACTGCGGTTAAAAGTGGTGACACGATGCATTTTTATGTTCCTGACAACGTGACAATCGTTGGTGACCGGTCATTTTCAATGGTCGCGAACGGTGGACTTGGTGTCATTGGCGCTAGTACAATTGCCGACGGATCCCATGTCGGCACCGTCGTCGTTAATAAGGCCATGGAACTGGGCTTAAATCGTAGTGGCTGGATTCGAATCGTGATCTATCCTGCAACTACGGTCACTCCCGCCCCGCCCGCACCAACACCCACGCCAACCAAGCCCATCAGCATGACCAAAACTGCGAGTTGGGCTGAACCAGATGATTTTACTAAAATCAATTGGGAATTAGCCGTCAACTCAAATGGGAATACCTTATCTCACCCGGTCATCGTTGATCAGTTAAGTTCAAATCAGACTTATGTACAACAGAGTACCGTTGTCAAAGATGCCTCAGGTGAGACTTTAGCTTCGGCAACAGTCGTCAATGGGTCAAAAGTAACGATTCAAGTTCGTAGCGTCGTTAACAGTGATCTGAAAATCAGTTATCAGACTACAACCAACAATGCCACTCGGGCCGAAATCTTCGATAATGCCGCGACTTATACTGACGATGGCGGGCATAACGCCTCGGCCAACGCTAATATTGATCGTGATGACGAAGCACTCACGCCTGACGAAGATAATGACGGTGGCACAACTGAACCGGAAACGCCAGAACCCACCGAACCAATTTCAATGACTAAATCAGCGAGTTGGGTAGACGCGAAAGATCCCAACAAGATTAATTGGGACTTAACGGTTTCAGCAAATGGTCATCAACTGCTTAATCCCGAAATTGTTGACAAAATGACCCCTAACCAGTCCTACGTCTCTGATAGTGCTAAAGTCTTTGACAGCACCGGTCAAGCCATTCCGGTCACGGTAACGACTAGCGGAACCGAAATCGTCTTTACAATTAAAGGTAGCTATCAGAGTAACTTACGGATTACTTATCAAACAACGCCGGATCAAGCCTCGAGCACTGAGACGTTTGCCAACGCTGCTACTTATCATGATGATCACGGTAATAACGCGCAGGCAACCGCCCAAGTCGATCGTGAAGGGGACCCATCCGAACCAGATGTCCCTGGACAAGACGAGGCAATCCAGTTACTCAAAACAGCCTCGTGGCGCGACCCCAACGATTTTACTAAAATCAATTGGCACTTAACGGTGATTGCCAATCACAATCGCTTGGTTAACCCCCTGATTGTTGATGAATTTACTAATAATCAAGCGTATATTCCGGGCAGCGTCACCGCCGCTACGAGTGATGGCACCGCGATTCCGGTCACGGAGACAGTTAACGGGAATACCGTTAGCTTCAAGTTAACCGGGACATTCACGGAAAACTTGCAACTTGATTATCAAACTAAGACGGCCAGTGATACTGGTACCGCAACGTTTGATAATGCAGCCCTCTATGAAGATGAGTCCGGCAACAACGGTAGTGCAACTGCCACCATTGATCGTGATGGCGCCGTGATTGAGCCAGAAGATCCTGACAAGACCGAAATTGGCATGACTAAAGTTGCCACTTGGGTCACACCCGACGACTTTACCAAAATCAATTGGCGCATTGCAATTACGGCAAACGGCAATCAATTGGTCAATCCAAAGATTAGCGATTTAATGAGTCCCGATTTAACCTACGTTGAAGACGGTGCGACTGCCATTGATAGTGCTGGTAATACGCTACCAGTCAGCGTTAATGTCAACGGCACTGAAATCGTCTTCACGATTGCTGAGACCGTTAACCACGACTTTACTTTGACCTATCAAACCAAGACGGTCACTGCCGATGGTGCTGCAACCTATGCCAATGCGGCCGTTTATGAGGATGACAGTGGTAACGGTGGTTCGGCTAGTGCCGAAATTGATCGTCCGGCACCTGAACCAACACCAGCACCTGAACCAGTGCCAACGCCCGAACCAGTGCCAACACCTGAAGAACCAAGTCAACCGGAACCAGGACAACCGGAAAAACCGGCTGTTGATCAGCCGAATGGCAGTAAACCAGGTCAGTCTGGTTCAGAAACACCCGCCACTAAGCCAGAAACTTCTGGTCAAGTTACTTTCCCTGTTTCGAAACCAGCAACGACACTGCCAGCAACACCAGCCCTAAAACAACCATTACTGACGAGTTCAAAGACCTTGCGCCCTGTATCCAGTCAAGGCCGGCGTTTACCACAAACTAATGAAAGCGCCTCAACAGTTGCTATTTTATTAGGTCTCCTAGGATTAAGCCTTACGCTTAGCTTAGGTTGGTTATTTGCTTGGCGTCAACGACGTGTTTAGGTTTCAGTTACAGTGATTTAGATTTTAAAAAGCGCCCTCGCATCAAAGTGTTTAGCCACTTGATACGGGGACGTTTTAGGTTGGTGATAACTAAAAAACTAAAAGATAAAATCGTAAAAATAGACTCCTGCTAGTCTCTACTATACCTAGCTGGCTGGTAATTAGCTGCAAGTTGTTACTGATTGTATCGGTCGTGATGGTGGCGTTAATCGGCCGTTCTTGCCGATTTTACACCACGGACGGTCCGGGACACTTGCGGTTTTGACAAGGGTTCCGGGCGAGGGCCAAGACGTGCTTGGCTTGGACCGGTCCCACGACCGCATGCAATCATTAACAACCGGAAGCGGCAGTCTACAGGGGTCCTAATAGTTAGTCTGTTTCTCGATCTAATTGATTAAGCGCGGTCTTCAATTGAGCCTGATCGGCAGCATCTAAAGATGGATACGCTAACGGTAACTCGCTTAACCGGCGATTAATAATTTCTGAGACACACAAGCGCGAATACCATTTACTATCTGACGGAATCACATACCAAGGATTTTCCTTGGATGCCGTATGCGTGATCGTATCGTCATAAACGCGTTGATAATCATCCCAGTATTTCCGTTCGCGAATATCTGCCGCCGAAAACTTCCAATTATGACTTGGTAATTCAATCCGACGAATAAACCGCTGCTTTTGTTCCGCTTTTGACATATGTAGGAAGAATTTCAACACAAGATAACCGTTATGCTGTAAATAATCTTCCATATAGCGCATGTCTTTGAACCGCCGATTGAAAAAGGCGTCATTAACTTGATCAGCCGTTTCAATATCGCCAATATGCTCATTGACGATAATCTCCGGATGAACCCGACTCACGAGCACATCTTCATAATAGGAACGGTTGAAAATACCAATCATGCCCCGCTTAGGCACTTGATTGTGAATTCGCCATAAATAATCATGCGCAATTTCATTACTAGTCGGTTGTTTAAATGATGTCACTTCACAGCCTTGCGGATTCACACCACTCATAATGTGCGCGATCATACTGTCCTTGCCAGCGGCATCCATCGCTTGAAAAACGACCAACACCCCATAACGATCTTGCGCGTAGAGCTTTCCTTGAAGTTCTGTCAATTGTTTAATGTTTTTAGCAATTTGCGTCTTAATCACTTTTTCGTCGTTATACTTTTCATCTGGCCCAGTTGCCAGATCCGTCAACCCTAGTGATTCCTTGCCAGTATAGCGATATTGCTTTTCAAAATTCATGCGCCCACGTCCCTCTCTTATCGAAAATCGACCAATGTCTTCAATGCCTTATGCTTTGCCATGCGACCAGCCTGTCGTGCTCGCCCAATTGAGACTAATAATAATGGCTCATAGCGGTTTGCATCCAAATTTAAAATGTGACTAAACCCGGCATGATCGAACCCAGTCATCGGATTCGTATCATAACCATGATCCTTGGCAGTTAACATAAACTGCATCGCAACCAATCCACAATCTAACGCCGCAATATCCAAGTGTTCGGCCACGCCGGTTTGTTGCGATGGTGCAAATGGCTTCGTTTCAGTTAAATTTTCACGGTCATTCACAAATAAAACCACCGCACTGGCCGTTGTTAATTGACTGGTATTACCAGTTGCAGTGGCTAGCTGTTGCCGTACCATGGCAGATTCAATGACTAGCGCGCGAATTGGTTGTAAATTCAAGGCGCTCGGCGCCAAAAAGGCCGTCTTCAACATCGTTTGCATCTCACTGTGAGAAATCTTGGTCTCACCATCATAAGTCCTCACCGAATGCCGCGCATTGATCACATCATTAATCGGTTGATTAAGCTTTGTCATCTGGGTCACTTCCTTAATTTTAAGTATAAGTCAGCGGTTACATTTTGACCAGTTCCTAAATCCACTTGCCACACTTGATAAAATGTTAACTTTCAGTTGCCAAGATCATTAATAATTCGGGATTCACCGTTGTCACGTTTTACTCAAACGGTTACAATTAGACTAACTAGTCAGGAATCAGCAAATCAAGTGAACCTGAAAATTAGGGAGGAATTTGCTCATGGCAAAACGCAAAATGATTTTAGATTTAGATACAGGAATTGACGATGCAATGGCCATCGCTTATGCAGTCGGTGCCCCAGATGTGGACCTAATCGGAATTATTAGTTCTTATGGCAATGTGGTGGTTGAACAAGCGGCCCACAACAGCTTACAAATTCTGGCCTTGTTAGGCGCACAAGATGTGCCAGTTTACGTGGGTGACCCCCATTCCAGTACGACCGAACATTTTGATGTCATGGCAATTTCGCAACAGATTCATGGTGAAAACGGGATTGGTGAAGTTGAGTTGCCAGAACCCGCACGCCAACCAGAAACACAATCCGGTGTCGATTTCTTAATTGAAGCCGCACATCAATACGGTGCCGACTTAACACTCGTTCCCACCGGCCCCTTAACTAACTTAGCCGCCGCACTCGCTAAGTCTCCTGACATTGCGCATGAAATTGGTAACGTCACAATTATGGGTGGCGCGTTAACCGTTCCCGGCAACGTTAGCCACTATGCGGAAGCCAACATTAACCAAGATGCCGAAGCCGCTAACGCCGTCTTTACCAGTGACCTCCATTTGACAATGGTTGGCTTGGACGTGACCTTACGTACCTTGCTGACCAAAAAGGAAACTAGCCAATGGCGCGATCTCAAGACCACTGCCGGTGAAAAGTTTACCGACATCGTCGACTACTATATCGCGGCTTACGACATTACCAGTCCCGACTTACACGGCTGTGCCTTGCACGATCCGTTGGCTGTCGGGGTATCGCTCGACCCTAGTTTTGTCACAACTTTAGGCTTGAACATGTACGTTCAGGACAATGGTGAAGATTACGGTCGAACCATTGGTGACCCGGCTCGTTTAGCTGACCCAGATACTAATATCACGGTGGCTTTAACGGTTGATAAGGATCGTTATTTAAAGACATTTATGAGCTACTTGACGGCATTGTTTAAACAACACTAAGCCGCGTGAAAATTGGCCGTCTTTTAGGTCTCTCAGTATTAATGAACACTGCTCTTGTTGAAATTTCGTCTCACAAATTGAATCAGTAATTTAAAATAGCGATCAATCAACGCTAATTTTCGAGCGTTAATTGACCGTTATTTTTAATGTCTAATATAAAGCCAATCGTAAACAGGACCATATCAGCAACGTCGCGCCTAAACTAAACTCGTGGTGAGCGCTCCGTCAGTCAGAATCGTTATGCGCTGTGGAACAGTCCCAGCCACAGTGCGGTCTGAGACTTCAGCACAACGTTTCTGCCCGTCTCCACTCAGTTTAATTGCTGGAGGTCGGGACTGATCTCATCGGTGTTGATGACTTTTGAAGTAAGCAAACCCAATAGCCAAACAGAAAATCTTAAAACTAAACATTTTTTTACATTCTACAACTAGCACTTATACGATACTTTAACCAATACTTCCTAATCCTGTCCTTCTAAATAAAGTTCCGGTAAATCTGCTAAAAATGCCTGTCGCACTGAATCGGTTGTCGTATTTGCTCCACCTAAATGAATCCAGTTTGTATGCTTGGGCGAGAGTCCTAAGTCAGCCAAGACGCGATTGATAAAATTCTTTTGAATGGGATCACCCGCTGCTGTTTGCAAGTAGTCCTTGGTAACCGTTGAAGTCGTAATCACTGTAGTCTTATGGATATAAGTCAATAAGCCTTGCCATTCAGGACTTTCCCGATAAGCAAAGTTTGTAAGCATAACTTTGTCCAAAAAGCCTTTGAGCTCAGCAGGCAGTTGGTACCACCAAATAGGCGTGATAAATAGCAACTCATCAGATTGCCGAATCATTTCTTGATAGTGATGAACTAACTGATAAGGCGATTCTCCTTTACTAAATAACCGAAGTTCTTCTTTAGAGAAACGTGGATCAAATCCATCTTGATAGAGATCAATTACTTGGTAAGGTTGGTTGTTTTGGGCAAAATAAGTCGTTAACCGTTCTAAGATACCATGATTTAGGCTTCCTTCATAGGGATGTGCGTATACGATTGTTTTCATAAAAGAATATCCTCCTTTAGCTGTTGAATAGAGTCTATGCTACAATCGACCCATGAACAAGTACGCAAATTAAAGTGCGCTACTAACCCAAAGGAGAGTATTACTGTCATGGCAGACATTGACTATATTAAAGAAAACCGACTAGAAGATACTGGTTTTGCTCACACAATACAACTAATTGGCGGTAAATATAAAATGCAGACCCTTTATGCGCTGCGTCTTAATCACACCCCCTTGCGGTACAATGCACTCAAACGGTTACTAACACCTATTTCCTTTAAGATGCTAACAAACACTTTGCAAGAGTTGGAAGTTGCAGGACTAGTTTATCGTGAAGTTTTTCCGCAAGTGCCACCAAAAGTAGAATACAGTCTAACATCATTAGGTGAGTCCCTCATTCCTGTCATGGATGAAATCTGTACTTGGGGAGAACAACATCAACACTCAAATGGCTAGTGTCTCTATACATCATCTGATAAGTAGGAAAGTGACCGTAATACTATCTCGCTAGAGAGGACTCTGGCATACACTGAAGGCATCAATAAGATTTACTACATTTTCGTGTCAAAAACAATCTGATTACTGAGCCGTGACTTTGTTAGTTCCGCTCAATAACAAGGCTTCTCAATTTACCGACTATCGTAACCATAATTTAAAAGCTTTATACTTTACTTAGCTGCCCGTGTGGCTCTCATCCGACATTTGTTGGAATTCCACAGTATTCAATATCAAACCAGTCTTAAGCAACGCCTTGATTTCTTGTTCGTTACTCAAGGTTGAAAGATAAAAATATACAATATCCTTCGTCGTAGTAATGCAATTTTTGCAAGTGTTTCGGGCGAGATCCAAGACGTGCTTGGCTTGGACCGGTCCCACGACCGCATGCAATCAGTAACAACCGGAAGTGACAACGACAGCCAGCACTAATACGGGTACATTACCGTATTGGTGCTGGCTGTCGTTATTTACGCTTGTATAAACTAATCTTGCGACTTAAATCCAGCCAATTGCCTTCAAGCCATTGGCAATGCCGTCGTGATTACAGTCGGTCGTGACACGGTCAGCGTGGGTCTTGACTTCATCCGAAGCGTTTCCCATCGCAATCCCGATGCCAGCACTGGCTAACATTTCACGGTCATTTTGTCCGTCACCGAAAGCCACAACATCGGCTGGTGCGACGTTCAAAGATGCGGCTAACTTCGCAATGCCTTGTGCTTTTGACCCAACCTTCGGAATCACATCGACACCGCGGTCATGGAAACGAACAAATGAAAATTCATCGGGATGTGTTAATAACTTATCTTGATCGACAGTATAAAACATCATCGCTTGATAAACATCGTGTGTTAAATGATAATCCGGGGCGTAATCCAGTTCTGGTGCTCGGAACGTTTCCAAAACTTCCTGCGTTCCGAGTGAAGGGTGACGATGGGCATGCAAGCCATCAATTGATTCCACCACAATATCAAGATTGGCTTGATCGGCAGAATCAATCAGTTTAATCATATTATCGCGTGATAACGTGTGCCGATACACCTGCTCATGATTTGCGAACGCCGCTGACCCGTTGCACAACACAAAGTCGCGTAAATCTAATTCCTGAATCACTTTTTTAGCCATGGCATAATTCCGTCCAGTTGCAATTGCCACGTTGATCTCTTGTTGTTTTAATTTTTCAATACTCGTAATCGTACTTGGTAATAATTTTTTATTGGTATCTAATAAAGTATCATCGATATCAAAAACCGCTAATTTCGCACCCATAACTAATCCTCCAGCTTACCGCTTGATAAAGTCTGATTTAATCAACTCATGCGTCGTCGATTGCGCCGTCGCCAATCGAAACGCTGCCTGTCCTAAGGCTTCTAAGTGATGATCAATCGTTGAAAATTTTAATAATCGACTTGATAATAAGTTCTCTTGTCCAATGACCGGTAGTGGGGTCAACTGATGATCAAGATAATATTGATGCACCCCTGCCGCGATATCGTCACCGTTCGCAAAAACCGCATCCACGGCCGGCGTTAATTTCGCAAAATAAGCCCCAGCGCGATACCCGTCTTCATACTTGACCGCTCCGGTGAATAAGTCGCGATCTTCGAGATGACCATAAACACGCTCGTAAGCCTGCCGTGTCATCCGCGTGCTCGCGCTGATCACATTGTTTCGACTTAAAACCACGCCCATTTTTTCATAACCACTTTGCTTCGCCCAATTTAAAGCGCTCACAAATGATCCCAACCGATCGGTATACGCGGCGGCAAGTGGCCGATCATCACCCGGATCTTCACAGCAGACGATCTGACCGTATTTACGGTAACGTTCGAGCGTTTCAAGTTGACTGCTCCGCGACGTGAAAATCAGCGCATCGTAAGCCTTACTTCGCAATTGATCTAAATACTGCCGTTCAACTGTCATATCGTAATTTGTTGGTAATAACGTGATTTTATAGCCAGCTTCAAATGCGGCCATCACGATGCCATCAACAACCCGCGCAAAATACGGATGATTCGCATATGGTAAAACCACGCCAATCGTTTTGGTCCGCCCCTTACTTAAATCACGTGCCAGTCGATTCGGCACGTAATCCAAGTCATGCATGATTTTTTCAACCTTGGCCCGTTTATCATCGGCAACATACTTCTGATGATTGATAACGCGTGAGACCGTCGAAACCGAGTAACCAGATAACCGCGCAATATCATGAATATTTGTCATCGACTTTCAACCCCTATCACTTATATTCTAACGTTTACGGCCATTGGTTGCACGAAAAATCAGTGCACTTACTAGTTGCGTCGTCGCAACACCATCCAATCTTACCATAATTTATGAAACCGGTACCAGGTCAACCTTTTTCTTGCACATTCAGACTAGTTTCGTAAAATAGACTTAGAAGAGGTGTACGCATGTTAATTTTGGATGCTTTAACGCAACAAACTGATTTCACCACCACTGAAAAACGGTTGGCTGACTACATTCTTGCCAATTTGCCAACCCTAGCCAATCTCTATATTAAAGACTTAGCCGCGGCAACGTATACGTCCCACTCGGCCATTATTCGATTAGCGCAAAAACTTGGGTATCACGGTTTCCGTGACTTTCAACACGCGCTAACCGTGGCGGCGACCGCACAATCACAAGCCTTAACAACTGTCGACGCTAACTTCCCCTTTCAGGCCACTGATACTGCCGCGACGATTGCTAAAAAGCTAGCCGATCTTACTGTCAACACGATTCAAACTGCCTATGCCCAAATTGATGCGACACAATTAACAGCTGCCGCTAAATTACTCGATCAAGCTGATCGAATTTTCTTATTTTCCCAGGGCGACTCCCAATTGCGTGCCCGCAGTTTTCAAAATAAACTGATTAAAATTAACAAGCTGGCCATCATTGCTGAAGAATACGCTGATGATGCCTGGCAAGCGGCTAACGTCACGCCACAAGATTGTGCAGTCTTCATTTCCTATGCTGGTACAACCACGACGCATCAACACTTTGCGACCCACTTTCACGAACAGCATATCCCAACTGTCCTGCTGACGGGCAATGCCCAATCCCCACTGATTGCCTTGACAACACAGCAGCTCATCTCAGTTCAACCAGAAAAAGATTTCGCCAAAGTCGCAACCTTTGCTTCACAAGCGGCCTTTGAATATTTGCTGGACAACTTATTTTCACTCTTATACGTACGCGATTATCGCCAAAATCTCCTTAAGCTACAACAGAATCAAGCCCTGATGCAAAATGGTCCCCTACAAACAAAATAAGACAGACAAATCGCCCACAACGACCTAACCTCGGTTAGTGTTCTGGACGATTTTTTCGATAATAGTTGACCATTAAAATTGACTGATGTAAACACAATCATAAGGATCGTAATCGTGACCAGTACTGTCAACAGCCAATCTTACCGACACATTCTGTCTATCTCCGCTAGGCCTAATTAGCTGTAGGTTGGGACTGATTGCATCGGTCGTGATGGTGGCGTTACATCGGCTGTTTTTGCCGACGCGACACCACGGACGGGCCGGGACACTTGCGATTCTTGCAAGGGTTTCGGGCGAGGTCCAAGACGGGTCTGGCTTGGACCGGTCCCACGACCGCATGTGATCAGTCCCAACCGGAAGCGATAGCCGTTAACTAATCTGTATGGGCTAATGTTCCCCACCTTTTCAGGCAACCACTGATTAACCTAACGTAATCCCCGCATCCGCTAATGCGGCATCGACGACGGCCATGACTAGCTTAGAATGTTGCAATTGTTGCTTTACAAAGGCCATGTCATGGGTCGCAATCACTTGTTCAAACTTGGCAAACTCGGCAAACATTCGGTGCGGATGTCGATTCAATGCCACTGACTGTGGATCACCACCGTTGGCCGTTTCAGTGAAACTTTCGACGGTATTAGTGGGGCCAGCTACCACAATCGACCCTTGATTACCTTGAAGGGTTGATTTAATGGGCGCTGCACAATCCTTCGCACCAATGCACACGACCTGCGTGTCCGGATAAGTCAGCGTTAAGATACCGGAAGTATCAATCCCACGTTCAACATTGGCGGCATAATGCACCGCTTGGGGCTGACCTAATAAGCCGACAACAAAGTGAATGTTGTAAATGTTCAAATCCATCAAGGCCCCACCGCCTAATTTTGGATTAAAGGCGGGCAACACAATTCCTTGCTTGAATCGGTCATAACGTGACGAGTATTGTGAATAATTACAATCCACAATTTTCAGTGCCCCGAGTTTTGGCAATTCTGCTTGAATTCGTTGGTAATTTGGCAAGTATTGATTCGTGATAGCTTCAATTAAAACCAAGTCTTTGGCGAGCGCCAGCTTTTCCAATTCAGCGAATTGACTTGAATTTAACGTAAACGGTTTTTCGCAAATAACATTTTTGCCTGCTAACAAGGCCTGCTTACTAAACTCGTAGTGCAATGAATTTGGCAACGCGACATACACCGTCTCAACTTGGTCATCCGCCAACAAGTCGGCATAATCGGTATAAACTTGTCCAATGCCATAATTCAGTTGTAACTCGTGGGCATGGTCGAGACTATGCGGCGTGCTCAAAATTGCCGTCAATTCGATTGCTGGCAAGTCACCAATCATGGTCAAAAAGTCTTGTACAATTTTTCCGGTACCTAAAATCCCTAATCGCATCTGCTTACACCTCACTATGTTTCATTTCCTGAATGCCTTTTTCAAGCATCTCAATTTGTAAAATGGTTTCTTCGTCTTTAACGGTCTTCGGTTGCCCATTGATAATTGCTTCATACAGACCAGCGTAGACGCGACTGTAATCACCAACTTCGGAAACAACTTTTTCTTCATGATAGTGGTTGTCCGCATCCATATAGGTCAGCGTGCCGTAATCTTCTGGACGATCAATGCCAAAATCCGCATGATCTGGCAAATAAAAATGTTTGAGATCGGTTTCTTGACGATCTTTGGTTACCTTTTCAAACATGCCATTTTTACCATATACGACAAAACTTGGTCGGGATTTAATACGGAAATAACTAGATTTCACCGACACTTTCAACGCGCCGTATGCCAAATCCAAGTCAAAATAGTCATTCATCCGGCCCTGGCCTAATAATTGACGCACATCATAATGAACCGCATCAGGCCGGCCAAAGTATGAAATCACTTGATCGAGCGTGTGGCAAGCATGCCCATATAAATAACTGGTGTTTAATGAAAATTGATCGACAGCGGTCGGGACTTCTGGACGAAAATAATCAAAAGACATTTCCAGCTCCAACAAGTCACCCAGTTTGCCACTTTCAATCACTTTTTGAACCGTCAGAAAATCCGAGTCATAACGGCGGTTCTGATAACATTGGATGAGAAGCCCCTTCTCCTTAGCGAGCGCAAATAGTTCCTTGGCCTCGGCGGAAGTTTCGGTGAATGGTTTTTCGACCAGAACATTCTTGCCATGAGTCAGCACATCTTTTGCCAGTTGGTAATGCGTACTACTGGGGGTTGAAACCACGACTAATTGAATCTCCGGATCCGCATAAATATCATTAATATCCGTCGTATAGGTCACACCCGGAATTGGCGTCCAGTCTTGGCGACCGGACCGTGAATAGATCGTCTTGACCTTAATTTTATCTTTCAATTTCAATGCGAATGGTAAATGATACCGATTCGCACTTTTCCCGTTACCCAAATAAGCAATAGTTAGCATCGCGTGATTCCTCCAAATTGACTTGATGTCTTCATTATACCGACTCCGCTAGTCGAACCAAGCATTTTGACATAAACGGGTGTGCAAGTTCAGGTTTCATGCTAGGCAACCGAAATTTTTGAACATGCGGTTCAACGCGTTATTAATACCCGACGATTGCGAATTGCGGTAAAATTAAACAAATTAACTAATTGTCTGGAGGATCCCAGTTTGCAAACCGTCTTCTTAGTCTTACTCTTGATTGCCGCGGTCGTGGCTGCCAATGCCGTCTATTCACGGTTCACCTTATTACCGGTCGCTTTTCTTCAAATTGCTGCCGGATTGGTATTGTCACTCATTCCGCTCTATCAAGATTTCGAACTTGAACCAGAAGTTTTTTTATTCGTCATTATTTCAGTGTTAATGTTCAATGATGGGCAGAATACCAACGTGCGTCGGTTATCCCGGCAACTTGGCACCACACTCTCATTAGCCGTTGTTTTGGCGATTGTCACCATTCTCATCGTTGGCGTCGTCACTCATTGGCTAATCCCAGCCTTTTCATTGGCTTTAGCGCTCGCATTAGGGGCGATTATCACGCCAACTGACGCCGTGGCCGTCTCCTCGATAACTTCCAAGATCTCCGTGCCAAAAGATGTCATGGATACGCTGGAAAATGAATCCTTATTCAATGACGCTTCCGGCATTGTCGCCTTTAACTTGGCGATTGCGGCGTTGGTTACCGGTCAATTTTCCGTCTGGCATGGCATCGGCAACTTTTTATATGTCTTTGTCGGCGGCATTATCGTCGGTATCATTCTCGGCTATCTAATTGTTGCCTTGCGAATTATGTTGATTAACATGGGCGTCGACACGCCATCAGTTGTCGTCCCATACACGCTGTTAACCCCCTTTGTCGTCTACTTTTTAGCAGAAGGCCTCGGCGTTTCTGGTATTTTGGCAGTTGTCGCCACTGGCCTGATTCACGGTGTCCAACAAAACCGATTGCGGCTAACGACTTCCCGTTTACAAATCGTCATGTCCACAACCTGGTCAATTATCGCCAGCATTTTAAATGGGATCGTTTTCGTCTTACTTGGGGTCTCGTTACCAAGCGTCATCAGTCATTTACAACAACGCGATACAAGTTCCATCGCCATCTTAGTTGGCTTGGGACTGCTCTTGTACCTGATAATGACATTGGTACGCTTTTGTTGGATTCAACTTGGCTTTGCTCAAATCCGTGCTTGGACTAACCATGACAAAGTCGTCAATAGCTTCGTTGCCGCCTTGAGTGGTGTTCATGGGACGATCACCTTAGCAATGGCTTTTTCCTTACCGCTCACCCTTGGCAATCACGCCTTCACCTATCGTAACGACTTAATTTTCGTCGCCGCGGTGGTCATTTTGACCAGCCTGCTCGTGCCAACCCTAGTCTTGCCACTACTTTTACCAAAACAGGTCGAAAAAGTCAGTGACGAAGATTTAGCCAATGCCAAAGTCAACATGGTCACAAACGCCATTCACATGATTCATGCGCGTTATGGCGACAGTCCTAATGCCAGTGAAGTCATCATGATTTTGGAAGGTCAACGGGCACTCGATGGCCACGCCGACCGCGCCCAGCTCAATCAACTCTTTGATGACGCCTTCGACTTGGAACAAAAAACCGTTGATCAAATGATTGCAAGCGGCAAAATAGACGCCGGCCTTGGCGAGAAGTACATGCGCATCGCCAGTCAAACACGGCTTCAAAATCAACAATCCTTCTGGCAACGCTTGCGGCTCTTTTTTAAATTTGTCATCTTTGGTCGGTTCTCCCTTTCCAAAAAGGGACGTGCGCGTCGCCGGGCGATGCACCAATTCAAACAAAGTGGCATCACTCGTGAACAGATGATTGAACGTAACCGCCAAGTTTGGCAGCAAATGCGCGACGTTGAGCGTGAACCCTACAACGCCGTCGTCAGTTATTTAAACGATCAGTACACTAATGATAACCGCCAAGCCATCGGGATTGTTCGTCGAGCCTACGATGAACGTCACCGGCGTTTATCCGGCACCCGCGATTTTCAAGAGGCACAAAATGAATTACTCATTGAAGCCTTTCAACTAGAATACAACTATATTCAAGCACAAATGGCAACGAAGAAAATCAGCCATGATTTAGGCAATCAATTGTACGAACAAATCTCCACCGATCAATTAGTTTATCTGCAATCAGTCAATGCAGACTAGAAAATGACAGAAGGTTGCTGCTTTCCTACCTCAAGCTCGATTTTCTCTGAAATGTAAAATGACGCCGGCAAATTGCCAGCGTCATTTTTTATACAGATTCTTTACAGAATGACTATCAAATCTTGACACAGTCAGTGTAACGTATGACTCAAATATGGGGGTGCAAGATGCAACATTTTTTGACAACTGAGGATCTAGCCATCGAAACAATCAATAACCTAATTCAGCGTGCCCAGCTGATGGCACAAACACCAGAAAACTTTCAATCCTTGGCCCGCCATCAACAATTGGCAACGTTGTTTTTTGAACCTAGCACTCGAACACGTTTGAGTTTTACATCTGCAATGCACAGTCTTGGTGGAACCGTTTTAGGCTTTGAATCCAGCCTGTCAACTTCAACAACCAAAGGTGAGTCACTAATTGACACCATCCGCGTCGTCTCGCAATACGCTGATATTATTGTCTTACGTCATCCACAAGCCGGTGCTGCTGAACTGGCAGCAAAGTACGCTAGTGTCCCGGTCATCAATGCTGGCGACGGCGATCACTTGCACCCAACCCAAACTTTGGCTGATCTAGCAGCGATTACCCAATATAAACATCGGCTTAATCACCTCACGCTTGCCTTTGCAGGTGATCTCAAATACGGTCGAACCGTTCACTCCTTAGTTCAAGCATTGTTGCAATATGGACAAAACCGTTTTATTTTTGTGTCACATTCAAGCTTAAAAATACCAGTCACTTTACGTACACAACTCATGGCAAAAAATATTGATTTTATTGAAATCAACAGTTTTGATGACATCCACGCCCCATTAGATGTCATTTATATGACGCGAGTTCAAGCAGAACGCTTTGAAAATCCCGACGAATATGAACAAGTTAAAGATGCGGTACAGTTAACTACCGCTCAGCAGAAGCTACTTTCGCCAAACACGTTATTATTACATCCACTGCCTCGTGGTCAGGAATTGCCCACTTATTTTGACCATTTCCCTCAAGCACATTATTTTGATCAAGTTAAAGCAGGCCGCTTTGTTCGGATGGCTTTAATCGCCTATTTACTAGCCCAAAAACATTAGTAACGTCACTAACGCTACCAACTGTGGATCACTGTCTTCACCGCGCAATTCAGGTAAACTGAAAGCAATCAATTAAATGGTGGGTGATGGTGGTGTTATTTCAAAATTCCAAGAACCGGTTAGTCGCGATTTCAGACGGGGTGTTCGCGGTTGTTTTAACGATTATGGTCTTGGCAATCAAAGTCCCAACCGGCCCCCTTTCAACGCCGGCTGTATGGTTACTGCTTCAAGAAATTTTCACCTATCTCATTAGCTTCGCTGTGGTTGCCCAATACTGGCAATATCATCAGGAACTCTTCGACCGCAACGCCAACTTACCAACGGGAATCTACATTCTCAACAACTGTTATCTCTCGTTGATTTGTCTCATCCCTTTCGTAACGGCTTGGCTGAAAGACAGCCAGACGTCCAGTTACAGTGCGATTGCGTTTGCCGTCGTGATTGCTGCCGTTGATATTCTCCAGTTGAGCATGTTTCATCGTGTGATTCGGGCCAACTTAAAGCCGCTACAGCAGTTGTCGTCGCATGACCGCGAAGAATATCGGTCAGTCAAAATGATGGTCATCATTAGTGGCTTATACCTCCTCGTGAGTCTAACTGTCCCCCATCTGATTCTCCTAATGATCGCCGCAGGTCTGGCCTTTCGAGTCATCACAACGCGGTTCTTGCGACAACTTAAGCAACACCCATTTAATTGAAGTCGTTATTTTTTGTTAAAATCAGGACTAGCTGTCGTCACTGACAATTAGTGCTGATTTTTTCGCTGGTTGGCTTGTCTTAGACCTACTATAAGGTGCTAAGCTATGATCATCAAAGCATAATGATCATTTGAAAGTGAGCGATAAACTAATGGAAACTCCTATTTTAGATACAATTAATTCACCAGCGGACTTAAAAACGCTAGCATTACCAGAATTAACCCAACTAGCCACTGAAATTCGGACGGTCTTACTGAACAAGGTCAGCCAAACTGGCGGCCATGTTGGGCCAAATTTAGGCGTGGTCGAGCTGACGATTGCCTTTCACACAATTTTTAATTCCCCGATTGATAAAGTCGTCTGGGATGTCTCACACCAGTCTTATACGCATAAGATTCTGACCGGTCGTAAACAGGCTTGGCTCGATCCTGACCACTATGATGATGTCAGCGGCTATACCGCTCCCGAAGAGAGTCCCCATGACTATTTCAACATTGGCCATACTTCGACTTCGATTGCGTTAGCCACTGGTATGGCTGTCGCCCGCGACTTACAACACCAATCTGGCAATGTGATGGCCGTGATCGGTGATGGCTCACTCTCTGGCGGCTTGGCCCTTGAAGGACTTAATACCGCGGCAACCTTGACTTCCAATTTGATTATTTTAGTAAACGATAATGGCATGTCAATCGCCGAAGACCACGGTGGCCTTTACACGAATTTAAAACAACTTCGCGAGTCAAATGGTCAAGCCAAAAATAATCTTTTTAAGGCGATGGGCTTAGATTATCGCTATGTTGCGGATGGCAATGACTTGGCAACGATGCTCACCGCCTTCAAAGACATCAAAGATATTGATCATCCCGTGGTGTTGCACGTTCACACGGAAAAGGGCCGTGGTTATGCGCCCGCCATTGCCAACAAGGAAGCTTTTCATTGGCATGTTCCCTTCGAGTTAGCGACTGGTGAATCGTTGCATCCAGATACTAGCGAAAGCTATAATGACACCATTCACGCCACATTAGAAACTGAATTGACTGAGCTTCACACGCCCATTACAGCCATTACGGCGGCGATTCCTGGAGCTTACGATTTGAAACGTTTCGGCCGTAACCATCCCGAACGCTATTTCGATGTCGGTATCGCCGAACAAGAATCCATCAGCTTTGCGGCTGGTCAAGCACAACAAGGTCTGCGGCCAATTGTCTTCCATTCTGGGACTTTTCTGCAACGTGCTTACGACCAATTGTCCCATGACCTCGGGATCAACAAGTTGCCCGTCACGATCATGGTTACAGGAGGCAACATCAGTGCTGGCGACCCGACCCATCAAGGGACGTTCGATATCGCAATGCTGTCAAATATTCCCGGGCTAACTTATTTGGCCGCAACCACGAAGGAAGAACTTGCCGCCATGATGCATTGGGCACTCCATCAAAATGCCGGTCCTGTGGCGATTCGAGTCCCAGGAAACGGTGTCCATTCAGCGCCATTGACTGATTTTGACGTCACCCGCATGGCTCAAATCCATGCCGGTCAACAAGTCGCCTTACTCGGCGTTGGGAGCTTGTTGCCACTTGCAGAAACAGTGCAAAAACAATTGGCTAAACAACAAGTTAACGCCAGTGTCTATGCGCCACGGAACCTTTCTGCTTTGGACAAAGATACTTTGACACAACTATTGGCTGATCATCAACTCGTCGTCACCTTAGAAGAAGCCAGTCTAAGCGGTGGATTTGGTGAAAAGATTGCGAGCTTTTATGGCAATACCGACATGCATGTATTGAATTTTGGCGCCGCTAAGCGGTTCAACGACCGCGAAACTTCTGCTGAACTTTGGCAGGAGGCTAAATTGACTCCCGAACAGCTCGTTGCTGAAATTAGCAAAAACCTGCACTAGTCTCAACCGGCTCGCACTATCATGCTACTGAAAAAAGCTGTACAACTGTCAGTTATCAATTGACAGTAAGCATTGCATTTCAGGTCTCTCCCCGATATACTTTTAGCCAGGGGGGATACACATGACAAAAGGAATTACGGCGGCAGCCTTAATGCAAGCAATCAGCACAGCAGATAACGATCCAGAAATTCGCGGAGATGCTGAGCTAAACGGCCTATTACTCAAACATGCGACATTATTAGAACAAGGCAAAGATTTCCACCAAGTTGCGGGTGACTTGAATCAAGCCTTACGACTCTGGGGAATGGGACATTTACACGGCCCCAAAGCCTTAGATCCACTTTATCAAGCAACCGTACTCGCAGCTCCTGGCATCTCAGCACAGAAACCCTATGCAGCACCAACTAATGATTAACTAAAAAAATGCTGGTCCAAAATTCTCAATGAGAACTTGGACCAGCATTTTATTTAGGTACTAAAGGTTACGAGACTGAAAAGAAACGTGAACAGGACTATATGAACTCGTGTTGGGCGCTCCGTCAGTCAGAATCGCTGTGCTTAATAGCTGAAGGCTGGGACTGAGAACATCGGTCGTGATGGTGGCGTTGCATCGGCGGTTTTTGCCGACGTTACGCCACGGACGGTCCGGGACACTTGCGCTTTTGGCAAGGGTTCCGGGCGAGGTCCAAGACGTTCTTGGCTTGGACCGGTCCCACGACCGCATGTTCTCAGTCCCAACCGGAAGTAACAGCTGCTAATTAATCTGTATTAGCTGGTTATTGACACAGGCATACTAACCTTAATTGGTCGTTGTTTCGACCCACTTATTTAACAAGAAAATATTAGCAACCGTTTCAATCGCAATAATCAAAATCATGATTAAAACGCCAATCCACCAAGAGCTGACGGTCGTGCCACCCATGAGTGAAGAAGACATCCAAGCAATTTGACCCATCAAGTAACTCACAACTCTAAAGGTGATTAGAATCATGACCACATAAACGATGCCATTAACAATGCGTTGCCGTGCCCGTGGCAAATAATTGCTAGCGGCACTCGTAATCAGATGGACTAACGAGACCGTGCTCCATGCCAGCAAATAGATGACCAACATGACGGTTAACATTCCAAGGCAAACGCCCACTGGATTTGAGCCCAAGTCGCTATATTGTAAGCTCATTTGCATATTGTCATACATCGACGATAACATTGACCAGCCAATCAAGCCAGTGACCGCCATGAGAACCAACTGTAAGACTAACAAGTATAGAAAGCTGACAACGGTTGATAACAAGTTGGCGGCGTAAAATAAGCCATCACTGATCGGTGCTAGCCGAAACGTATCGCGCGTAAAGGCTTGCTCATTACGGACGGCCAACAACACAAACGACACCAAATACGGGATAATTGACCAACCCATCACCGAATAAAATAGCGTTGCACTGCTAAAGTCGCCACGGATGAGTGACCAGATTGATGAAACGGCAACCGCTGCTAATTCTAGCAACATCAGTTGATGAATACTCCGAAACTTCGAACTGCTCATCGCTTTGAACAAGTCACTAAATTTCGTCATCAGCGTCACCTCCATCTTCGTATAAACTCTCATAGTAGTCTTCGATTTCCATACCCTTTTCATCACGAATGGCATCCGCCCCAATATGCGTGGCGATACCATGATCCTTCACAATAACGATTTCATCTAAGATGGGCGCGATCTCAGTGACATAATGATCACTGATCAAAATCGTGGCGTCATCCGGTTTCCATTGCAAAATGCTGCTAATGATTCGTTTACGACTCATACTATCAATGCCACTAAAAGGTTCATCTAACAAATACAAGTCCGTCTGACGAGCCAAGGTTAGCGCAATCACAACTTTTTCCTTCATCCCTTTGGATAAAGCCGATAATTTTTTAGTCCCATCAACCTGCAAAAATTTAGCCATCGCGTCATAACGTGCGTGGTCAAAATCTGGATAAATGGTCTCATAAAAATGGACGACTTGGTCAACTTTGTACCCATTACTAAACCCATGTAATTGTTCAGAAAAACTTACATGACTTTTGCGCTTAGCAATCTCGGAGTCACCGCTCACTTCGATGGCACCTTTACCCTTGGCACTTCCAGTAATGAGGCGCATCAGTGTCGTTTTGCCGGCACCATTTTCGCCTAACAGCCCAACAATTTTGCCAGTCGTTAATTCCAAATCAACGTTGCTTAAAATCGTTTTTCGGTTTTGTTTATAAGCCAAATCTTTAATCGCTAATACGTTCGACATCTTGTGGCGCCCCCTTTTGATCAATATAGCGTTGCAAACTCGCAACGATTTCACTATCACTTAAATTTAAACGATGCAACTGATCATAAACATGTGCCAGTTGAGACATCACGAGTTGTTCCTTTAATTGCGCTAATTTATCCTGGTCTTCCGTGACGAAGTTGCCCTTGCCCCGCTGTGAAATAATTGTCTTTTCAGCAATCATTTCAGTCAAGGCGCGCTGAACCGTATTCACGTTAACCGTTAAATCCACGGCCAACTGCCGAACTGCCGGCAACTTGGCACCCGGTTTTAACTTTCCAGTCAGGACGTCATAATACAAGTACGTTTTAATTTGATAATAAATTGGCACTTTGTCGTCAAATTTCACTGGATTATACCTCCCTAGTGTTCTATTTAACTATTACACTATAACATCACTAATTAACAAATACAAGCAAAAAAGACGTGCCAACTGGTGTTTAGGTCAACACACCAGTTGGCACGCCATATCGCAACGCTTCTAACCTATTTCACATATTCGGCTAAAAAGTGCGCTACTTGCCGCTTGTACGCCGCATAATTTTGGCCGATTGCCGTTGTATGCCCGGCACCTTTAACCAGCCACAACTTTTTCGGTTGCTTGGCATTTCGATAGAGATCGCGACTCATCCGGGTTGGTACGAAATCATCTTTGGTTCCGGCGATGATCATGATGGGTAGCTTATTTTTCCGAACTTGGGTCACCGCATCTGCTTCACCAAAGGTATAGCCTGCCCGCAATTTCGTAATGGCGCTCGTCACGTCAACTAACGGAAACGCTGGCAAATGGTACAACTGTCCAGCTTGATAGCTAATAATCGCTTTCGCACTCGTAAACGGACTATCAACCACATAGGCCTTGATTTGTGGCACTTGCTTTTCACCACTGGCCATTGTCATCCCAGCCGCCCCCATACTAATGCCACTCATGACAATTTGGGTTGTCTGGGTCCTTTTGACGACAGTTCGCGCCCACTGCAAGTCATCTTTTCGCTCTAACCAACCATAACCGATTGCGTTACCAGCACTGGCACCGCTAGCTCGAGAATCTGGCGCTAGCACATTGTATCCCAATTCGTGATACATTCCCGCCCAAGCACCCATCAGCGATTTATTGCCAGCAAAGCCGTGCGCCAACACGACCGTTTTGTGTGAACCGGCTTTCGGTAAATACCAGGCAACGAGCTTTAGCCCATCCGCGGATTTAATGGTCCAAGTTTGCTTTTTAGCGTGCAAATACCAATACTTTTCCGCATACACCTGACTTTTTTTAGAAAGTTTGGTGCTTTGGGTTACAAAAGACTTGTCACCGCGAGCAATGGCGACATGGTAAAAGTAACTGCCAGCCCCAATTAGCCCGCCAATGAGAATGATGACCAAGACCCCAATTGTAATCAACCATTTTTTCATTATCGCTTCAACCTCAGATTCTGATAGAAATATTGCCACTACCAACATAATAACGTTTATAATTGAAGATAACTAGAAAACATTTTGGAGGGGTTGCCATGCATTATTCGGAAACGTGGGACTTGGACAGCATTTTCCCGGGCGGCATTGACTCGCCGGCACTTAAAACAAAGTTAACCACCATTAAACAACAGTTACACGAAGCAGAAACGACCTTGGCTAATTGGCGCGCCGACGCCGATACACCTGACTATGATTGGTTTCAACAAATTGTGGCTGAGTTGCAAACCATCGAAGCCGGACTGGCACAATGTGAAGTCTTTGTCGTGGCGATTCAATCCGCAGATGCCCGTGATACTAAAGCCGGTATCGTGCTCAACCAGTTGTACCAACTAGATAATGACCAGCAAAAGTTAATGACACAATTCAAAAAGCAGCTGGTTCAACTCTCACAAGCGACGTTTGCGAAGCTGATTGCGCAGCCGGAACTCCAGTCGTTGGCTTTCAATCTCACCGAAATGCGGCAACAAGGCTTAGCGCTTCTCGACAGTCAAACAGAAGCCTTGATCAATAACTTAGCTGTCGATGGTTTTCAAGGTTGGAGCGACCATTATGATACCTTGGTCAGTCAAATGCAGATCAAGTACACCGATCAGACCGGTCAAACTAAACTGCTCTCAGCTGGGCAAGCCCAAAACATGCTAGCCGCCGCAATGCCGAATGAACAACGGACCGACTTAATGGCAAATTGGGAGCAAGCTTGGCAACAAAATGCCGCACCAATCGCCGACACCTTGAATCATCTAGCTGGCTTCCGACTGCAAGCTTATAAGGCACACGGCACGACCAACTTTTTACAAAAACCACTTGAACTCAATCGCATGAGCCAAGAAACCTTAGACACGATGTACGACGTCGTTGATCGTAACAAACAGATGCTACTGCATTATTTGCAACGAAAAGCGGTCTTGATGGGTAAACAACAAGTTGATTGGCAAGATTTAGAGGCACCTTTGACCTTAGGAACAGCGACCAACAGCCAGACCTACGATGAAGCCGCGGCCTTTGTCATTAGTAATTTTCAAAAATTCAGCCCGAAGATGGCACAGTTGGCAAAATACGCATTTGCGCATCGCTGGATTGAAGCTGAAAATCGTCCCAATAAGCGTCCCGGTGGCTACATGGACAACTTACCAGAAACTAAGGAATCCCGGATCTTCATGACCTTTACCGGATCACCGAATGATACGGCCACCCTCGCACATGAATTGGGGCACGCCTTTCATGCGGATGTCATTAAAGATTTGCCATTTTGGCGGCAGGACTATGCCATGAACGTTGCCGAAACGGCGTCGACATTCGCAGAACTTATCGTCGCGGATGCCAACGTCAAAGCAACCAGTGACACCGCAACTAAATTGAACTTGTTAGATGCCAAGATGCAAAATCCGTTAGCAATGTTCTTGGACATCCATGCCCGCTACTTATTTGAAACTCAGTTTTATCAAGCGCGTCTGCAACATGTCGTCACCCCAGCGGAGCTGTCGGCATTAATGTTACAAGCACAAAAAAGCGCCTATGATAATGCCCTCACCACGTACCATCCGATGTTTTGGGCAAGCAAGTTGCATTTTTATATTTCAGACGTGCCGTTCTACAATTTTCCCTACACCTTTGGCTATTTATTTAGCCTTGGCATTTATGCGCAAGCGAAGCAAGATGCGCAGTTTGAAGACCATTACATTGCACTATTACGTGACACCGCTAATATGTCCACCGAAGACTTGGCAAAAAAGCATCTTGGCGTTGACTTAACTAAACCTGATTTTTGGCAAGCCGGTGTCGCATTAATCAAACGTGATATTGATGAATTTATGGCGTTATCAGCGCCACTCTTATAATGAAAGGAAGTGTGCACATGTTTCCAGAACGTTTACGTGCCTTGCGCCGCGGGCAGAAGATGACCTTGGGCGAGCTGGCAACCGCTTTGAACCACTTACCAGATGCTGACTTAACGCGAAAAAACACGCCCGCCCAAATCGGCAACTGGGAGCGCAATTTGCGGACGCCTTCTTATTTGGAAGTCCGTAAATTAGCCGAATTCTTCCACGTGACCACCGATTATCTCTCTGGTCAGTCTGATCAAGAAGTCTATGATTTAGGCCGTATTTTCCTATCCGGCAAACCGTTAACTTTTAATCAAGAACCACTTTCCGGTGAGGATCGTTACGAACTATTTCAGTTGATGAATGGCTACTTGCACGGTCGCCAACAACGATCCGCACCTGATGACAGTGGCCAAGAAGAACTTGATTTACACTTTGACAATTAGGAGTTGCCATTCAAATGAATCCCAAGAAATTAAAACAATTGAAAAAGCGCAGCAAAAAGCACGCCACGAAATCAGCGCCCTATATTGAACAGCTTAATCATTATCGCGAGCTGTTCAAAGATGATCCCCAGATTCTCGTTTTGCTGAATAATGCGCTGGAAGCCGATCGCTTGATGGCAGCTGGCTTGGCACCACAACAATTACCCTTGTTAGAAGTCCCAGACAACTTTCAAGCGCAATTGGTTGCCCGCATCAATGCAAAATATCCGTTACATGATCCCGCTGGTGACGCAGAATGGCAGCGACTTTCGGCAGCTTTGCCAACAGTCGACAAACTGCTGCGTGACTTTCGTGACTACCTTGAAGATCAATACGGCATGTGGGCTTATATCAGTGCCCCTTTCCTGAAAGACTTAGCCGATTTTATCGGCAACGGCCCGGTTCTAGAAGTGATGGCCGGCAATGGTTATATTTCTAAGGGATTAAGTCGGCTGCATCCGAGCCAAAAGATCATCACGACCGACTCTAAGGCTTGGACGAAAGAAGCCGACAATGAGACCGGCAAACATCCAGTTACAACGATTGACCGGTTAGACGCGATCAGTGCGTTTAAAAAATATGCCGACCAAATTAAGTTTGTGATCATGGCTTGGTCTCCGGACAAACTCACGCTGGATTGGGAGTTACTGCAAGCCATGCGTGCCAGTGATCACGCAATCCCACTCATTTGTATCGGTGAAAAGTATGGTGCCACCGGTTCTAAACAGTTCTGGGATAACGCTCACTACCGTGATGATCCTGCGGTTGAAAAATTAAATAGTCACTATCGCCCGTTTGACTTAATCCATGATCAAGTCTACGTCGTCGAGTAACTAAAATAAGCTGAAACGGTTTGGTTAGTCCAAACTGTTTCAGCTTATTTTTGCGTTCAACTCACTATCGCTTTCGATTGGGATTGATAACTAAGCTTAGTGAAAACCATTGCTATATCAACAAGATTGACCATCTAATTTTACAGGGCCAAGTCAACTACCACTTGTCGTATTGATTACCAAAAAGCGGCCGTTTCTTAAGGATAATTATTAACCACTTTATGAGCCGAGTCTAAGCTTGCATAAACAGACGCAATAAAATCACGACACTGACTATCACTAGTCCTACTAAATAACTGAAAAACCAGCGCGATGCAATATTATCTGGTGCCCCCCGCCGTTGAACAGTTGTGCGCACGCTAGCTGCTAATAAAATCAGCGAATAAGTGCACAGCATCAAAGCCCCCACGTAGGTCATCATCACCCAATATGGATTTTGTTGAACCCGACCAATCTGACCAAACACTAAAAACAATAATCCAACCGCTGTCGGTAGTAGCCAAGTCACCCGTTGAGTCACATCGGCAGTACGAACATTGATTAGTGGAAATGAAAAAAACGACCGTAGGAGACAAAAAATACCAAGAATCAAAACTGGAATTGAAAGACCAACAATATATAAGTTATGATAATCCGCCGGTCGTATCAAGGCCTGATAAATAATCAACAGACCAAGATAAAAATCAAAGTGACGATAAAATGAAACGGGTCGATTTAAGTGCATCATCCTCAGCTCACTTTCAAGACTTTTTCAAATTATAGCACCGAAGACTTTACAATAACCTGCTGAAAGTCGCGGGCACAAACCATCACAAGTCCAGAGATGACGCGGTTACTGTTGATTCTTAATTATGTCCCATCAAATAAATACTAATCAAAACAATCACTGCCCACAGACCACCCAAGTAGCCATAAATTAATTTTTCAGAACCACTAAAATGCTTCTCACCACGCATCGCTTTACCGATCCTGCCGATAAAGAACAGCATTATCGCATACATTCCCAAACCTACCATGCTAAAGACAACCCAATTTTCCCACTCAGCTTGACGCAACCACCGTAAATACAGCCCATAGCCAAGTGTGACAAACATGATCAAAGTTGGACTGATTAACCATCCCACTGGGTTACGCATCCGTCATCACTACTCTCTTTGTGTTTAGGCCTAGTTTAACCTAGTTCACACGGTTATCTAATCATTTGCAGGACTCGTCTTTTTCAAAACGTTCGCATAATTACCAATTTAATAATTTTCGTTGTCTTCCTCAAACTAGTGGTCTAAACTGGCCTCACAGTCAACTAAAGGGAGTTGGGGTCAGATGCGATTATTGGGACATCTCATTGCAGATTACTTATGGGGATTAGTTGGTTTCATCATTATTTTTTATTTTGTGACCGCGCGACCGGATGGGAGTTTTCGGTTTATCTGGAATCTGCCTAATTTATATTTAACCACTTCATATCTGTTTGCCTATCCAATTTTGATGGCTTGGGTTCCACGCTTGCGAACTGGTAAGCTCAAAACACACTCAATGGCCAGCCACTCTTCAACTGCTGAGCTCAAATACTCACAAGGTAACGTCATCAATCCAATTGCGAACAAATATGATCTGGATTTCAAAAATAAGTTACGTGACGACAAAATGAATTTAAGCTTTCAAATACTCGAACGGACTGTTTTAATGGCCTTAGCCCTGCCGTCGTTAATTTTAGTTGCCGGCATTAAGGCTGCCCAAAATTTCTAAACTAAAACGAGCCTGGAAAAAATCCCAGACCCGTTATTTTTAACCGATAATATGTTGTTTCAGAAAGGCAACCGCGGCCTGATGCATCTTATGGGGCACATGATGCGTCCCGCCCGTGGCATGTTTGAAAATAGTTTGTTGCAAAGCAGCGTTTCCCGAAAAACGTCGTTCAAAATCATCAACGTATTTATAAGGTACCATCGTATCGGCAGTGCCATTAAAGAAGAACATTGGCCGACCCGCTAAACGCTCAACCTGTTGCGATAAATCAAATTGACCAATCTGAGCATAGGTCTTAGTCAATAGCTCCGCTGGCAATTGCGCTAATAACTCGGCCGGGATTTGCGACACTTGGTCCTTCGCAAAGGCAACCGGTTCCGGTGAGCCAATCAACGAGACCCCCGCAACAACTGTTGGCTGCGTTGCCATAATACCTGCCGCAGTAATCCCACCCATCGAAGTTCCCATGACGCCAATCTTATCGGGATCACTCATCCCACTCGTGACGAGTGCAGCAACGAGCCGTGGAAATTCAGCCACTGAATGACCAACAATTTCCCAAAAGTGTTCAGGATGCCGGTCCAAATCAGTGCCGTCATTGCGGCTACCATGCAAATATGCGGTTGGTAAAATGACGCGAAATCCAGCTTGAACCAATTGATAGCTCGCCACTAATTCAGATGAGGTGGGTGTCGTCCAGCCATGATAATCAATAATCGTGGGAAGTTTAGTCTGTGCCTGACTCGCTGCAAACACATGTAATACTGGTAAATCGTCCAATTTAATTGCGCGAACGATTACATCTTCAAAGACAGTCGTTGTCATTATTATCACCATTTTCAGAATTAATAGTTATCAGTTTAGCAGAGAATTGCGGCTAAACCAATCATTTAACTTGTCAAAGCAGCACTTGCCGCAATCACACGACTTAATTCCAATGCCGATAACGCCGTATCATTAACACTGATTGTTGTCCAAAACTGCCGATTAAAATGACGGCCTGGCTGGACGCCTTTTAACATCCGAATTTCTTCACTTTGTTGTGGTGAGAGTTTGACATCAATGAAAACTTGCCCAGCTTGTTGATACACCATCGCAATAATTTTTTGATTTTGTTGGTGCTTGATGACTGCAAACCTGACGCCCGATTGCTGATTAGGGCGATTAAACGGGTAGTCCAAAAAGCCATCCGTCTGGTCAAGAATTAATTTTATCAAATCTGCAGCCATCATTTTAACTCATATCCTCACAAAAACTAATCGTTATCCACAATCACCTGACCAAGTTCACGACTCGCCATCACATACTCATGAGCAGCTTTAATCTCATCCAATTTAAAAACCTTGGCAATCGGAATTGAGAGCTGATCTTTGGCAATTAAGTCAAACATCTCTGTCACTAGCTCCGGTTTAACTTCGGTAGAATCAAACACCGTCAGTGTCTTGCCGGCCAAAATAAATGGATTGAAATTTTTCATAATCCATTCGCCGGATAATAACCCAATCAAACAAACATGACCACCTTGATTGAGATGCGCGATTGAATTCGTTAAAGTGATCGTGCCAACCATATCGACGATGCCATCAAAAGACTGCTCAGTCTGTAACGCATTCTTCACATCTAAAACAGCCGCATCCGCGCCATTTTCCACCAGTGCATCAGTCATGGTCTCACGCCGGGTCGTCGCCGTGACATTGAGACCATAGGCTTTCGCTAACTGCACCGTTGCTAGGCCAACCGCGGTCGTCCCACCACGAACTAATAGCGTTTGACCAGCCTTTAAGCCCAATGACTTAATTGCGCCAATCGCAGTGTAAAAGTTTTCTGGATACTGCGCTAAGCTAACCCAATCACCGGTATAAGTCACGGGGAAGAGGTGCTGGTCATTAATTAGCGCATAGTCTTGATAACTACCATCGACTTCACGCCCCAAACCACCCATCATCGTAATCACCTTTTGACCGACTTTCAGAGGACTGTTGTCAGAAACAGCCGCAATTTCGCCGACCGCTTCAACACCAATCACGCGTGGAAAGGTCACGGATGGTGACCCACCTTCTCGCGTCAACACCTCATAACGGTGCACACCAAACGCATGAATTCGCATGACTGATTCATTTTTCGTCGGTTGTGGGATTGGCCGATCGACTAACTTCATCACATCGGGACTGCCTGGTTGATCAATGACAATTGCTCGCATGTTTCATTACCTCATTTTCTAGTTAAGTTGCTTCATCAATGACTTAAGTATAGGCTATAACGTAACGTTACAGTCAAACCGACACTTGGAGGAATCTCAATGTTAACGATTCAAAAATTTGCAGCGCTTGCCGGAACCACGCGCCGCACACTCATCTTTTATGACGAAAAGGATCTTTTCAAGCCGAAAAAAAAAGCCACTAATGGCTACCGGTATTATGCTTATGATCAACTCTACACTGTCACTTTCATTCTGGCTTTGCGCCGCTTAGGACTCCCCATTGCTGAAATTAAACAATTGACTCAGACGACCGATGCCTCTGCCTTAAATGCTGAGCTCAAAAAAGTGCAACAACAACTTAAGGCACAGATGGATAACCTCACCATTTTACGCGAAACCTTAAACACGCGCTTTAATCAATCAGTGACTAGCGCTCCCGTCGTCAAGAATCACCCATTCATCGAAACTGTGACGCCACAGTCATTTTGTCGTTCACGGCAATCGGTTGCTTGTACGGACGCAGAAATTGCCGAAATATATGCGGAATTTTATACTCAGCTTGGTCAACTAAAACTGATGGACCAGCAAGACTCTGGCTTTCTAACTCAGTTACCTAATAGTGATGCCAACGGTTATTCAACCGCTTCTTTCTGTATTCTAAAGGCCATTTCGCCACAAACGGCTACGGGTGACTTGCCATTAATTCAAAAGCCAGCCGGCGAATACCTCTCGATTGACACCACGAATGACCTGAAAGGTATCTGCATCTCACTACAACTATTGTCGGAATATATTCAGAAGAACGATCTCAAAATTACAGATCAACTTTGGCAAATGAATTTGGATGAACACTTTACGACTAAGGGCGCCTCCCCAATTGTCCGTCTTCAATATCAATTACAAGCTAACCGCTAAACGCAAAACGTGTCACAAAGGGCTGAAATTCCACCTTTTGTGACACGTTCGTTTTTTTAATTATTTTTCTAATGAATCCAAGAAATCTTCAACTTGTTTTTGGGTTTTACGGAATTTATCCACATAGCGTCCGGTTTCTTCACCATCTTCAATGCCGACAAAACTAGGAATGCCCATGACACCCATATCTTGTGCAATGTCGATGTTGGCGTCACGGTCAACCGTAATCCAATCATATTGATCGTATTTTGCTTCAATCTGAGGCATGACTGGTTTAATGAAAGCGCAATCTGGGCACCAATCCGCCGTAAAGAATAACATGTGCTTACCCGTTTTAATGCGTTCGCGAATCTCTTCGTTACTTAAAGTTGCTGTTGCCATTTAAAATGCCTCCAATAGTTATCAAGATCGTTTCAATAAGTTAAGTTTACCACGTACAAAAAGTAAGTAAAGGCTTTTGCCTTAATTTGCTGCGACGGTCAATGCTTGTTCTAAGTCCGCTTGCAAATCCGCGGCGTTTTCAATACCGGTGGATAACCGTAATAAGTTCGCCGTAATCCCTTTGGCTTGCCGTTCCGCTTCGGACAGATCCGCATGAGTCTGCACGGCTGGCACCGTGACCAAACTCTCGACGCCACCCAAGCTTTCTGCAAAGGACACAATTTTCAAGGCGCGCAGAAACTTATCCACACTCACGCCCGCGGCTAAATAAAAACTAATCATGCCACCGCGACCAGGATACAACACTTTGGCGACGTGCGCATTGGCCGTTAAAACTTTGACTAACGTTTGCGCATTGGCTTCGTGTTGTCGCATCCGCAACGGTAAAGTTTTCAGACTCCGCAATAATAGCCAAGAATCCATCGGGTCGAGGACAGCGCCAGTGGTCACTAAATTGAATTCTAGTTGATCTGCATCCGCCTGACTTTTAGCGATTACGGCGCCGGCCAACACATCGTTATGTCCCGCCAAATATTTGGTTGCCGAGTGAATGACAATATCTGCCCCCAAATCGAGTGGCTTTTGAATCAGTGGCGTGTAAAATGTATTATCCACAATCAGCTTAATGCCATGCGCCCGGGTAGTTTTAGCCGTTGCCGCAATATCAATGAGTTTCATCGTCGGATTGGAGGGCGTTTCTAACCAAAGTGCAACGGTAGTATCATCAATTTCATCAGCCAGTTGGGCTTGGTCCTGACCATCCCAAACGGAAAAGTTTAGCCGATAATGATCATGCAATAAATCGAAAAAGCGATAAGAACCGCCATACAAATCGTCAGAGATGATAATTCGGTCACCACTGTTAAACAGTGTAAAGACTAATTGAATGGCGGACATGCCTGAAGCAAGTGCAAAACCAGCTACCCCATGTTCCATCTCCGCCAACGTCTGCTCCAAGATACATCGAGTCGGTTGCGCTTCTCGTGGATAGTCAAAACCGGTCGATTGACCAAGTCCGGCATGTCGATACGCTGTCGATAAATAGATTGGCGCTGAGATGGCCCCAGTCTTTTCGTCATCGGTTCGATTACCCGCTTGGGCTAAAAGTGTTTCAATATGTAACTCAGTCTTGTTCGTTGTCATCAGCCAAATCCTCTTTCTCTGATTGCCATTTTAGTGATGGTCTCTCTAATTGTTATCAACATGTTGATAAGTCGTTTGTCATGACTATCGTGAACGCAAAAAATCCCCCATCCATTTCGGACGAGGGACGCATTGGCGCGGTACCACCCAAGTTTATTAACTAGTCACCTAGCTAAGCTCATCAAGTTATTACTAACTCGCTGGGATATCGGCCAGTGCCGCTAGCAGGGCCTTGTGACCACGACTAGACATTCCGAGTTCATCTTCATCACTGCACGAATCACTGCTTCTCAGTTGCCGCAGTTTCCTGTCGATCCGGTTCGTGACTACTCTTCTCATCAACATGTTATTTAATTGTATTTTAATCTTACTCTAATCATGTACAACCCGTCAAGTGGTTACGCACGTGATTGAGTGACAGGTCTTTTATTCCATTTTTCAGCTCGTCAATTGTTTAGTGAGCACGTTACGATTCCCGCCTACCGGGGGATTCGTTTGGGGCTGGAACGCCATGAACCAGTTTTGAGCCAAAAGGCGGTCTCAAAAGCTGGTTTTTGACTAACCGCGGACAAGACCCGCGCTAAGTCAAACGCCACGGCTGAGCCCCAAACGAATCCCCCTCACGGCTAGCGATGTGCATTGTTTTTGATTACCAGTCACCCAAAAATCTTCACCAAACACTCACTGACCGAACTCGTGGCCGCCTCCGACCTGAAGCGATACCCAAGTTCACTTTTAACTTTTCTTGGGCCAGTTCAAGTCACTAATAGCACAAATTTGATTAGCGTCAAATCTATATGTCCAGCTCTAATTAAACTCTAGCAATAATTGTCATTTTGCTGAGCATCACTAATTCTAAATATCGCATCCAAACCTGCGTTACCCCAACATTTTCCATGGTGCTTGTATCGAAAAAATCGTCATCAAGCATGCCCTGATTAGGCACGCTTGATGACGATTTAGTTCACTCAATTAAAAGGTTGTAAGGTGACTGATGGCTATTGATTCCAGTACAGTCGGCCAATAAAAATAACTGTGAAAGTTCAAAGTATCGGTGACTAGCTCAATAACTTCGAAGAATCAAATCAATTGTTTTTGGTGCCATTCACTTTATAGCCATTAGCCTAGCTGTAGGACGTCGCTGATTGCATCGGGCGTGAATATCCCGTTAGAGCGGCGCTTTTTGCCGGTCTTACGGGACGGACGGTCCGGGATATTTGCGGGCTTGGCAAAGATTCCAGGGGAAGGCCAAGACCGCTTCCTAGGCTTGGCCTGGTCCCACGCCCGCATGTAATCAGCGACGACCGGAAGCGCCAACGTTGACTTCTTTTTATCACCAATGTACTGGTATAACCGTATTATTAGTGCTTCTCGTCTTTCAATCTTTAGTCACTTAACTAACTGAATTTCTAGCTGATGCAATTCAGCTTGGACAGTGTTAACAACTGCTGTCTGTTCAGTTATCGACAACGTTGCTAAACGTGTGCGCAATAACTGTTGTTGAGCCAACAAGTACGCTTGCCGACCTTGTCCACTCACGGCAGCAATTACCGTTACTTCACGATGACGTCTTGGCATGACACTAATTCGACCACAGGCTGTTTGACAACTCATTGACTCACCCCTTCTGATTCGATAAGGTTAGTTTACCCCTTTCGACCAACACGAAGGCAAGTCTTTTTTGGTCAAATGCTAAGCTTGTTGTCGGTGCGAGGTTAAGAAGTAGAACGGCACGGCAATGACCAAGCAGCCCAGCCCCATAATCAATTGAAAACCAGTCGCCTTTGACAGCAACCATAAACTAACAACTACCGCAATGACTGGTAAAACTGGCCCAAATGGGACACGGAAACTTGCGCCCGTCTGCGTTTTACGGCGCCGAAAAACTAAAACGGCTAAAATCGTTGGAATATATTGCGCGAATCTCGACACAACCGAAATTGCAGCCAACGTTTGAAATGTCCCAGAAATAGCTAACGGATAAGCAATTAAGAACGAAATCACCATGGCAACCGCTGGCACATTACGGCGATTGCGATAGCCAACAATCTTGGGCATCACCCCGTTATCTGCCATTGATGAGCCAATTCTTGGTAAATAGAAAGATTGCGCCGTGGCAACACCTAAAATCGAAATAATTGTGCCAACTGCCACAATCGTCTTCCCAACCGGACCGAGGATTTTTTCAAACCCATCTTGGATTGGGGCAGTACTGCCCGCCAGACTGCCACCCAAGATGCCAATCGACACGACCTGAATCGCAATGTACAACACGGCTACAACGGCTAAGACAACCATGATTGCCATGGGAATCGTTCGCTGTGGGTTACGAAATTCTTGCGCTGCAATCGCAATCGCTTCAAAACCAGTAAACGCATAAAAAATTAGAATTGCGGCCGACCCAAACGAATTAGTAAAGCTGGCGTTGGTCACCACAAATGGGGTGAAATGCGCCCCATTAATGAAGAACGCCCCCACGACAACAAACAAAACTAATGGCAATAACTTCGCAATCGTGACAATATTATTAACGACTTTCGTCAAAGTAATGCCAGAAATATTAACCAAGGTTAAGCCGCCGAGCAAGATGAGAATTGTCAAATCCTTCCAAATTGCCTGCTGTAAGACTGGAAAAATAGCACTTAATGCCGTGGTAAAAGCATTCGCCATCGTGGCCCAGGCAATAATACTGATTGCCCAAACACTGAACCCGACTTCATAGCCAACAAAGTCGCCAAAGGCTTCTTTCGCATACAAATACGGCCCACCATTACTTTTAAAATAAGTCGCATCTTCTGCGTAACATAATGCGATTGACACGATCAATAACATATCAAAAATAAAGACTAAAATACTGGCCGGTCCCATCAAGGCTTCTGCCTGACCCGGCAAGAGAAAAATACCAGAACCAATAATCGAATTAATTCCTAACAAAATAACACTTAACATTCCAAACTTCGACTTCAACAATATCTGCCGCCCTTCAAAAAATTTACTTAATCCTAGTTTACCCCAACTGACGCTCCAAATATGCTGCTCGCAACAATCTAAAAGCGCTCGCCCGTTCAAGCTGTGGTAACGCAAACTGGGGTGTCGCAATCTGACTAAGCCAGTTGGCGTCATTTGCTAATTGCCAACCAGCCGACTGACCACTCACACAACAGGTATCCAAACGCTGATCTTGATCTAATAAGTGCGCTAATAATTTTTGCAATGGTTTCGTCGTCGCTAATAATTGTAAATCCGTCACTTGCGCCGCCATTAACCAACATCGCGCCTGATCGGTCAACCCGCGTTGCTGTTTGGCCGTCACCTTGGCTAGGGCCATTGGCGGGGTCTTTAAGTTTAAAACCGTGAGGCTCAACAAGGCCGCGGCGGTGTTAATTAAGGCTTGATGCTCCAGACTCGCCAAGTAGCCGACCAAGTACCATTGTCGTTGTAAACTTGGCGTAATCACTTGTCCAGAATTCTCCAACGTCTGTGCCATTTTCTCTAATAAGCGCGCATAAGCCGTCTGGTCAATTTGGGCTACCAACTGTTCTAATGAATACTGTTCATAAATTTCACTCACATCCGTGCTGGGATTCCAGCTCAATAAATCAACATCATCGCGCGTCTTAACTTGGGCCAAGGCCGCCTGGGCATCCGCTGACCAAGTCAGAACCGGTTCAAAATCACGACCACTTTGTTGAATTGAATATTGCCACACGGCTCACACCCCCTTGTTTAGTTAATAATCGTAGCTTATCACCTTAACGTTGCTAGAAGGCAACTACTTTGATTACGATTAGCAAAGTCAACTTAATTTAACGCCGCCATTTTCTAATCACGACCTGTCATGATCATAACGGTTTACAGCAACTATAATGCAAGCGATTTTAACCATTTAATTAAAAAAAGTGACATCAGCTTAGTCTTGCTATAAGGGAGCCCTATAATTCACTCAGAACATTTAGGGTTGCAAACTCCGCCACGACGCTGTAAGATACTATTCAGAGTTTAACGCTATTTTTCAGGAGGGGTTCTAGTTGTCCTATACCATTCAAGAAGTTGCTAAAAAAATGAGCATTTCAACTTATAGCATTCGCTACTATCACGATCATGGCATGCTACCATTCGTCAAGCGTGATAACAATAACAATCGGGTCTTTGAAGATACCGATTTAGAGTGGCTGCATCTCATCATTTGCTTGCGTCAAACCGGGATGCCGGTTGAACGGATTCAACATTATTTGGAACTCGTCCAGGAAGGTGAAAATACCGTTCCTGAGCGTTATGAAATGATGAAGGCTCAGCAATCACGTACGTTGGATGAAATTAACGATCTACAAAATCATTTAAAAACCATCAATATTAAAGTTGATCATTATGCTGATATTTTGATTAATCACAAATCTGATAGTTTTGTGCCTTCCAACATTCCAGAAGCCGAAGAACACGACATCTACCAAGAGAATCAAGCGCACTAGCCCCATACAAAACAAACGGCCAGCCGACACCGAGAAATTTCAAGTGTCGGCTGGCCTTTTAGTTAACCGCTTATTAATCCGCTAATGTGACATCAGTTTGTGATATCTTGTAACCTTCCTTTCAACTATTCTGGGCGATTAATACCGATACTGGCCTGACTGTACCGGTGATCATCGGCCGCATGTAAAACTAAGTCGGCAATGGCCTTACGAGAAACATCATGACCACCGAATGGCTCCCCTTTTTGCGTCACCTCATAGTTGTCTGAACCATTATCAAACCAACCGGGGCGAATAATCGTGTAATCCAAATCAGACGCTTCAATCGCATCCGCCGCATCACGATAAGGCCGCAACATCCCATTACTGGCTAAATTTCCGCCTGCCCCTAAGCTTGCAGGAATTTCATTGTAGATGCCCATCGACGTAATAAAAATCAACCGTTTTAGTTGTGCCTGATGCATTGCTTGAATAATACTAGTCGCCATCGTCTTCAAATCACCGCTTAATGCGGCAAAAACTACTTCTTGGCCTTGCATCGCGGCTGCCAAAGCCGACACATCAGTCACATCAGCTTGAACAGCTGTCTCACGGGTCGGATCAACCGTTAGGCGATTGGCATGTCGCGCAACCAATTTGAGTTGATCATCACTGTGAGTTAGAAAATAAGTGCGCGCCGTCGCACCAATCGAACCAGTAGCACCAATAATTAAAACTTTTTTCATCTTAATCAACCTCTTTTAATTTTTTATCATCGTTCATAAGTTGTGACCACCGCTTGGCTAATCCGTAACTGACCAGCTGAGCGTTTGAGTTGCATCACGGTCTCTAAAGGCCAAGCAATCCGCGTACCACCGTGAATTTCTGCTGTCACAACATTTCGTCCTGTAACTTGCCAGCCATCACTCGTGGGCACAACCTGTACCTGTTCCTCGTCAGAGTTAAAATAATGCATTTGACCATTACGAATTTGTGCCAACCACTCAGCCTTCGATTGTACCAGTCCAGTCATATGGGTCAACGTAAAATCTGCGGCTAACAACTGATCGAGCTTTGGCGTACAATTCGCCGCCATCGCTAGATTATACGCTCGATATAACGTTATTGGTTCATTTTGCATGAGGCCTCACCACCTTTCCAATTGCTTAATCAGGTCAATCTGAGCCATTTTGACAGCTTTAGCGCCGTTCACCTGGCAAAATCAGCAAAATCGTCACGAGCAACGCAATCACTAGCAAGCCGGAACCAGTTAAAATCGCGTGCCGGAAACCGAGCACTTGGTTGTGACTCAGATTTTGTACCGCCACTAAAATCGCCAAACCGACGGAACCACCGAGCTGATGCATCACATTCACAACCCCGGAAGCGGCCCCCGCATCGGCGCCGTGGGTATGTGCGACCCCGGCCGCTGTAAATGGACTCAATGCCAAGCCTTGACCAACCCCAATCACCGCCATTGGTAAGGCAATTCCCAGCCAATAACCAATCGCTGGGGTAAAGAAGCTCATCCAAAACATCCCAATTAAGGTTAACCCCACGCCCAGAACAAGTAACCAACCGTTGCCCCATTTAGCGGTCAACCGCGCCACTTGTAACGCCACAATAAAGTTCAAAATGGTTAACGGGAAAAAGGCGATTCCCGCCATCAAAGCACTAAATCCAAGTTGATTTTGCATCAATTGGGGTGTGATAAACCAAAAACCAAGCATGGCACCTAGATAGAGAAAGCGGCCAATGTAGGCGCCGACCCGTTCACGGTCCGCAAATAATCGTAACGGCATGATTGGTTGCGTCGTTCGATATTCTTGAAAAATGAACGTCCCTAACATGACGATTGCTAAGAATAGGGCTGGCAATTTTGCCCAAGTCCCGACAATACTATAAACTAATGCGCTCATCCCGACCAGTGAAGTGATCGTCCCAAGCCAATCAAGCTTGCCATCAGCTTGACCTTGATCCGCCTTTAAATGTCGAACCGCTAAATAGCACATCCAAATACTGATTGGGACATTAATGAAGAATCCCACCCGCCAAGTCAGCAAACTGGCAAAGATCCCACCAATAACGAGGCTAACGCTAGCACCAATACCGGCCATGGCGCCGTAATACGCAATCGCTTTGACCCGCGCGACGCCTTCATAAGTATCCATCAGAATTGCCAAAGTCGTTGGCGCTAAAATTGCGGAGCCAATCCCTTGAAACGCCCGCGCCGCAATTATCATCGGCGCATTGATTGCCAACCCCACAATTAATGATCCCAGGCCAAAGATAACAAGGCCGATTTCAAATACCCGTCGACGTCCGAATAAATCCCCGGCACGACCACCAAGTAATAAAAAGCCACCAAAGGTTAATGAGTAAGCGCTGCTGACCCACGACAATGTTTGTTGATTAAGTTGCAAGTCTTGTGCAATTTTTACAGTTCCGGTGAAAATAATCGAATTGTCTAATAAAATCATGAAATAACTGAATAAAATAATTAATAAAATCCAGTCAAAGCGTTTGTTCTTTGTCATGTTGTAACCCCTTGTCTTTAAGTGAATAAATGCAGTTTAGACCCTTGAAGTTACTTCAAGGCAAGGGAAAATTTGAAAATAATTGTATTTATCAGCAATTTAAAGCCAACAAAAAAGTCGCTATCAATTTCTCGATGCGACCTTTATTGAAGCTAAAATTTTAGTTCCGTTGACTGTGAACATTATGGCTTACTGGGCTAATTCAACTAAGCTGGGAACTAAAAGAACCAATCCTAACAAAATAAATAGGTATGAGAGTAGTAAGACTTGGAAGACAATCCGATTCGTTACCCTCACCCACCCTGGCAGCTGTATTTTAAATGACTGCTGCGCGATAAACTGTTTTTCCTGTCTAAGGAACCTAAGCTCGACGACCCACATCGCCACCACGATTCCCATGGTTAACAACCAAAACAGCCAGCTTGGGTTGGCAACTGTCATCTGTTCGTAGACCAACCCCCATAAGCCCAAAAATAGCCCCACTGTTAGCCACCGAATGACGCGATGATAGTGACGCACTTGTTTTTGATACGCAGGTTGTTGCATTGCCTGTTTCAAGGCTTGCCGATAGGCTTTATAAGGTACACCTCGCTTGGCCATTGCATATCGTAGCCACAACGCATAGGCAATACAAATAAAAAAGATGATCAATCCGATTACAAAGGGAATCCACATCACTGTCCACTTCTTTCTCAAACTGTTCTTATCAGTTCCAAGCTAGACCGTTGCAAAACACTCATGATTAAAAACAAGTATACACTATAACTATTTTTTTATCTTTGAAAATTTCGTTAAACCCCGTTTACACAAAAATAAGACCGCCTGTTTGAAGAAATCTCAAACAGCGGTCTTATTTTAAAACATCTATAAAACAAGCTATTTCACTTGTGGCGCAATATAACGATAAGCCTGCGTTTGACCGCCAAAGCCCCAATCTTCGCCATCAACATTTTGCGTCACGATATAACTGGTTGGCGTCACGGTTCCTAGAATGGCGTGCATCCCATCATAAGCCGCAACAATAAATTTTGCCTTGTCATCACGCGCATTAGTGCCAGTCGTCACTTTAACCTCAATAAAAAATGTGTTCAGCGCTTGGCTCGCAACTGTTTTACCACCCACAAACCAACTTTCAGGGGTCGCAAATTGCACATCAACGGCCACGACTTCTCGTTGTTTTCCTAAAACTGAAACAGCTAAATCAGTGAGCAATTTAGCAACCTGTTGGGCTGTTTCGGCTGATTTTGGCGCGGCGATTCGAACATTAATATATGGCATGATGCATTCCTCCTAAATTTGTTTATAGTCCTAGTATAGAGATGCTAAGCGCGTTTGCCTATGCGCAATTAGCGAACGTGTTATCATTAATTGTGATAGCTAGGAGATGACCATATGCAAACCCAAGATTTAAAAATTTATTGTCACTTGTATGACTTACGTTCAATCAATCAAACTGCACGCCAATTGCGTTACTCACAATCCAACATTACCGCCCGGTTAAAAGTTTTAGAAAACGAGTTACAAGTGAAATTATTTATTCGCAGCAATCGCGGCTTAACCCCGACTGACGCTGGCAAACGAACTTATGCCTATGCGCAGCAAGTGCTGGCAGCAACCACTCAGTTGCAACAAGACTTAGCCCAACAAGTCCCCCATCCGACCGTTTTCATTTCAGAATTGTTATTCAATTATCTTGTCATTTATAAGCAAGCCTATTCATTGACCAAATATAGGTTTAAAACTAAGCGTTCGACCGAATTTGCGACTGCCCAAGATTTTTCCGCTCAGATGGTCATCACCTATGCGCCATTTACCGCTAACCATTATCAGCTGATCGAGCATGGCTGGCTGACTGCTAGTCTTTTTGGTGTCGCGCATCAGCCCATTTTGATCAATCGTGATACCAACTGTCCATTTCGTCAAAAGACTTTGACGATGGTTGAAAAATCTGCCTCAATCATCGAAGTCGATAGTTGGAATGACATTATGACACTAGTACAACAAGGCCGTGGCATCGCCTTATTGCCTAACTATTTAGGGACTACCAAGCAGTTAACCCCACTGGCAGCAACGGCGGCCATTAAGATTCCTTACAAGATTTTTAGTCGGCAGGAATCGTCGGCCAGTTAGCCCGAGCCATCGCGATAAAAGCTGCCACTAATGGCTGTGTCGCCATGCTGGCGCGGGTGAGCAGATGTGCATGAATTTCATTTACAATGGGTGTTGCTACCGTTCGCAGCGTTCCAGCTTGCAATTCTGGTTGAATCGTTAGCGTAGGTAAATAAGTATAACCAACCTCACTCACCACCATCTTTTTGATGGCCTCGATGCTCCATAATTCCATCGGCACTAACCGTTGATGTCGCGTTTGCCATAAGTAATTTTCAAATTGATTGCGGTAACTACAATCCGGTTCATTGATAATCCACGGTAAATCGCCCGTTAATAAATCGGTCAACTGGGCCTCATTTTGGCCACTAACCACACAACTCATCGGCACCGGACCCAGATCATGGTCCACCAGCCGGTCAGCCGGCAATTCTGGCCAGAGCATCAAGGCAATATCTGCCTCACCTGCCATCAGTTGTTGCCGATTATATTGACAAGTCGCATTAGTCAATTGGAGTTGGACCAGCGGATAGGCCTGCCGAAAAGCTTGTAAAATCGGTGGCAATTGATAAATCGTCAAAGATTCCGGTGCGGCGATTCGTAACTGGCCACTTAATTGGGTTGATGCGTTTAAGTGCGCAATGGCTTGATAGTCACTTAACAGTTGCGTGGTTAAGGGCAATAGTCGACGTCCCGTTATCGTTAAACTTAACTGCCGATGTTCATAGGTAAATAAAGGCGCTTGTAACGTTTGTTCTAAATTTTTAATTTGAGCCGATACCGTTGATTGCGTATAGCCCAATAGCTGGGCGGCTTTAGTATAACTACCCGTATCCGCAATCGTTCTAAACGTCCTTAACTGTTGCAGTTCCATGCGGCACCTCCATCGTAATTTTCGATTGATTCCATCATTAACATCAATTTTTAAGCTAGTTAAACCGATGTTAAGCTTAAAACAGTCGAAAGGAAGTGTCCAGCATGAAAATTGTCCCTTATACGCAGTCTGCCCAAACTAATGCTGAATTAGTTGATTTGATTATGTATTGCCAAAACACCGAAGCTCAACTGAACATCAAACTAGCTGAACAAGCCGATATTTTTGATATTGAGACTTATTATCAAGCTAATGGCGGCAACTTCTGGCTGGCCATCGACCAGCAACAAGTTGTCGGCTCAATTGGCTTGCTCAATCTAAATAATAACGTTGGCGTGCTGAAAAAGTTTTTCACCTATCCCAACTATCGTGGTCAACCGCAACGTTTAGGACGTCAGTTATTTGAAACTTTGGAAACCTATGTCACTCAGGAAACTGGCTTAACGCAACTCATTTTAGATACGCCTGCCGCAGAGACCCGTTCACACTATTTTTATCAAAAGCACGGCTTTGAACAAATTCCGCGCGCGGCGCTACCAGTGACTTATCCATTTCCCGATCGCGACTCACTGATTTTTCTCAAAAACTATTGAGCAACTAAAAAACCGAGCTGATGCACTCGGTTCTTTAGTCTACTTGTTAACGTTGATAATCCATTTGATCAGACGCCAACGGTCCCACTAGTTCATGCGGGGCATATGGTGCTTCCAAATAGTTGATATCCTCAGGACTCAAAGTCAAATCCAGTGCCTTAACCGCGCCCGTTAAATGGTGCGCTTTAGTTGCCCCAATAATTGGCGCAGTGACACCGGGCTTTTGTAACAACCAAGCTAATGCTACTTGCACACGGTCAACACCATACTTCGCCGCAATTTCACCAACGCGTTTAATAATTGGCATATCCAATTTCTTGCTATCATCATATTTCGACCGCGCAACCGCATCCGTCGCATACCGTTTCGTTTCACCCGCCCAGTCACGGGTTAGCCGTCCCGAAGCTAACGGGCTATAGGGCGTAACGGCAATATTTTGATCACGACAAAGTGGTAACATTTCTCGTTCTTCTTCGCGATACAACAAGTTCAAATGATTTTGCATGGAAACAAATTCGGTCCAGCCGTGTAATTTAGCAACCGCTTGAGCTTTTTCAAATTGCCAAGCAAACATCGCTGAGGCACCAATATAGCGCGCCTTACCTGCTTTAACCACATCGTGTAACGCCGACATGGTTTCTTCAATCGGCGTATTGTAATCCCAACGATGAATAATGTATAAGTCGACATAATCCGTTTGCAGTCGTTCCAGACTTTGATCAATCTGAGACATAATCGCTTTCCGCGATAATCCCGCCAAATTAGGCGCTTTTTCCGGCGTAAAAAACACCTTCGTCGCTAACACGATTTGGTCACGATCGGCTAACTTTTTTAAGGCCTGACCTACGAAACGTTCACTATCACCATGTGAATAAATATTCGCCGTATCAAAGAAATTAATTCCTAAATCAAGGGCTTGTTTAATAACTTTTTCACTTTGTTCCGCCCCCAATGCCCAAGGAAACATCCCAGTTGAGGCATTACCAAATCCCATCGTCCCTAAACAAAGTCTGGAAACGTCCAGACCAGTATTGCCAAATTTCGTATAATCCATTTTCAAACTTCTTTCCGTCAACCCCGTCACTTGGCTTCAAATGACAGCTGGCCTTGAGTAACAAAAACATCGGGTTTAATTTCAGTCGTCCGTTGCTGGCTCACAATTGCTTGGCTAGCTTCGCCAAGTTTTGAATGCCGATGACGTTGCTGATAAGCCAACGCACTGGTATAAACCTCAAATCGTACAAACTGCTGTGGCTCATCTGTAACTTGCCCAAAATAAGTCACCACCAAACCCGGCTCAGTTGTCATCGCATGGCTCATTTCAGTGGTCACTACTTTTTTGAGTGCCAGCTGCTGGTCCGATACCGCGGTCATTTCTGTCAAGTAAGCCACGTTGGTCGTTGGCTGAACCGCACGTAACCCCTGTCCCTGTTCCAACAATAAAATTGGTGTCAATGCGAGCACTGACTGCGCAACCACTGCTTGTCCCGCAACTGTCTTAAAGGCTTGAAATTGGGCTGAATTGGCATGGATTTCATAGCTCGCCTGATCCCGATACACTTCAAGCACGCGATTCTCGACCCCGGCATCATCCAAATGACCAGTATACATTGCCAATGTCCCGGACTCTTGCTTAATTGAAGTCAGTAGATTCTGTTGTCCAACCGCAACAAAATTTGCACGTTGCTCAGCCTTAATGTGCAATTTAAATAATCTAAATAATGGCGCTTGCTTAATCATAATCGAGACTCCTTTATTGATTAACTTAGCGGCGCTAACGGTCTGATCACTTTAGCGGGCACACCACCAACAATCGTATTATCCGGCACATCTTTAGCGACAACCGCACCGGCTGCGACCACGACATTATTACCAATGTGAACCCCACCAATAATGGTGACATTACCACCAATCCAAACATCACTGCCAATCGTAATCGGCTTTGTGTAAGTAATGAGGTATTTGGACCCATCGGCTCGCGTCCCAAACCGTTTAGTCGCATCCAACGCATGCGCGCCACAATACAACTTCGTATCTGGTGCAATAATGACCCGGTCACCTAAAGTAATCCGATTAGAATCTTGGAACGTACAATTACCATTGATAAAGACGTCGTCCCCAACGCTAATATGTTGCCCATAGATGGCACTAAACGTCCCGTTAATCGTTAAACCGGTACCGGTTTTGCCAAACAGTGATTTGATTGCGGTGGCCCGTTCAGTCACATCTTGAGTGGTATTAATCAAACCGACTAATTTTCTACCACGAGCTAATAATTCTTGCAATTCGGGATCACGGTAGTCATAATCTTGTCCTGCTAATAATTTTTCGTGTTCTGTCATCATGTCAAAAAAGCTCCTCTCAATCAGCTTGTGACGCCATTAGCCGTTGCCAATTGCCACTAAAAATCTGTTGTTTCTGCGTCTCAGTAATTGACATCCTCTGGACAGCCTGTTCAATCACTGCCGTCGGTCCCACCGGTGGAATCCCGAATGGCGAGTCCGTCCCAAACAACACGTGTTCACTGCCAAAGAAGTCCACGGCCAAGTCAAGCGCTTGGGGATTGCCTAAAATAGCCGTATCGACATAGAATTTCTTGAAATCAGCATAATTTTCCGCCGACTGAATGTACTTAATTCGTTGGCTGAAAAATGGCACCATTGCGCCCGCATGATGGACAATGATCTTTAAGCCCGGATACTGACGGAAATACTTCGCAGCCACAATACCATTCATCGCTTGCGTTAATTCATATTCCCAACTAAAGGTGATATTGTTATCTGTCTTAGCGGTGTCAAAAACAGGATGTAACCAAATCGGCGCCCCGATGGCTGCCAATTTTTCAAAAATAGGCGCATACGCTGGGTCCGTGATTGGTTTGCCCAAAGCTTGCGTAAAGAGTTGCACCCCCACTAAGTCATGACTACCAACAATTTGAGTCTCAATCAACTGCAAGGCTGCCGGAATATTATTCATCGGTAACATGGCGACTCCCGCGGGAAAACTTGCGCGGTTTGCTTGCACCATCGTTGCAATCTCGGTATTATCCGCTTGACAGAGTTGTGCAGCTTGCTCGGGATCAACAAAATCTTCTGGATTTAAATTCACCGCTGAGATAATTTGCTGATGGCCGGCAGGCAAACTCGCTAAATGTTGTGTCAAATCCGTCAACAATGGATTTTTCATATATGGAAAGTGATCCAAAATTGCCGGCTCAATTGCTTGCATCTTCGCTAAAAATTTTGATGGTAACACATGGGCAAAAACATCAATCATCATTTTGACTATCCCCCTCGGATAACCAACTTGGCCGTTCACCGGCCGTGCCCGGTTTATCCAGACCAACACTGGCATTTTGTGCCTGACTGGGGTCCTGAATCACTTTAAAGGCAAAATCCACCACGCTTAACCGTGAGACTTCAGTCCCAGGAAAGCCCTCTGCTACGGTCGTTTCTTCATAATCAACTTCATCATAATCCGTCAACCATGCTGGTCGAATTTCTGTATAACTGATGTCACTCTCATCGACTAACTGACTCGTTGCCCGAAAACCTGGTAAAACGGCCGCGATGGCTTGTTCATTCCAGTCCCCAAATTTTCCAGGAACTTCATGACGCGCGCCTAGCGCACTAATGTAAATCAAGCGTTGCTTGCCAGTTTCATGCATGGCAGCTAGCACATGAGTCATTTGGTCAGCCAAGTCACGGCCACCTAAATTCGAATAGATAATATCCGCATCTGCCATGGCCTTAACCAGCGTGGCGGTGTCTTTAACGTCGCCATCAACTAAGGTGATCCGTGGCTGATTAGCAAATTGGGCTAATCGTTTGGCGTCACGTAAAAATAAGATCAAGTCATCGGCCGTTTCGGTTAGCAGACGTTTGGTTAACAGCTGCGCCATCGCGCCATGTGCGCCAAGAATCATTACTTTTGTCATTTAAAATTACTCCTTACCACATTGCCTAGCCTAAATCATCGGTGCTTCCCACGACCCTTTAGTATCCACGTCAGCAGTGGCGGCCAAGCTTTCTAACCGGTCAATATCCGCTGAAGTCAATTTCAAGGCCAAAGCAGTGGCTTCACTAGGAATATACTTCGCCTTTGTCACGCCAATAATTGGCGTCGTACCCTTGGCTAACGCATAAGCGGTTGCCACTTCTACGGCCGAAGCTTGTTGTTTCGCGCCAATCTCGGTTAATGCTGCGACTAAGGCTGAGATTTGTGGGAGCACGCCATTATAAGCAGCGGCCCGGGCACTACCAGCAGGTAAAGGATGTTTACTATCATAACGCCCCGTTAGAATTCCTTGCTCTAAAACCATATAAGCAAAGAACGTCAAGTCATGTTCTTGACAGTAATCGATAATCCCGGCTTTTTCTGATGACCGGTATAACAAACTAAAGTGATTTTGAACCGCAGAAATCTGAATATCCGCAGCACCCAAGATCTCATTAACCCGTTTAATTTGCGCTAAATTATGATTTGAAACCCCAATTTGTTTAATCTGACCACTTTGAACTAACGGAATTAATTGTGGCGTCCATTTTTCAATATCGGCTGGATTATGAATCCAATAAAGATCAATATAATCTGTTTTGAGCCGTTTCAAACTGCCGGCCAACATATCTGCCACTTCATGATCACTAGCTCCGGTGGCCATTTGCGGTGTAAACTTCGTTGAAAGTTGGTAACTCTCGCGGGGATATGCTTGTAACAACTCACCAACTTTTTCTTCCGAAGCACCGGCGCCATAGGCATAGGCCGTATCCCATAAAGTTAAGCCTGCTGCCATCGCGGCATCAACAACTGGTTGTAATTCTGTCGTTGTTAAGTGATTGCCGAAAACTTGACCATTCGGCGTATCGCCCCAAGCCCAAGTTCCTAAAGCAATTCGTGGTTGTTTTAAATTAGTCATTTAGTTGACGCTCCCTTTCAAGTCTATCCGCACCGTTGCACTGACTGGTCCTGCCGCTAACATCGGCGGTAAATACGGGCTGCCAGCGTATTTCTTCTCATAAGCCTGACTAACTGCCGCCGTTAACCGATCATCAGAAATAACGGGATTAAAACTCACTTCAAATTTTTGACCGGCTAACGTAATTCGTCCTGCCCGTTGTTGCTGTGCTGATTGATACCAACGCGACTGTTGCCCGTTCCAGGCCCGAACGTATAACTCATCCGCCACGACGACCGACCAAATCCAAGTCGGGGTGCCATAAGTTTTGCCATCATCGTAAAATGGCGAGACGTGCATATCATCCGCCGTCGCAAACTCCGTCAATTGTGCTTTCGTCCAGTGATTCATTTCAAAAAATCTCCTTTAAGTTCAACTCATTGACAACATCATACTGGCGAATGATAATAATGTAAAATGCCTATGTTTTATGTTTCATCATTCAATTTACGTATAGTTATGGAGGCATTTATGGATACCCGATTATTGCACTATTTCACCGTTCTCACTCGTGTTGGTAATATTACGAAAGCCGCAGACGAATTGCACACTACTCAGCCGACCTTATCGCGACAGCTCAAAGAACTGGAAAACGACGTCGGTGCCCAGCTGTTTATTCGCGGCAAGCGCTCAATCACGCTGACTGATGCTGGCGTTTTATTTGAACAACGTGCCCAGACTATTCTGAACTATCTTGATCAAACCCGACAGGATTTACACGCGCAAACGGAGGGTTTGGCAGGAGTATTGCGTATCGGTTGCGTTGAGAGTCGACTGTCACAGTCCGTTTCAGATTGGCTAGCTGACTTTCAGCAACAGCATCCGAACGTGACTTTTTCTATTTTTAGCGCGGATGGTAATTCGATTCGAACTCAATTGGATCAAGGAAAACTGGACGTTGGTTTCTTATTAGAACCCGTGGAGTCCGCAAAATATTTTTCTCATATCATTCCCGTCCCCGAAACTTGGGGCCTGATTATGGCAAAAACAGCACCGCTCGCTGACCATAAAACCATTATCGGCGCTGATTTAACTGGCATTCCACTGATTGGGTCGCGTCGTAGTATCGTCATTAATCAAATTGCGGCTTGGCTACATATTGATTCAGACAGCTTAAATCTGCGGGGGGAACGCAACTTAGAGAATAACGTCATTCCACTGATGCTTAATCATGGCTTCTATGATATTGGGATTGATGGGGTTCTCGACTTTTACCCAGATGGCCCCTTAACCTTTGTGCCGTTTAATCCAATCAGTCAAACACGTCACACTTTAATTTGGCGTAAAAATCAACAACCGTCACCAATTGCACAAGCCTTTATCAATGACGTCACCGCTAAAATTCGGGCGATGCCAATTTAGGAGGAAAACAACAATGTCAACGCAACAAAAAGATTGGTGGGGTGCCCCACGAACGATCACCAATACAATTGCCAATCGAAAAATCTCATGGCTAGAATTATTTTCTGATTTAATCTATGTCGTCATCATTCATAGCTTCGTGGAAAACTTGTCCGAACACTTCAGCTTGCAAGGCTTTATTACTTTCTGGGTGCTTTTTTTATTTTTCTTCAACACTTGGACAAATATGGTCCTCTACTTTGATTTGCATGGTGTACCAAATCTTCGTAATACTTGCTTTTCGCTGCTACAAATCGTGGCAGTTGCGATTACGGCAACCTTTACGACCGACGTTTTTGCTGGCCATTATACAGGATTCATTTTAGCTTATTCGTTCAATCAGTTAATTTACATGTATCTTTATTTACAAACGATGATTAGTGATCCGTTACATGGCACGACAGCTCGTCCGTTTCTAATCAGTTATACCTTTGGTGAACTACTATTCATCGGTAGTATCTGGGCGCCAACGCCAGTCTGGCAACAAGGCTTAATCATTTTTAGTCTGCTAATTTTTGTGAGCACGGTCATGTTTGAAAGTAAAAACTTTGATGCTGAATTTAATCGTCGTCACATTCCATTTAATGTCAATCCCGCCATTCTTGAACGTTACGGGCTCTTTACGATGATTGTTTTAGGTGAATCGTTGGCCGACATTATCGAACGGATGGCAGAAGCCCATACTCATCTGGCTGACTATAATCATTTTGTCTTGGCCTTATTATGTGTCATCGGAACTTGGATGATCTACTTCACCCTAATGGATGAGCGAACGATTGAAGCTAAGCGTTACTGGCCCGTGTCGTTATTCCGCGGGATTCATCGTTTTTTGATTGCCTGTTTAACTTTGCAATCATTCTTCATCTCACAAGCCCTAACTACCGGTAAACCTGTTTATTACCATGGGCTCTTGATTGTCTGTGCCCTCATTTTACTTGCCTTACTAGCGCTGACGCGACCAGCACTATTTAATGTTCACCCATTGCCCAAAGCCAAAGTTGTGACCTTTGTCATTGGCATTGGCGTGATTGGTCTCATGTCAGTTGTCCCCACTTATCTGGGGCTGTTCGTCGTCGATTTTATACTCGTTGGTCTTGGTGTTTATACTTGGATTGACAAAGACTAAGGTCAAAAAGTTCGCTAAGCAAGGTAGTTATTTTGCTTAGCGAACTTTTTTGACGTTTAATCTGTCTCACTGTGATACTTGGTCGAACGACCGTGTCCATGTTCCAAATCATGTACAATATTAGTTCCTGGATGAACCAAATGATGCGTATTGCGAAACTCAATCGATAATTGGGTGTGCGCCTGCAAATCTGCTAAAACTTGTTGATATAACAGGTCATCACGCGGAATTTCTAGCAGATCATAACTATGTAGCAATTTTTCGTTGGCGCGTTGCGCTTGCAAAAAGAAGGTGTAACAGTTGAATAAATGATTGTCGACAATCATTAAATGATAACGCCATTGATACCGGCGCAAAAAATAACGGTCAAAATTAGCAAGTAATGTTTTAGATTCAGCTAACATGTTTTAACCTCCTAGGCTTGATGACCACCAACGAGCTTGGAACGTTCAATCGCGGTACCGGCCGCAGTCTTACTGTAACCACGGACGATGGCGCGATAACCATAGCGACTCCGAATCTGATCAATCGTGTGCTCTAGTTGTAAATTGGCCTCTGTCTGCCGTTGACTACTGAATAACGACAATTGTAGACTATTAGGCTTACTGATCCGGTTAACCCGCACGCCCAAATTACGCAAAGCATTGCCCTGCCATCGTTTTTCAAATAAATATTGGACCGCCCGAATGAGGTCATTGGTCTGATTAGTTGGATCAATTTTAGTCTGTGCCCCCCAACCATGGCGATTCGCACTATCAGCTTCTGAGAATCCCACTTGGACACTAATGACTTCGCCTAACACGTCATGTTGCCGCAAGCGCGTGGCGACTTGATCACAAATCTCAAATAAAACCGTTTCAATTTCCGAGCGCGTTGTATAATCACGCATTAAAACCTGACTATTGCCGTAACCTTTGTTTTCAGCTCGTGGCACATAGCGTTTAGCTAAATCAGAATAGTCGATTCCCCAACTATGAAAATAAAGGGCGTCGCCTAAGATGCCAAACTTTTTATGCAACGCTTTACGATCAAATTGGGCTAACTCACCAATATTATGAATGCCAAGCTGTTCTAACTTATCGGCAGTTTTGTTGCCAATTGACCAAAAAGCGGTCAGCGGTGCAATCTGCCAAACTTTCGTCCTCACATCTTTATAGGACCATTCAGCCTGCCAAGGCGATTGTTCCTTAGCCTCATTATCTAAAGCCAGCTTTGCCATCAACGGATTCGGTCCAATGCCAACCGTTGTCACAATTCCGGTTTCATTGAAGACCTTTTTTTGAATCTGCGTGGCAATCTCACGGTTCGACCCGAACAGGCGATGGCTATGCGTGACATCAATAAAGGCTTCATCAATACTATAAACATACCAGTGTTGGTCATCCGTGAACTGTCGAAAAATCTGATTAATTCGATAGTTCAATTCAATATAATCACGCATATGTGGTGCAACTAGCTCAATGTCCATATCGGGCTTAACTTCATATTTTCGAGTACCAAGTTTAACTTGGTAGTCATGCTTGGTGTCAGGAGAGGCCGCCAAAATCAACCCACCTTGTGACTCAGAGCGAGACAAAACGGCAATTTTCGAGGCTAATGGATATTCGCCTCGTCGGATTGCTTCGGTACTGGCAAAAAAGGATTTACAGTCGATACACATAATATCGCGTTCTGGTAACCGACTTTCATCATCTAGTGGTGTCATCACGCCAACACCTCTTCTCATTAGGCCGCAAGCCAACTAGTCCTATCAGACACATAACGACCGCAGCTAATTGAAAATCATCACGATACGACAACAAAAGCCATCTCTGCTGACTACCCCAGGCATAATACTCGGTTTTTGGTAGACTTAATCGTGCCGTCATGATCACCACCTTCAGTCTCTATTATACGAACATACGTTCTATTTATCAAGATGCTTTTTGAAAAAATTGAAAATTAAAAGCAATGCCTGACAGCACTACTTTCTTTAAACCTAATTTTTCAAAAAATTAACCAGCAACTGATCTACTTTTTTATTATCATGTAAGCGACTGTGTTGCGCATTGGCGCCAATAATTTTCTGTTCCTGATACGATTTGGCTCTTTTGGAAATAAGATAGCGTAGCGACTTGGAAGAAGCATTGCTGACCGACCCATCTGAGTGCGATCCATCATTCTTGTCACCATAAATGTTTAGCACGGCGATTTGATTTTTGGGATAAGTCCGACGCAACTTTAACAACGCTCGATAATCAGACTGCATTTTTTCGGGCTTACCTTCACGCGTTAATTTCATTTGGTTGGGCTCGTCACCCATTCCTAAAATGCCGTTAAAATGGCCCGCAATATCAACCTGCTTTTTCAATTTAGGCAACGTTGATTGATTCTCAAGTAAATAGAACATGATAGCCATATTTCCCATTGAATGGCCGACCATGTTAAAAGTCTTAATGTGATAAGTTTGCTGTAACTTAACTACCGTCGCTTTTGCCCACTGTCCCCATTGGCGTGAATTTGAATTGCGATTATCTTGAAAGTCTACTTCCACAATCGGGTGATCATCATTCTTCTGAAATTGACCAGACAAGGTGACTTTTCCTTGTTTTGAGACAGTTGCCCGAGTAATTGTTTTCGTCATCCCAGCTGCGACTAACGATTGAGCCATCTGTTGTTCAGCATGATAGCTACTACCCCAGCCATGGAAAAATAACGTTGGCTGATACTTGCTAACCGTAGACGACTCAGCAACTGGTTTGGCAGAACTAACCGTTTTTCCAGTCTTACCACAAGCTGCCAATCCTAAACAGAGTAAGCCAATTCCTAAAACGACCATTAATCTTTTCTTCATAGTCTTCCCCTAAACCCATATCTTTATTTTAATGACTCGCAGTGGCGTCATCTGCCCACCACTTTTCAGTAGTTAAACCCTCAACATAGCGAATTTCATCAAGGTGAAAAAACTTAATACTATCATTAGCTAATTGTAGGTAAATTTGATCACCTTGATAGCCAGCCACGGTTCCGCGATATTCAGCAGTAAAGCAATTATTTTCTAGTGTATCACTTTGAATCAAAACCGTTTGTCCAGACTCCCACGCCGACTGTAAGTTCGCACTAACCTCATTAGCTGGCATCTCAGGCTTAACTTCACGCGGTTGCGCCTGTTGACTTTCACCTTCCATATAGGCACTATGATCACTCAATATCCAGCCCATCCACTTAATCATGCCACGATCATCATAAAGCCACTTTTCTCGCGGGACAATGCGTTCCATTAAAATCACCGACCTTTTAACTTCATTATACGAACGCATGTTCTAATTTGCAAGTGACTTTTTAACTTAGTACGTGATACCGAAATCGGCTGACCGAATTCTTCAAAATTGACTATTATCAATTTTTATTCACTCCTCCAGTGATAAACTAACTTTGTTGTTAAGTCATTTAAGTTTCTTAGCTCAGTGAACAATGCTAAACTGACACTACTTAACGTCTATTTGAAAGGAAGTTTATCCCCATGCCATTAATGCGAATTGATATGACTCGTGGCCGTAGCAAGGCCGAAATCAGAACCATCCTAGATATCTCCTATAAAGTTGCGACCGAAGAATTACACTTACTCCCACGTGACCGTTACCAAATTGTCACCCAACATGATCCTGAAGAAATGATTATTGAAGACGTTGGCTTAGGCTTTAACCGAACCGATAAGTTTCTGATGTTCAGTTTGACTTCTAGTCCTCGCGCAGAGGCTGACAAAGAACGATTTTACGCCCGTTTGGTGAAAGAATTGGCTGCCAATACTGATGTGACCCCAGAAGACGTGATGATCAACATCGTTGGTAACGACAAGTCCGACTGGAGCTTTGGCAACGGTGAAGCCCAATTTATGAACGGTAAGTTAGACTAATCTTGAGATCAAAAGAGTGTTCACCACAGCGGGTTGCTTCCGAGCATAGCCTAGTCACCAGTATCATGCGTATTTGGCATGGTGCTGGTGACGTAGCTAAGCGGAGGACGCAGCTGTGGTGAGCACGTTTCGAGGATAAATATTCGGAATTACAAAAGGAGTCTGAGGTTTTGTCCAGACTCCTTTTTTGATTACTCAAATTTGACTAACTTAATGTTTACGCACAATCCCGATTGCGCTCAACAACGCCATCAACCCTACCCCAGCTAATGCGAGCCAAGACGTTGCGGTTTCAGCTGTTTGTGGTAACCGTTGTTGTTCAGCTTGTGATTTTGCAGCAACTGACATCGTCTGCCGATTAGTGGCACGTAACTTATTCGGTTGTCCTGCAGCAGGTTGAACTGTCCCCACTTCAACTGATTGGCCAGTCTTAGTTGCCTTAACAACGGCAGGTGATAAAGCCGTCGTTTTAGTCACTTGCGTTGTTTCCGCTTGGTCCTTTGGTGTCCCCGGATCAACCACGTCGTCATCGGTTGACGTTGACGTCGCCTTATTTTGCGTATAGGTCACCGTCATCTCAATATCTTGACTGGTTGGCGTAATACCATCAACAGCGGCAACGCTGCTTGGTTTAGCAATATAATTGGTAATTGTTGGTGAAACCTGCGCGTCAAACTGAGCCGTAGTTGACGTCCAGTTATGCCAAGTAACCGTGTTAGTCACCTGATCTTGACTACCAGTTCGGTCAAAAGTAATCGTGACCTGCTTATCTGGTGCCGCCTGCGTCCCATCTTCATAAACGTAATGAATCGTTTCGGTAACTACCTTCTGATCACTAACCGTAGTCGTCCCATGCTTAAAATGCACAGTATAAGGTTCTGGCATTTCAGTATAGGTTGCACCAGCACTAGGATACTCATCACTGACTAACAAATAGCCTTGTTTGAGATAACCTCGGATCGTGGTGGCCGTGGCATAATCACTCTGAACTCCTTGCTCTCCCGTCGCTGTCTGAATAGTCAAAACCGTTCCAGTTGTATCATCCACGTAATTGACTTGAATAATGCCTTGCGCTCTAACTCTAGGTTCTGCAAAATACAAGTTAACCGTTTGTGGGTCAGCGCTGTAAGTCAATTTCAAATCGGACACGCTGGCACCAACATAGTGATAGTCTTTAATAGTCGTCAAGGGCGTTAGATCTTCAGTCTCACCAATGGTTTTATTAGCGCCTAAAACCGTTTGGGTCTGAATCACTTGCCCAGTCTGCCGATCCACAAAATTGACCGTAATCGACGGTGACGTTTGCCAGTTTGTTGGGCGAAAAATCATCGCATCGGTCATCAATTGAAGCCCGTTATAACCAGCATAATATTTACTAGTGTAATAATTTGTATCAGCTGAATGGCCTAAATAGCCCCACTGACCATGATAAAAAGTTGGTGCATTTTCCACTGGTGCAGCGATATAGAACTGATTATTGCCGAGATATTGTGCCGGCGTCCAGGTCACAGATGTAATATTTCCGGCGTCATCATAAGTATACACTGGCGTGATCACGTTAGATTGATCATAAGCGACATGTAAGATCTCACCATTGATACCAAGCTGTTCATCCGCAGTATAAGTGAGCGGTTGCCCAGCCACAATATTAATTGGCTTGTAATTAATGGCAGCTTGTCCGACAGCAAATATCCGCATATCAGTCGTGATGTTAATGCCTGACAAAACGGAAAAATCGGTCAAGGCGTTATCGGCCAATTGGACCATCTTCCAGCTTTTCACTTGATTATTACTCATTGCGATAATCGTTGGTGCCAATTGTTTTAACTGCGCATTCGTTAACCCATAATTGGCATTGGTAGCCGCGTGATAATTCGCAGTAATATTATAATCAGGTTGCAGATTATAATATCTTAATTTATCGACGTTTAACTTTGTTAATGGCGTCACATCTACCATTGCAAAAAATTGTGTGTACAGACCGAGTTCATTAAATTGCACATTTTCCAATGGCGTTAAATCAAAGCCACTAGCTCGTAAATCTGCTTGTCCCTGTGGATTTGCCAAATAAACATACAAGTTTAAATTTTTGGTCACTGGTAAATTCTCAAAGGCTGCCATGCCAGTCAAACTGGTCACGACAATGGGCTTACTCTCAGTCCCAATGGCAACCGTTTGACCAGTATAATTTCGAATGGCGCCGACAGTAATATCTGCATTCGCCGCAAGCTTTAGACTAGTACGGACTTGGGCTGCAAGGTTGCTATCCGTAAAATTAACGACTTGATCATCTGTCACCGTGGCTGGTTGCATCGCCGCACGACTAGCCACTTTATTCATTGAAACTGCTGCTACGACCGGTTTGGGACTTGTGGCCCCGGCAGCTTGTGACGGCTGATTGTTGACAGCTGACTGCGTTGTATCAGTCGCTGGTGACTGTTCATTCTGCTGAGTCGTCGCGGCAGCCGGTGCTTGTGATTGTTGTGATCCGACTTGACTAGTCGCAGAATCGGCACTAGCGGCATTAGCCGATGTTTGGCTAGTGGCGGCGCCTTGTTGACTGACCTCACTCGTGGCTTGTGATGAACTTGGCTGAGCAGGACTAGTTTCAGTTACTGCGGCTGACGTCCCTGCAATCACAGCAGTTTTCTCCGTTAAAACGTGATTCGCTTGAGTTGTGGTTTCAATTGACTCACTAGAACTTGTCGCTACCGTGTCAGCATGAGCAACTCGTCCCAATACAAATGGACCAGCTAAAGTTAACACTAATGTGCTGATATACAACCAACTATGTCCCACTGTTTGTGTGAGCGCCTTTTGTTTATTTTGATTCATGCAAACATCCCCCGATAACTTCAACAAAATTATAATCATTTATTTTGACATTAATTAACCCTATTAACATTATACGACTTTAGTTAAGCGGGGTCACTATTAAGATTAGCAAATGTCAAACATTTTAAATTAATTTGCTGAATCGAGGACATGATTCAAGCGGCTAAACTAGCTTACTGTTGCGATTGAAGGCGATTCTTCAGTTCTAAATTAAGCCCCCAAAAACGCAAACATTATTATAGCCGCAAAAGATATTTCTAAATTAAGCTTATGATAAAGGCTACGAAGTCAGAATCATTGTGCACCGGTGGGACACGCCTACCTAAGAGACGGGCGACGACTTTGATTCATTGCCGGTAGCCTCCATGTCTTTAGTTCTAACTTAAAAAATACCCCATAAGTGCTAGGCTACTCTGCCTAACACTTATGGGGCTGTCATTATCTTGCAGACTTATTGCAACGTCACGCCAGTAATTTTTGCTAATTGTGCTAACAACGCCGTTTGTAGCGTCACATCATCGCCACGTCGATCATAATGTGCAGGACGCAAATGGTGATAATAGTTACCATTCACCTTGGCATCTGCTAATGTCGCCAACCAGACTTGCGTTGTATAACCAAGCGTCAAGTCATCACTGGCTGCTGAGCCACCCATTCGAGTCGGCACCCAGCCGGGATCAACACTTGTGCTCACAACGGTCGGCCACAGTCGTGCGATGGCTTTCGACAAAATTAACACTTGTAATTTTGAACTTGAATAGTCGGTTTTAGTGGTCAGATGAGCCAAGTCCAACTGACTGCCAACATGCATTCCCGATGACAGATAAATTAATCGCTGCGGTCGTTGAACCAAAGCGGTTAGCATATAGGGGGCCAAAACATTCACTTGGAACGTCAACTGTGGCTCTTGCGTATAGACTCCTGCATTGTGGATAATTGTGTCAAAGGGTCCCAAGTTGTTGATTTGCTTAGCCAAATCTACTACCGCCGACGTTGACGCCAAATCCCCAACCACGACAGCACTCGCTTGGGGAAGTTCCTGTTTGACCGCTGTAGCTCGCTTCTGGTTACGGGCATGACACACAACGTCATTCCCTGCAGCAACTAAAGCTTTGGCTGTTAATAGGCCTAACCCCGTCGTCGAACCAGTGATTAAAATTTTTGCCATTCGACTCATCCTTTCTTAATAAGATCAGTCTATGCCCCTCGGGTTGGACTAAGGCAACCAATTAGTAGCTCAGTATTCCCGATCAAGCTTGGTACGGTGTTGACGTTCTAACTCGCGCAATTCATTTTCAGTCGTCACCATGTGATCATCGTAATGACTTAATTTATAATTCAGATGATCAATCGCCGCTTGCAGATCATCACGTTTCTCTGTCATCGCTGCCAACTGTTCTTTTAGTAGCGCCTTTTGTTCCTTAGTGTTGTCTTCCTGGGCATCAAATAATTGAATATAACGCCGGAGATTTTCAATACTCATCCCAGCCGCTCGCATTTGTGTGACAAATCGAATCCGCCGCAAAATCCGCGCATCAATATCGCGATTACCAACTTCTGTCCGATCAATCGCTGGAATCAACGACTCTTTTTCATAGTAGCGAATCGCCGCCGAAGAGACCCCGGTCTGTTCACTAGCTTCTTTAATGTTCATTTCATCAAACCTCCATTAATAAACGGGCCGCGTCTCACCTTGTGTGGCAGGATCAGCAATGCCAATACTCTCACGCTGATAGGTTTCAGGACTCGCAATCAGTTGTAAGACAACATCGGCGATACTTTGCCGCGAACCGGAAACACCTTCGTATGGCTGATTTTGCGTGGTCACACTGTATTTAATTTCATTACGATCGTTTAACCAAGGTAATCGTAAAGTTGTATAGTCTAAATCTGATGCCGCCAGTAACTCATCTGAGTGACGCGCACTCGTCATACCGCTGCCAATTGACTCGGCATTCCAACGACCAAATTCCCCTGAAACTTCATGATAAAGGCCTAGCACATTCGTAAATAAGACGCGTTCAACATGATTAGCTTGCATAGCAGCAATCACGTTTTTGGTTAACCGATTTTGGCTATCATGATCGACAACGGCGACGAAAACAATATCTTGCCCAGCCACAGCGTTATTGACAGCTTGCGGATCGGTTAGATCACCATCAATTAACGTCACCCGCTCATTTCCAGCAAGGTCTGCTAACCGAGCCGTATTGCGCAAAAACAAGGTTAAGTCGACGTCCTTGAAACGTGGTTCCGTCAAAAGCCGTTGTTCAACCAGGCGTGCAATTTGACCGTTAGCTGCCAAAATTAAAACTTTTTTCATTTCAATTACCTCTAATTTCTATTTGATAACCCTAGCATAGCCCCTTGCAGTAACTTCAAGGCAAGCTTTTAACTTAATTAAATTTTTTCCACCATGTTTTTAACCTAGTTTCGGCTTGCGCAAGTTGATCACCGCTCAACCCAATGCCCGGTTTAAAACTAGCATTGGTTAACAAGTTTTGAAAATCTGCTTCATAGTCACCCGCGGTACCGGCATCCGTGTAAAACGGCACAACCGTCCCTTGATAACTTCCTAGTTGAGACAAGAAAGTCCGAACTGGTGTTGACACTTTGCCTGACCAGACTGGCCCACCAACAAAAATAGTTTGATAGTCCGCTAAGGCCGGTAACTCATTTGTTAATGCCGGCAACTGATCACTCGCCAATTGTTGCGTCGCAATTTTAGACGTCGCAAACATATCCGTTGAAAACGTATCATCAGCAACGGTTAAGTCAATCAGATCAGTAGCGCTCACTTTTTGTAACGCCTTGGCCATTGTGGCGGTATGACCGGACCACGAGTAATCAACAATTAAACTTTTAGATGTCATTAATAAACCCCTCTTTTTTTAACTTATCCACAGCTTACCCCTTCAAGTGAACTTCAAGGCAAGCAAAAAGCGACGTCCCTTTTGACAGGTAACGCCGCTAATGACCTAGTCACCCACTGGATGATAACTGTCATGATCAACCATGGCATTCATTGTTGCCATATCCTGATCGTCAATTTCAAAATCAAGTTGCGCATTAGCCTCAACGTGTGCCATTGCCCGCGCTTTTGGTAGTGGTGCGACGCCATTTTGAATAATAAAGCGTAACGCCAATTGTGGCAAGGAAACTTGATACTTGTCAGCTAAGGCTTTCAAGCTCGCATTAGATAACAGACCACCGGTAGCAAGTGGTGAATATGCTTGAACCACAATCTGGTTAGCTTCCGCCGTCTGCACAATCGTTTCCTGCGTGTGGCCGACATAGTATTGAATCTGATCAACGGCTGGTTTGACCGTTAAGCCATCCCAAGTTAATAAGTTTTCCAAATCAGCTGAGTTAAAGTTAGACACCCCAACCGACTTAGCCCGGCCACTCTTGTAGATGTCTTGCATCGCACGCCAAACATCCCGGTTTTCGGCATCATGATTCGTGCCCATTTGTGCCCAAGGCCATGGCGCATGGATAATATATGAATCAACATAATCCAAATTTAATGCCGCCAAGCTACTGTTAAAGTCAGCCATCGCAGCATCATAGCTCTTCGATTCAGCTGGTAACTTCGTTTGCACAAAAATATCTTCCCGGGGCACGACTGAATCGTGTAAGGCCTCGCCAACACTCTTTTCATTGCGATAGGCTTTGGCTGTATCAATAAACCGATAACCAGCTTTTAACGCGTTGCTAACGGCATCGTATGTTTCTTGACCAGGCTTAGTTTGCCAAGTCCCAAACCCAACTTTGGGCATCTTCAAACCATTATTTAACGTAAATGTCTCTGTAATTGTTGCCATTTGATCACTCCTAAACTGATTGATTGAAATTAGCTTAATCCCTTCCACCCACTATAAGGCAAGTGGAATGTTTGATTAAAAATGAATAAATTTCAAAACTAAGACAAAATACACTAATACGGCGATACCAACGCCTAGCGTATACAATAATGCCAACCATTGCCCTTTTGCCGTTCGACCAGTCGGGCCAAAACATAACGCGACACCACCACATAAGACACTCAAAGTTCCGAGTTCCAGCCCCCAATTATGGTTAAACATCATGACAAAGGGGCCAATTACGGCGGCGACAATCGCCACCCACTTAGCAACGACTAAGACCGTTCGGCCAACTTTTTTATCATAAGCATCATATTTCTCTTTTGCCATTTTGATTACTCCTCAATCAATTAATTAATTTGTGCGTACAAATCTTCTTAATCTAGTATGCCGTAGATTGATCAATTGTTCAAGAAGGCGCTTACTTTTATCAACAAAAAAGAATCCCCGTTTCCATTCGAGGATTCTCACTTAATTCCACTAAGTCTAACACTTAGTAGCTTTTACAGTCTTTATCATAAATCTTAAAGTCCACTTTAAGTCAAGGAATTAATTATAAGTTGAAGACACAACTTCCCAAGCATCAGCGCCTTTAGCCGTATCCTGCTTTTCGAGTTGGCCATTGGCGTTCACTCGAAAGAGCCCAGCGAGATGAGAAACTTGATCATTACTCGTTTCACGCACTTCAATATAAATTAACCCATCTGATTTTTTCGTTTGATTAAACCCAATATTTGCTTTAGTCGTTTGCGTCCCTTGATATTCAGGGGCAAGTTGTTGCCAGACCCAGTCATTAATCTGATCCGCGGTTAACGTCTGGCTAGTCGCCGTGGCGCTAGTGTTGGCCGCCGATCCGGTAGTCGTCGTACTGCTAGTTGCTGATTTGCCAGTCGCTTGGGACTGGCTAGTTCCTGTCGCGGCACGACTGGTTGTCGAAGTTGCTGATTGTCCTTTAGAACTGGAAGTCGCAGCCGCGCTTGTACCAACCGTTTGTGACTTCGCCGCATGACTCGTCACTTTCTTAGTTGCCACGGCGCTAGTTTCAGTGGTCGCCACTGGGGTTGAACTTTGAGACCCGCTTGGCCAAAGCCAATAGCCGCCCCCCAAGACTGCTACGCCAACCAATACAGATGTACTAATCATTAATTTCTTCATTATGACTCAACTCCCCAAAATTATTATGCTAACTCTTGAGACAAGAATACCTTAAGTTGAGTGAATTTACCAACCTTTTTCTGGATTAAACACAATCTTAACATTTCTAAAAAAAACGAGCCAACTGTATAAATACAGTTAACTCGTTTTAGTCACGGCACTGGTAAACCAGCGGGGGTGACGCTCCACAACGTCATTGACCCAAACATTCCGAAATTCGTCGGAAAAACATGTCCCGCTATCAATATTAGTCACAAGCCGCTCGCGCGGAACCATCATCACTGATGATCTGACTTAATCGACTCATCGCATCAACTACCCTACCATCTTTCGACACGCGTTGCAAGTTTTACTTGTCATTATTCTTGGCGCAACTCCTAAAAAATGGTATATTAAGTCGGTATCTTAGGAGGAATTTATCATTATGACATGGCTCATCATTGCTTGGACGGTTCTCTTGCGTCCACTGAGTTACTTAGTTACCATAACCAACCAAATTGGGGGTTGGTCCTATGGTCTGCTCTTCATGATTATCTTTTTGGAATCGGCGTTTCTGGCGTTTGCCTTTTTGCCAGGACAATCCTTATTATTTTTGAGTAGCTCAATTGCTGCTAATGCGAATTCCAAATTAAATATTTGGCTATTATTACTTATTTTCATCTCTTCGGCAACGAGTGGCGCCATGCTAAAATATTTACTGACCCGTCGGATGGATCATCAACACCACCGCTTAGAACGTGAATTGAATTCTGCCAAATTGGACGCCACCCGAGCCCTATTTGATGAACACGAAAAGCCGTCCATGTTATGGGGCCGCTTCATTCCATTCATCGGGTTATTTATCCCAGTAATTGCGGGCACAACCGCCATGGATTGGCGCCATTTCCAAATTTGGAACTTCATGGGCGTCTTGATTTGGGTCGGAAGTTGCTGTTTCTTCGGCTATTACTTTGGTGATTGGCCATTCGTTGAGAACAACTTTACTTGGATTATGCTGGCGCTAATTTTCATTCCGATATTGGGGCGCTACGCTTATCAAGCACTCAAACGACACCATCTTGCCACAAATTAAAAAGCCATCACGACTGATTGGGCGCTTAAAGTGAACCCCCAAGGTTGGACAGAAAAATCCAATTTTGGGGGTTTCATTTATGAGTAAATTTAATTTCGATT
>NZ_BJDG01000013.1 GCF_005404945.1 Lactiplantibacillus pingfangensis | reverse complement strand
TTGGTCTTCTATTCCGAGTAAAGTTCTAGTATCATTATCCATGGATATAGTCGCTTTCTTTCTTCTTGAAATGTGGTTGTGGATAGACAAAGCCTAGTGACTATGTCTATTTTTTTACGCAATTATTAGTTTACCATACATATTTATTTATACTATACGGTATAAAAAGCACATAAAAAATCCGTTGCCAGTAATCAAGATTGGTCTTGATTACCAACAACAGATATTATAGAGCCAAATAAAACGGTGTCCTAGTTAGCGAATATGGCTGACTGGAACACTGTTTTATTGTCGATTCTTGTAATCGTATGATATTTAGGGGATGAAGCCTTAAGCTATCGTATTCAAGGTTATTGGCGGAATTTGAAGATTCCAATAACTAAGACAGACATTAAGGATAAGGGGACAATAAGTTGCAAGGTTTTTAAAAACGCTTGATTTAAGTTGGCAGTTAATCGTTGCTGGATGCGACTAATACCAGTCCGTAGTTGTTGATTAGTCGATTGTACCTGTTGATCAATCGTGTGATTAACAGTGTTAGCCACAGTTGTCTGAATTTGTCGTTGCTGCGTCGCAGGAATTGCGGAGATAGGAATTTGATGCCGCATTGCCACTTTGACTAAGGTAGTCTGCGTATTTTTCCGAATCACTTGTTGCCGCTGATTATTTGAAACTGTGACGCCCTTAAAGGCAATGTGTTGGTTAACCTGACTGTTACTAGTAGTTGTTTGTTTGAATTTTCGAGTAAGCTTTTGGTTAGCTTGTTTTTTAACGGCTTTAGTCACAGCCAAACGATTGACTGTTTGATGGCTAAAGGTTAAAGTCTGATTTTTAGCAGTTTGAATATTATTACTTAGTAACGACATAAAGACAGCGATAGCTAGGATCATTCCGACTTGGCGTAAAACATTTGCAACACTTTGTGAATCAGTTAGTTTAATACCGTGAAAGTCGGCAACGACTAGAATGTTCGCTGTTGCGGCGACTAGGCCATAGCCCACACCCAAGCAAATTTCACCAAGATATAAGTTTGTATACTGGTTATTTACTGGTAGTTGTGTGATTAACCAATAACTTCCCGCAATTAGGGTAAAACCGCCACCCACTAATAGTTTGTTATTGACGCGCTTGACTAAAAGTGAGGCAAAAATCACTGATAACATGACTGCGATGGAATAAGGGGTTATGTTGAGTGCGGCACTCAACTCATCTTCACCATGTACTTTAGTTAATAAGGTAGGCATCAAAGCTGCAAAGGCTCCCAAGAAGAAGTTGCATAAGACTAATGCTAAACCTGAGCCATCAAAGTTACGACTTTTAAATAGTGAAAGATCAATCATCGGGGTTGCCGTATGGCGTTCACGACTAATAAAGCCAGCAAAAGCGACGACTGTGCCAATCGCTAAAGCCAAAATTGGTAATGAGTTCCAGCCCCAAGTGTAGCCCTTGATCAAAGCTAATGAGAGACAGAATAGCGTTGTCATAATTAAGCCAGCCCCGAGCATGTCAGTTTTAATTGACTGTGTGGCCTCATGTTTGAGTGGTAAAACTAGCATAAAGATAATAATATCCAAAATGACCAATGGCACATTCATTAAGAAAACCCAACGCCAACCAAAGTATTGCGCAACAAAGCCACCGAGACTTGGACCAAGTGCAACCGCTAGTCCTTGGACACCAGCCAGCACTGCAACAACTTTGTTGCGACTCGCTGGAGTGCTTAATTCCAACCCAATGACCATACTAGTTGGAATAATACTGGCTGCACCGATACTTTGAATTGCCCGACCAACCAGCATCCAAGCCAAATTGGTGGCATTACCGGTTAATAGTGACCCCAAACCAAAAACAATTAAGCCTAGAAACACCATTCGATTACGTCCAAATCGCACTGCGAGTCGGCCTAATGGAATAATCAGTGTTGCAAATAAAATCGTATAGATATTTAGTGCCCAAGATAGGTCAGTCAAATTCACATTAAAAGCGTTTTGAATTTTGGGCAAAACAATCGTCATAATTGAAACATCCATCATACAGAGTAAGTTACCAATTAATAAGACAGGTAAAACAGTCTTTAGTTTGTTCATTACAATGCCCCCAAGTGAAATTGAAAGTTGATGGTTTGCGCAAATCATGATTGTCACAGCTGTGACATTTCTTTCAATGCTTAGTATACTAAGCATTGAAAGAAAGTCGAGTGCTTTTCGATAAGTGCTACATATCGTTTAATCTGTGACAGGGGGGGAAAATATGGAAGGACATGCTAAGATTGCGCAACAATCACGAACTTGGATTATTGACGCATTTTTTGAACTATTGAGTGAACAAAGCTATGAGGCACTCACAGTTAAAGCGATTGCGGACCGGGCACAGCTTTCGCGGCGTACATTTTATCGTTTTTTTGAAGACAAGGCAGCAATTTTGGATTACTTAGGCCAACAATTTTTAGCAGACTACGCTAAAAAGTTGCAAGGACTTAATCCAGAGACAGTGACATTTGACGAAATTGTGGTGCTTTTTTTCCGTTTTATGTGGGATCGTCGATTGCAATTACGACTATTAATTCAGCAGAATCTTTTCATGCGCCAACTACCAAAGGCGATTACGAAGGCACCTAAACTCTACCAAAAATTTGAAGCACCATGGCATCATGCGCGTAGTGTTGATCAAGTTGAACTTTTGATGACATTTATGCTTGGCGGCTACTGGGGAGTGATCAACGGTTGGCTGGCACAAGAACAGCCAGCGCCACCAGAAGAAATGGCCAATAATCTGTTATTGACTTTGAAGAATAGATCACTTCGCGATAGCGTTGATTAACCTAAAAAATGTTACAAGAATCCAGTTGGACGCCTGTAACATTTTATCATCTGTCGATATTTTTTCAGTTATCGCGCGACGTTAATGTGCGAGTTCATAGCTTGTTTGTAAATATTGCAACAAGTCTTGATCGGCAACACTGCCATCCAAAATAATCGTGAACCAGTGTTGTTTGTTCATGTGGTAGCCAGGAAAATAAGTCTGATTGTCGATAAGCTGTTCCCGTTGCTTATCCGTTAAGCGAAAGTCCGTAATGGTGACAATTTCGTCGGAATCTAAGCCGAGCTTTCGTTTTGAGATTTTCATTAAGAGCGCATACCATTTTTTCGTGTCAGAGCGACGCCAGATGGCATTGTCAGGAAACTTTTTCCAAAGAAATTCGAGTTCATCACCGTAGTTTTTCCGAATCGTCTGAATCAAGAGGTGCGCCTGATCAGTTTGAAAAACATCGGTTTCAAAACAGTGTGTCGCGATGGCTTGCAGTGCTTCGGTATAAGCCTGACGAACTTGGGCGACAAAGTTTCCCGTATTACTGGCGGTCAGATGTAAGGTATAAGGTTGTTGTGTCTCATTGTCAATTAGTTCCGTGATCACAGTATTGGGAAGGGTGACAGTCACTGTCAGCGTGAAGGCTGCTGCCAATAATGGTTGCTGCTGAACAAACTGTTGCCCTCGTTTTTGAAAGCCAGCTTTTAATAATTTTTCAGCCTGAGCACGCTGATTTTTAAAAATCAATTCGGCAATATTATCCAAATTTTCATTCCTCCTAAAATAACGCTTTAGGTCTAGTTTAGTCGTTATGAGGGGCAATTTTCAATCAACTTTGACGAGATAAATTTAATTGTGTCTAAAATATTTACTTGACAAAAGTAAGTGGCAATCTCTATACTGAAACCATCTTATGAAATCGGAGAGACGTTTACATGCAACTTAATTCAACTAAAATGCAAATGATGATGTGCTGTCCATGTTGTGAACCTAACAACATGGCTATTTGCGTTGAATTACAAGCGTCTCTAGTGCATCAAATCTAACGAGAACGAGCTCAAAATCGTTATTTTTGAAACGCCTGCTTGGAATCTGACGAGATTCTAGGCAGGCGTTTTTTTGTTTCCGATCGGGGTAAGTTAGTCAAAAAATGAAATTAAAGGGGCGAAAAGGTTTGAAAAAGCGATCAGTGTTAGCAGTTATTTTTAGTTTATTATTAGTGACGGTGTTGGCAGCTTGTGGCAAGCAGAGCTCCGCAACGAGTGGTCATGGAAAATATGCGGCCAAGCAGGAATTGAATTTATCTTATCCAAGTACGCTAGATTCGATTGATATTTCTAAATCTTCCGGTTTTGGGACGACGGGAAATATTTTTGAAAGTTTGTATCGGTTAGGCAAAAATGGCAGTATTACACCTGGTCTGGCCAGCAAGACAACTGTTTCGAAAGACGGTCTAACGTATAAATTTACGATTCGTAATGCTAAATGGAGCGATGGTTCCGCGATCACTGCTCAAGATTTTGTCTATTCATGGCAACGAGCAGTGACCCCAAAAACGAAGTCACAGTATGCGTACTTGTTCTCGGGCGTCAAAAATGCGGATGAAATTGTTGCTGGTAAAAAAGATCCGAAAACATTAGGGGTCAAGGCGGAAGGCAAGCGGACATTTATCGTCACCCTTTCTACGCCAATCAAGTATTTCAAGAAGTTGATGACTTATCCATTATTTGGACCAGTGAGTGAAGCTGCCGTTAATAAGTGGGGGAGCAAGTACGCAACCAAGGCGCAATACATGCTCTATAGTGGGCCCTTCAAGTTAGTCGGTTGGACTGGCACGAACAATAGCTGGCAATTTGTTAAGAACGATCAGTATTGGGATAAGCAAGCCGTTCATTTAACTAAAATCAATTACACCGTTAATGAAAGCACAACAACGACACTCAATTTGTTCCAAGATAAAAAGTTAGATTTAACACAGCTTTCTAGTGAACAAGTCAAGAATTTGAAGCATAATGCGGATTACAAAACTTATCCGTACTCGATTACGCAATTCTTGTCTTACAATTTTAATGCTTCCGACAGCACGGTGAAGAAAGCATTAAATAATAAGGACATTCGGCAAGCAATCTCCTTGGCAATTAACCGGAAACAGTTAGTGACAAAGGTGATTGGCGATGATTCAAGTACTGCCAAAGGGGTAGTTGCCAAAGACTTGGCAAGTGATCCTAAGACTGGTAAAGATTTTGCCGACCAGGCTTACTTGAAAAATACGGTAACTTATAATCCAACTTTGGCTAAAAAATTGTGGGCTAAAGGGTTGAAAGAGACTGGCATTAAGAAGTTAACGTTACGGATGGTCTCATCGAATGAAGAACCGAACAAACCGGTTTCTCAATATTACAAAGGGCAGTTAGAAAAGGAACTTAGCGGATTAACCGTTGATTTGTCCAATATTCCCGCTTCCGTCATGAGTCAACGTCGCGAATCTGGTGACTTTGATATCTATCTCGGGATGTGGGGCGCGGACTTCAATGATCCGATTTCCTATTTACAGATTTTCAAGAAGGATAGCGGCTATAACTTTGGTAAGTACAGTAGCACGCAATACGATGCCTTGGTTGATAAAGCGTCTAATCAGGATGCCAACAATGCGGATGCGCGTTGGCAGGATATGATTGAAGCGGAACAAGTGTTGATGAAAGACCAAGCAATTGCGCCGGTCTATCAAACGGTCTACTCGTTCTTAGTCAATCCAAAGGTTAAAGGAATCATTCATAATACCGCTGGTACGCAATGGAGTTACAAATACACCTATATTGCAAAATAAGTGTTGAAGTTAAAAACGGCGTCGTGAAACCAATTTGGTTTCACGACGCTGTTTTTTTGCTGAGCACAACGCTTGCAGCTGATTATTGTTTAAAGATGAGCCTGAAAGACCAAAAATAGTTATAAATACTGTTATTGTGCTAAATAGACATAATCAATTGCGGCAATGGCGATTGCCATGATTAACCGATTGTAAGTCAATTGCCGGCTGTGAGCCGCTTCAGCGTCAATTAGCTCAAATGGCGATGTCGCTTGTTGACGTTGCCAGTAGTCACGACGATGGTGCATTTGTTGATGGCCTTGTGACCACATTAGCCAGATCCAAAGTAGCCAAATTAAGCCGGTTAAACTCAGTGTGATGAGTGGTAGTCCGAGGTCACTGAGCCAGGGGGTCAGGATAGTGTAACCAAAGACAAAAATCATGGCAGTGGCGGTACGTCTCAAAGATGTTGGCATTTTGGCAGCGTGATAGTAGCGTTTAAACAGACTGACGCGCTGAGTCCAAGTCAAATTAGACTGTTTCAAGGTATACGGCTGTCGGATAATCAATTGACCAGCTTCAAAGACGGCATATGCCAATGCAATGCCTAACACTAAAGGTGACGTCCAGATTTGAGTAAACATTTAAAGGCCTCGTGAGTCATTAGTTTTATATGCCATTAGTCGTCATGAGTTTCAGGTGAGCGCTTAGTGGCGATCGTTTTGAGCAAAAAAAGAGCCGACCAAAGTCAGCTCAATTCAAGACATTATTTCAAACTGTTGTTTTCCATGATATCATCGATCAAACCATAATCCTTAGCTTCTTGTGCAGTTAAGTAGTTATCACGCTCAGTATCGTGGTTCAACTTTTCAACTGATTGACCGGCGTTGTCTGCCAAAATTTGGTTGATCTTCTTACGAGTCTTCAAAATTTCTTCGGCAACAATTTCGATTTCAGTTTGTTGACCTTGAGCACCGCCAGATGGTTGGTGAATCAAGATTTCTGAGTTAGGTAAAGCAAACCGCTTGCCCTTAGTCCCGGATGATGCCAAAACACTGGCCATTGAGGCTGCCATTCCCATGACAATTGTTTGAACATCAGATTTGATGAAGTTCATCGTGTCATAGATGGCTAAACCAGCGGTAACGACCCCACCTGGTGAGTTGATATAAAGGTAGATGTCTTTATCAGAATCTTGGGCATCCAAGAAGAGTAATTGGGCAATGATTGCATTGGCCATATTGTCTTCAATGGGACCAGATAACATGATGATACGGTCCTTTAAAAGTCGAGAATAAATGTCATAAGCACGTTCACCACGTGATGACTGTTCGATAACTGTAGGCACTGGATACATAACTTGTTAGCCTCCTAAGGTTTCAATAGATTAATTAGCTGCTTGCTAATATAAATGTAGTTTACCGCTAAGGTCAGTAAAGGTCAAAAGAAAAACCTCAAAAACAAAATTCCGTTTTCGGTTGTTTCATGGTATACTTAGGCTTCTATCATATACGGCTTGAGATTGGGAGATCCCAATCTCTTTTTTTGTCAAAATTGATTAATAAATCGGTCAGTCACGTTGTCGGTCTATCGCCAGAATATGGTATGATGAAAGCGGTACATTTGTGAAGAACAAACGAAAAACGGTATAAAAAAAGCTGAGAACAATCTCAGCAACTGATGCGCCCGGAGGGAATCGAACCCCCATTTCAAGAACCGGAATCTTACGTGCGATCCATTACACTACGAGCGCCTAAACAACATATTATAGTTTAGCGGATTAAGGCTAAAAACACAAGGGTTATTAATAAAAATGTTTTTTGGGAGGAATGAGCGATGGCATTAGGACAAGGCTTTCGTCAGCAACAACGCCAGAGTCAAAAACTAGCCATGACACAACGATTACAACAGTCGATTCAGATGTTGCAATTTAATGTCGAGGAACTACGGGACTTTTTGACCCAAAAAGCCCTCGAAAATCCACTGATTGATGTCGATACAAATTGGAATGCCAATCATGCCAGTTTAAGCGCGGCCAAAAATGTCGCCACGCATGAAGACTTTATTGAACGCGTCTCAACGACGAATCAACATTCATTGTTTGAATATTTATTAGATCAGATTCATTTAACGATGCGCGATACTAAACTTCGCAAAATCGTCTTGGCACTGATTGCCTTTGTCGATGTGAATGGGTATTTGAAGGTGGACGATCAACAGATTATGGCGGAGACTAACGCCACACCGGTTGAATTATTGGATGCGATCACTTTGTTACAACAACTTGATCCACCTGGTGTCGGTGCACGTAGTTTACAACAAGCTTTAATGTTACAAACTGAGAATGATGAGAGTGCGCCAAATTTAGCCTACATTATATTAGAAGAAAACTTCAACGCTTTCGTCAATCGGCAATGGGCAATGTTGGCAAAACAATATCAAGTCGGTTTGGCGGATATTTCAAGTGTCTATGACTATGTCCGCACGCTGAGTCCCACACCGGGTGCGGCGATTGGTCAAGAAACGACGGGCTATATTTTTCCAGACTTGGTTGTGACGACTGTCGCTGGGCAACTTGCGCTAAAGACGGCCTCAATGGCACAACCGGTTGTGAAATTTAAAGGCAATTATTATCAACAAATGAGTCGTCACGATGATCAAGAGGTCACCGAGTATCTTAAAGAAAAGAAATCGGAATATGATTGGATTGCTAGCAGTTTGCAACAACGCGAAGCAACTATTTTCCGGGTTGGCACCGTAATTATTGAGCGACAAGCTGATTTCTTTTTGGAAAAATCAACTGAATTACAGCCATTACTGCTTAGAGATGTGGCACAACAGTTGAAAGTCCATGAATCAACGATTAGTCGAAGTATCAACGGGAAGTATATTCAAACTGACTTTGGGATGTTTGAATTAAAACGCTTCTTTACCAAGGCGGTCAGTAAACGTCCCACCGAATCAGGCAAATTAATCTCCACTGATACGGTGCAACATCGAATTGTGGCACTGATTGATCGCGAAAATAAAGAAAAACCGCTTTCAGACCAAAAAATAGTTCAGATTCTTAAGTCCGAAAATGTCGAACTTTCTCGGCGGACGGTGGCTAAATACCGTGAAAATCTTAACATTCCGTCTTCTTCTAAGCGAAAACAATATTTAAAACCCGAACAGTAACAATTGAGATAACTTTAAGCAGTCGGTTATAAGGGGGACGTTGTTCTGATTTGCAACGACCCCATGAACCTGTTATAATTCATGTTGTGGTAAGAGAGGTATGCAACGTCGATTTCGTAGTAAATTATGGTTGTGTGCTTTGTTTTTTGAAGTCTTTGGGTCGTTATTCGACATAGCTGGACTGAATCCGTCCCACTAGAGAGCAGGTTGAATGCCATGCATTCAGATATTCAATGGATTGAGGCAATTGCCCCAGACATGGTTGAAATGCTAAGTCGTCGTTACTTAGTATTGCGAACCATTAATTGGATGGCCCCAGTTGGACGTCGGTTATTAGCTCAAACGCTGGATGTTAGCGAACGGACGTTACGTACCGAGACAGATACGTTACGGAAGTTGGACTTGATTAGCGCTAACAAGTCAGGCATGCAAGTGACACAACAAGGGAAAGATGTTTTACTCGGGTTGAGTCAATTCATGGATGAGTTAATGGGAATTCGTCAGAAAGAACGACAATTGGCGCAACGTTTCAATATCAAACGTTGTATCATTGTTTCTGGTGATTCTGACCGACAGTTGAAAGTTATCGGGTCCATGGGTGAAGAAGTGAACCAACTCTTACAGCGCTTATTGCCTGAGGGTGAGAGCATCATTGCTGTAATGGGTGGGCATACCATGGAACATGTGGCAAATAACCTTACTAACAAACTTGCTAGTAAACGTGACTTGCTATTTGTTCCGGCGCGAGGTGGTGTTGGCGAATCCGTTGCGATTCAAGCCAATACGATCGCGTCACAAATGGCCGAACACACTGGTGGTAAATTCCGCTCGTTGTTCGTGCCAGAACAGGTCAGTGAACGAACTTATGAACCGCTCCTCAAGGAACCAAGTATCCAAGAGGTATTGGGGATTATTCGACAAGCTAACGTGGTGATTCACAGTGTCGGTGATGCTGTTTCAATGGCACATCGTCGTAACATGTCTGAGGATCAAATCAAAGTTTTGCGACAGCGTGAAGCTGTTGGCGAGGCTTTCGGTTATTTCTTCGATAAAGATGGCAACGTCGTTTATCGAATTCCACGAATTGGGTTGCAAATCGGAGAACTGGCTAATATGGAGATTATACTCGCAGTTGCGGGTGGTGCTTCTAAGGCTACCGCAATTGAGGCGTATATGAAAATCGCACCAAGTCGGACGTGTTTAATCACGGACGAAGGTGCCGCTAATCTGATTTTAAAAAAGTAGTTTTCTACTTTTTAAAATAAAAAATATTTTTATTTCCACAAGGAGGAAATTCTAGTATGTCTGTAAAAATTGGTATTAATGGTTTCGGACGTATCGGTCGTTTAGCATTCCGTCGTATCTTAGAACTTGGTGCAAAATCAAGTGATATCGAAGTTGTTGCTATTAACGATTTAACTTCACCTGCATTGTTGGCTCATCTTTTGAAGTATGACTCAACTCATGGTACTTTGGACGCTGACGTTTCAGCAACCGACGATTCAATCGTTGTTAACGGTAAGACTTACCGTGTTTATGCTGAACCTAAAGCACAAAATATTCCTTGGGTTAAGAACGATGGTGTTGACTTCGTTCTCGAATGTACTGGTTTCTACACATCAAAAGAAAAGTCACAAGCTCATTTGGACGCCGGCGCAAAACGTGTCTTAATTTCTGCACCAGCTGGTTCAGACTTGAAGACTATCGTTTACAACGTTAACGATGACATCTTAACTTCAGATGACCGTATCGTTTCTGCTGGTTCATGTACTACTAACTGCCTTGCACCACTTGCATTCTTTGAAAACAAAGAATTCGGTATCAAGGTTGGTACTATGACGACTATCCATGCTTACACTTCAACTCAAATGTTATTAGACGGCCCTGTACGTGGCGGTAACTTCCGTGCTGCACGTGCTGCAGGTGTAAACACTATTCCTCATTCAACTGGTGCTGCTAAAGCGCTTGGCTTAGTAATCCCTGAATTACAAGGCAAGTTACAAGGCCATGCACAACGTGTTGGTGTTGTTGACGGTTCATTAACTGAATTAGTTGCTATCTTAGACAAGAAAGTTACTGCTGACGAAGTTAATGCTGCTATCAAGAAGCATACTGAAGGTAACGAATCATTCGGTTACAACGCAGACGAAATCGTTTCATCTGACGTTATCGGTACGACTTTCGGCTCAATCTTCGATCCTACCCAAACTGAAGTTACTTCAGATGGCGAAAACCAATTGGTTAAGACTGTTGCTTGGTACGATAACGAATACGGCTTCACTTGCCAAATGGTACGTACTTTATTGAAGTTCGCTACTCTCTAATATAAATTAGTTTGTTAGAACTTTAAAACCGCATACGGTTTAAAACGGCGGGGGGAGGCAAACTCTCTCTGCCGTTTTTTTATACGAGTCACGAATTCTAGGAGGATTTTAACATTGGCTAAATTAATTGTTTCAGATTTAGATGTTAAAGATAAAAAAGTTTTAATTCGTGTCGACTTTAATGTTCCTATTAAAGACGGCAAGATTGGTGACGATAATCGTATCGTTGCTGCCTTACCAACGATCAAATATGTTAGCGAACATGATGGTAAAGCAATCTTGTTCTCTCACTTAGGTCGGATTAAGAGTGAAGACGATAAAAAAGGTTTGAGCTTACGTCCAGTTGCTGAACGTCTTTCAAACTTATTAAACAAGCCTGTAACCTTCGTTCCTGTTACTGAAGGCGAACAACTTGAAACTGCTATCAACAACATGAACGACGGTGATGTCTTAGTTGTTGAAAACACACGTTTCGAAGATGTTGTTAACGGTGAACAAGTTAAGCGCGAATCAGGTAATGATCCTGAATTGGGCAAGTACTGGGCCTCACTTGGCGATGTTTATGTCAACGACGCCTTTGGGACTGCGCATCGTCAACATGCTTCAAACGTTGGGATTGCCTCAAACATGGACAAGGTTGCCGCTGGTTTCTTAATGGAAAAGGAAATCAAGTTCTTAGGTAATGCTGTTGATAATCCAAAGCACCCATTCGTTGCTATTTTGGGTGGTGCTAAGGTTTCTGACAAGATCGGTGTGATCGATCACTTGATCGACAAAGCTGACAAGATCATCATCGGCGGTGGGATGACTTATACTTTCTATGCTGCTAAAGGCATGGGTATTGGTAACTCACTTGTTGAAAAAGACAAGATCGATTTAGCAAAATCAATCATCGAAAAGGCTGGCGACAAGTTAGTCTTACCTAGTGACTCTGTTGTTGCTGAAAAGTTTGACAACGATGTTCCTAGCAAGATTGTTGATGGGTCTATTCCTGATGGTTACATGGCTTTGGATATCGGTCCTAAGTCGATTGAAGAATTCAAAGACGTTTTACGCGACGCTAAGACCGTTGTATGGAACGGACCAATGGGTGTCTTCGAAATGAGCAACTATGCCAAGGGTACGCTTGAAGTTGGTAAGTTCTTAGGAACTTTATCTGACGCAACGACCATCGTTGGTGGTGGTGACTCAACTGCCGCAGTTAAGCAACTTGGTGTTGGCGACAAGTTAACCCATATCTCAACTGGTGGTGGCGCTTCACTTGAATACCTTGAAGGTAAGACTTTACCTGGTATCGCTGCTATTTCTGATAAATAATCTGTTCTCCGAAAGGAAGGTCTATCGTGCGTACACCTATTATTGCCGGTAACTGGAAAATGAACAAAACTGCTAGCGAAGCTTTAGCTTTCGTTAATGCAGTTAAGGATCAATTACCAGATCCTAACAAAGTTGAATCAGTCGTTGCTGCTCCAGCCCTTTTCTTACAAGAAATGATTGAAGCTGCTAAAGGTTCTGATTTGAAGATTGCTGCTGAAAATGCTTACTTTGAAGATGCTGGGGCCTTTACTGGTGAAATTTCACCAGCCGCTTTAGCTGATTTAGGCGTTGACTATGTTGTTATCGGTCATTCAGAACGTCGTGGCTATTTCCACGAAACTGATGAAGATATTAACAAGAAAGCTCATGCCATTTTCAAAAACAACATGTTACCAATCATTTGCTGTGGCGAAACTTTAGCACAACGTGAAGCCGGCGAAGCCGAATCATGGGTTTCAGGCCAAATCAAAGCTGCTTTGAAGGGCTTATCTGCTGACCAAGTTAGTTCATTAGTTCTTGCTTATGAACCAATCTGGGCCATCGGTACTGGTAAGACTGCTACTAGTGACCAAGCTGAAGAAATCTGTGCCGTTGTTCGTAAGACGGTTGCTGATCTCTATTCACAAACTGTTGCTGACAAAGTTCGTATTCAATACGGTGGTAGTGTAAAACCTGCTAACGTTGTTGATTTAATGAGCAAAGCTGACATCGATGGTGGATTAGTCGGTGGTGCTTCAATGCAACCTGACTCATTCTTGGAATTAGTTAACTACCAAAATAACTAATTATTATTGCAAGTTCAGTCACAACTTTCTATAATAGGGATGAACCTATTACAGCAAAATTAAGGAGAGAATTTAATGTCTATTATTACAGATATTTACGCTCGCGAAGTCTTAGACTCACGTGGCAACCCAACTGTCGAAGTTGAATTATATACTGAAAGCGGCGCTTTTGGTCGCGGTATCGTTCCTTCAGGTGCTTCAACTGGTGAACATGAAGCCGTTGAATTACGTGATGGTGACAAGAGCCGTTTCATGGGCAAAGGTGTTACTAAGGCCGTTGACAACGTTAACAAATTAATCGCCAAAGAAATCGTTGGCTATGATGTTACTGACCAACGTGCCATTGACCAAGCTATGATCAAATTAGACGGTACTCCAAACAAAGCTAAGTTAGGCGCTAACGCTATCTTAGGTGTTTCTATTGCTGCTGCACGTGCTGCTGCTGACGAACTTGAAATGCCTTTATACAACTATCTTGGCGGCTTCAATGCTCATGTCTTACCAGCACCAATGATGAACGTTATCAATGGTGGGGCCCACGCCAACAACGACGTTGACTTCCAAGAATTCATGATCATGCCTGTTGGTGCTTCATCAGTTAAAGAAGCTATTCGGATGGGTTCAGAAACTTTCCATAATTTGAAAGCTATCTTAAACGAACGCGGTTACTCAACTGCCGTTGGTGATGAAGGTGGTTTTGCTCCTGACTTGAAGAATAACGAAGAACCATTCGAAATCTTAATTGAAGCTATCGAACGTGCCGGCTACAAGCCAGGCAAGGATATCTCAATTGCCTTCGACTGTGCTGCTTCTGAATTCTACAACGAAGAAACTGGCAAGTATGACTTAAAGGGTGAAGGCGAAAATGGGAAATCATTTACTGCTGAAGAATTCGTTGACTTACTTGACAGCATCGTTGACAAGTACCCAATTATTTCCATCGAAGATCCTTTGGATGAAAACAACTGGGAAGACTGGCAAATGGCTACTGAAAAGCTTGGCAAGAAAGTTCAAATCGTTGGTGATGACTTGTTCGTTACTAACACTGACTACCTTGCTAAGGGGATCAAGATGGGCGTTGCTAACGCTATCTTAATCAAGGTTAACCAAATTGGTACTTTGACTGAAACTGTTGAAGCTATCGAAATGGCTAAGCAAGCTGGCTACACTGCCATCGTTTCACATCGTTCTGGTGAAACTGAAGACACTACCATTGCTGACTTAGTTGTCGCAATGAACGCTGGCCAAATCAAGACTGGTTCAATGAGCCGTACTGAACGGATTGCTAAATACAATCAATTAATGCGGATCGAAGACCAACTTGAAAGCACTTCAGAATACAAGGGTCTTGCTGGTTTCTATAACTTAAGCGAAGACGCTCGTAACACCATTGCTAACAAGTAATAGGTAATTGTTGGAAAGAGTTCCTCTTAGGAGGGGCTCTTTTTATAACCTTAAAATTCAGCTTTCTGAACTAAAATGGCAAATAAAAAAGCTACCAGCTGACTGATAACTTAGTGACTATGTACAGGCGATTTAAACATCAAGGGAACAAGAAGCATCTCGTAAGTTCATATCCAGTCTAGGCCGTTCTAATCGCAATGTCAACGCTTACAATTAGTGAGCGGCTACACAAGCGCTGGCTAAGCTGATTGGACATGGCTTTGGCACGATTGAATTATCTTTTTTGATGAATTCATTTGGAAAAACGAGTGCTTTTTGGCATTTAAAAACACATAAAAAAAGTTTTAACTTAATTTATGAACAAAGAATGACCTATTGACGGGCTTAGCCTGTTTTGCTCATTAATGCACTTACGACGCGGTTTGGACGAGCTTGTGACTATCGTTTGACTTATCTTTTGGCTAGGTTGTATGATGTGTTTGTCAACGAGGGAGATAACGAATCGCCCAACTGACAAATGTCAAAATATCGTAAATTTATATGGCATTCGTTGAGTCAGAGAAGTCTGGGCGGTGTTTTCAACTAATTGGAAGCGCTTACTAATTGAGGCATCCGATTTGACAACACAAATCTAAGGAGTGCGACGTTGTCATGAGTAAAATTAAAGCAGCTACAGCCGGTTTAAAAGTTTTAGAAGCATGGGGTGTTAAAAACATCTATGGATTACCAGGTGGGTCATTTGACTCCGGGATGCAGGCCATTTACGAACGCAGAGATACCTTACATTATGTTCAAGTTCGCCATGAAGAAGCTGGCGCCATTGCCGCTTCAGCTGAAGCTAAGTTAACTGGAAAAGTCGGGGTTACCTTTGGTTCAGCTGGTCCTGGTGCGGTTCATTTGTTAAATGGGCTATATGACGCCAAGCAGGACCATACCCCAGTGGTTGCGATTATTGCGCAAGTGCCAACTAAGCGGATGAATGTTGATTTCTTCCAAGCAATTGACGAAGAACCCATTTTTGATGATGTGTCTGTTTGGAATCGGACGGCGATGACGGCAGAATCAATACCGCAAATGTATGATGAAGCCATTCGTCAAGCTTACAAGCATTCTGGTGTGGCGGTTGTCACCGTACCGAAAGATTTTGGCTGGACTGAAATTGAAGTTAATTTCGAACCAACCGCTGATTTGTATCAACAACCAATCATGCCAGAACCGGATCCAAAACGAATTGATGCGGCTTGGGACTTAATTAAAAATGCCAAAGCACCGTTAATCTATTTTGGGATTGGTGCTAAACATGCTAGTAAAGAATTAAAAGCCGTCTCTGAGAAGTTCCATATGCCAATGATTTCTTCCGTTTTAGCTAAGGGTATTGTGGAAGATGAGTATGAAAATTATTTGGGCTCAACTGGTCGGGTTGCGCCTAAGCCAGGGGTTGAAGCGGGTTTTGCCAATGACTTAATCCTTTGGGTTGGTAATGATGTCCCATTCAGTATTTTCCTAATTAACCCACGGGCTAAAGTGATTCAAATTGACATTGATAGCGAAAAATTAGGCAAGCGGCATCACGTTGATGTTGCCATCTTAGCTGATGCTAAAAAGGCCTTGCAAGCGTTGGCTGACAAGGGGACTGAATTACCTGAAACAGACTTCTATAAAGCCTCATTATTGAACCGTCAAAATTGGCGCGACTGGCAAGCTAGCTTTGTTAACGACGATAGTCAGCCGCTACGTCCGGAACCAGTCTTTGATCAAATCAACAAGATGGCCAGCAAACGGGCGATCTTTGGCGTCGATGTTGGGAATGTTAACATTAACTTTATGCGCTTGATTAACTTGCATGGTGATCAAAAGTGGACGACTTCTGGTCAATACGCAACGATGGGTTATGGCATGCCAGCAGCAATTGCCGCTAAGTCAGCCTATCCTGACCGTGATGTTTATAGTTTAAGTGGTGATGGCGGGTTTGCAATGCTTTGTGAAGAACTCTTAACTGAAGTTAAGTATCATTTGAATATTATTAACTTCGTCTTCAGTAATGAGACTTTAGGGTTCATTGAAGCAGAACAAACTGATGACAGCAAACAACCATTATCTGGTGTTGATTTGATTGACACTGATTGGGCTAAAGTTGGCGAAGGCATGGGTGCGTTAGGCATTACCGTGCGGACGTTAGCGGAATTAAAAGCAGCGGTTGCGACAGCGAAGGCAGCCGATAAGCCAGTCTTAATCGACGTTAAGTTGACGCACGCAATGCCATTTACAACGGAACATATGGCATTGGAAACCAATAAGTGGACCACACAAGCGGATGTTGATGCCTTTACTAAGAAGTATCAAACTAAGGGGTTACACCCATACAGCTACTTCTTGAACGAAGTGACTAAATAATTAGCTGATGTAAAATTAATGAACGGGTCTGAGCGTAAAATCTCAGACTCGTTTTTTTAATAACTAAAAAGTTGACTGATCAAAATTTTAGCGGTTCTTTTTTGCCATTTTGGTGCCGACTCAGGTTAATTCCGCTAGTGGGTGGCTTCTCGTGGTAAAATAAGCATACGAGAATCTTAAAGGGGTCATGGAAAAGAATGGACTATTTCAAAAATCAACTTGATCAATGGGCTGACTGGCAGGCAGCAATTACATCACCAACCGTATTTGAGGCATTAATTCAACAGATTTATCGAAGTGAAAATGAACCGTTTAAGACGCCGGAAGCCGTGGCAGACGACTTTGCAGCGGTCTTTTCAGTGGGGTCAACGCAAATTGCAATTTTTCCACCGATGTCGGTGACTGATCAAACACGCAATCGTTATCAAACTGAAAAGTTTAGTTTGGGGCGTTTAGCCCGGTTACAAGTGACGGCACCAATTCTTTTGCACGCTGGATTTATTTTTGATCAATATCAATTTTATTATGTGATTTATCGGCCATTGATTGGACTTTCGTTAGCGGAATTTATCAACACGGCAGAACCCTTAGCAAAATCAACTGTGGGTCGCCAGATTGGGACGGCCTTAAAACAGTTAAACACTGAAGTTGCTAATTTCAATCAGGTCGATGCGGCGGTGTTGGCCGATCAAGCAGATTGGTCTGATTTAGGGGCAGCTTTTGCGACTGAACGGCAGGCTTATTTATTGGCACATCCAGTCGAAATGACGCATTTCGTTCATGGTCAGTTGACCGGTGAAAACATTATTGTGACCGCTGGTAAAGTTGGTTTTCAACAATTTCAAACGGCCGTCGCTGCCCCCGCTGAAACTGAATTAGTGCCATTGCTGCTTCAAGCATTCAAGGGCGCACCAGATTGTTTAGCTGGTTTGCAGGAAACACTGAAGCTGCCAGATTTAGTTACCTCGTTGTTAATTGGGTTACTCTGGCGTGCGGATGGTCCAGCCCAGATCAGACAACTCATCACGACTGGGCAAGTCACAATCGCCACATTGACTGCCTGTTTGTCACAACTAGTCACAACTGAAAGTGAGGACTAACCGTGAAAATCCAACATCAATCAAAACAGCACCATTTTGATTTTACGCGCTTTGGTGCAATCGGCCGGGGATTGTTAGTTGGGCTACTTTCTGGTGTGGTTGTTAGTATTTTCAGGTTCTGTATTGAACGTGGGTTGAAATTGGTTCAGTGGGTCTATGGGCAAATCACTATGGCACCTTGGCTAATTGTGCCGTGGTTGGCGATTAGTCTGGCAGTGGCGGTTTTTGTCGGTTTATTAGTTAAAAAAGTGCCGGATATTAAGGGCTCAGGGATTCCCCAAGTCGAAGGTCAATTGGCCGGTGAATTAGATTATGCTTGGTGGCCGGTACTCTGGCGGAAGTTTGTCGGCGGTATTTTAGGCATTGGTTCGGGACTATTTCTCGGCCGAGAAGGGCCCTCAATTCAACTTGGTGCCACAATTGGCCAAGGCTTTGCCGAAACAACGCATCAGACAGGTGCCGATCGTCGGTCGCTCATTGCTGGTGGCGCGGCTGCTGGGTTATCCGCAGCGTTTAACGCTCCGATTGCTAGCACGTTATTCGTGTTAGAAGAGGTGTACCATAACTTTTCACCAATTATTTGGACGACGGCGCTAGCGAGTGCCATTGCGGCTAACTTTGTTTCCTTGAACTTTTTTGGCTTAGTTCCGGTGTTACATATTCCGTATGCAACCAATTTGCCGTTGAGCCAGTATGGTAATTTAATTGGCTTAGGTATCTTTTTGGGCGTTTTTGGCTACTTATATCAAAATGTGACTCTGACCATGCCAAGTTGGTATGCAAAATTAAGATTACCAGGCTGGCTAGATGGTGTCATACCATTTCTCTTGGTCATCCCAATTGGGTTGTTATGGCCTAAATTACTGGGCGGTGGTAACGCGGTCATTCTAAATATTGCTGCAATTACACCGGCACTATTGCCGTTGATTGGTATCTTTGTGTTACGTTTTGTCTTTTCGACCTTGTCATATGGGTCGGGATTACCCGGTGGGATTTTCTTGCCAATTCTGTCTTTGGGGGCGATCTTAGGCGCCATTTATGCCCAATCAATGGTTGCGATTGGGTGGATGCCAGCCCGCTTTGTCTCTAACTTTATCATCTTTGCCATGGCGGGATATTTTGCTGGGATTGGGAAAGCCCCATTTACGGCAATTTTACTAATCACCGAGATGGTCGGAACGTTACATCATTTGATGCCACTGGCGGTGGTCTCAATGACCGCATACTTGGTGGTCGACTTGTTGGGCGGTGCTCCAATTTACGAAGCCCTGTTAGAAAAATTGACGCAACCCAAGTTGCCCGAACACAGTGGTATTCAGGATCGATTGGAAATTCCAATTTTTGAAGGGGCCGCCTTTGAAGGTCATCAGGTTCGCGATTTTAAATGGCCCAAGGAATCCTTATTGATTGCAATTCGCCGTGGTGAACGCCAAGTGATTCCTCATGGGGACACGTTGATCCGAGCCGGTGACACACTCATTATTTTGACCGATCGCAGCAATCGCGCTTGGGTGCGACACCAGATTGAGCAATTAAATGTTGTGCCGAGTTGATTTGCTTCAGAATGTAAGTAATTGAACCAGTGACTGGAAAAATGACGCTAAATATGTTAAATTATTATAGACATAGCGGACTCTTTAGGAGGCACTTGAATTGTATAATATACTGATGACGTTAATATTGGTCGTCTCCGTACTGATTATCATTGCGGTGATGATGCAACCATCCAAAACAAATGATGCCATGTCTTCATTGACCGGTGGTGCTGACGACTTATTCGCTAAGCAAAAGCCCCGTGGTTTTGAAGCATTCATGCAGAAAGTAACTGTCGTACTTGGAATTGTTTTCTTTGTCGCAGCGCTGGCATTAGCATGGTACTCATCGAAGTAAGTGACTGTCCTCCTGTGATTTCAGGAGGCTTTTTTTTAGAGAAGGTGCAATTGTGTTAAAACGACCAGAACCTTTTTTCTTTGAACACGGCGAAAACGCGGTGATTTTGTTGCATGCCTATTCTGGTAGCACGAATGATGTCCGCATGTTAGCGCGAGCCTTAGAGCGTGAAAATTATAGTATTTACGCGCCACAGTTTAGTGGTCATGCCACCGGTGATCCTTGGGATATTTTACGGCAAGGCTCGCCTGAACAATGGTGGCAAGATACGCAACAGGCAATATCATTTGTGCGCCAAAAAGGCTATACTAAAATTAGTGTCTTTGGCTTGTCACTCGGTGGTATTTTTGCGACGTTGGCTTTGGAAAATGATCCTGACTTGCTCGGTGGCGGTGTTTTCAGCTCACCGATTTTGCCAAGTGATCATAGCAATGTCCCAGCAATGTTCATGTCGTTGAGTGCGCATCAGTTTAAGCAACAAGGCTTGACGGAGACTGCCCAACAACAGGCACTCACAGCACTCGCACCTGCTTCACAAGCTCAATTGAAGGCAATTACCCAGTTCACTGCTGAACGGGTTCAGGCACATCTGTCACAGTTGACGCGGCCATTTTTTATTGGTCAAGGTGGCCAAGACGAGTTAATTGATGCCAAGGTGGCCTCACGGTTACGCGATCAGCTCCAGTCACAAGGATTAGCAGTTGACTATCACTGGTTTGCTAACGCCGGTCATGTCATTACTGTCAATCAAGCTCATCATGAATTAGAACATGCTGTCTTAACATATTTAAAAACAATCTATTAAAAAAATGAGGTAAAACATGTCAGAATCTAACTTACAAGAACAACTCCTGACTTTTTTGCAAGCTCACCCCGACCAAAGCTACAGTGTGGAACGGTTAAGTGAAGAATTGCAACTATCAGGTGCAACCGCGTTCACATTTTTGGTGAAGGAACTCGCAAATATGGAACGCAAAAAGTTGGTCACTACGGATGACCACGACCAGTTCAAACTGGTTCAAGAGACTAAACTCGTTGACGGGTCATTTCACGGCAACGATAAAGGCTTTGGTTTCGTCCGTTATGATCCAGATTTACCAGATATTTATATCAATCCAGACAATACGATGTTCGCCTTTACCGGTGATGATGTCCAAGTTGAAATCATCCGGCCAGCCCGTCCCGGTTCAGATCGAGGTCCAGAAGGTAAAGTTGTTAGCATCACCCAACGGAACTATTCTCAGATTGTTGGCGCCTTTGTGCCCAGCACGGAAAATGCTGGTTTCATTGGTAAAGTTGAAATTAAAGAAAAGAAACTTTCTAAATACGAGCTTTTAATTACTGATCAAGGGATTCATCCGACCGAAGGCGAAGTCATTATTGCCGAAGTCTCTGCTTACCCAGATGCCCAACATCCAACTCGGATTGTCGGGATTGCGAAACAAGTGATTGGGAGCGTTGACGATCCTGGGATGGATGTTTTGCAAGTCGTTTACCAACACGACGTGCCATCTGTTTTCCCAGAAGAAGTCACTGAAGAAGCTAATCGGATTCCAGACTACGTGACGGATGCTGACAAAAAAGGTCGCGTAGACATTACCGACCAGCCCTTAGTTACCATTGATGGCGCCGAATCAAAGGACTTGGATGACGCGGTCGTTGCTTGGCGATTACCAAATGGCAATTTTCATTTAGGTGTTCATATCGCCGACGTCAGTCATTATGTTACCGAAAACTCAGAATTAGACCGGGAAGCATTTAAACGTGGAACGTCTGTGTATTTGACAGACCGAGTGATTCCAATGTTGCCACGCCGGTTGTCTAACGGTATCTGTTCCTTAAATCCAGATGTTGAGCGTTTGGCAATGAGTTGCGAAATGGAAATTGATCAAGAAGGCCACATCATCAATCACAAGATTTTCCAAAGTGTGATCAAGTCGCATGCACGGATGACTTATGATGGGGTCAACCAAATCTTGGAAGCTCATGATCCCAAGACTCGTGAAAAATATGCGGACTTAGTCGACATGTTTGACACGATGGGTGAGTTGCATCGGATTCTGTATAAGAATCGTCGGCATCGTGGTGCGATTGACTTTGATGATAACGAAGCCAAAATCATTGTTGACGAAACTGGCCACCCAATTGACATTCAACTCCGGGTTCGTGGGTTAGCTGAACGAATGATTGAAAGTTTCATGTTGGCCGCTAACGAAACGGTTGCCAAACATTACAGTCTTGCTAAAGTGCCATTTATTTACCGGGTTCATGAAACCCCAGATGCAGATCGGATGCTCAGTTTCTTCGAATTCGTCACCACTTTTGGGGTCAATGTCACTGGGACTTCCAAAGACGTTAAACCAAAGATGTTGCAAGACGTTTTGAAGAAAGTTGCCGGCAAGCCTGAAGAAGCGATGGTTTCTGTCATGATGCTGCGCAGTATGAAGCAAGCGCGGTATGCTGACCAATCCTTAGGTCACTTTGGCTTGGCCGCACCATACTACACCCACTTTACGTCACCAATTCGGCGTTATCCGGATATGATGGTGCACCGTTTGATTCGTCATTACGCTGAAAATGGGACCGGCGAAGAAGCACGGGCTAAGTATCGCGACAATTTACCAAATATTGCGCAGACGACTTCTGAAAATGAACGTCGTGGGATTGATACCGAACGTGATGTTGATTCGATGAAGAAAGCCGAATACATGGCAGACCATGTTGGCGAGAAATTTGACGCCGTGATTGATTCAGTCATGAAGTTCGGGTTGTTTGTCGAATTGGAAAATACCGTCGAAGGCCTAGTACACATCAGTGTCATGGATGACGACTATTACGAATACGTTGAAAAACAACTGGCTTTAGTTGGTCGGAAGACCCGCCGGACGTTTAGAATTGGGCAACCAGTTAAGGTTCAACTCATGCGGGTTGATAAGGACCAACGTGAAGTCGACTTCAAACTGTTGAATCCTGAAGAAGCGCCTAAGACGGATCTGTTACCTAAACGTGAACATCACGATAACTATCGTGGCAATAATCGTCGTGGTGGTAATGGCAACTATAAGCGCAATAGCAATAGTAGTAATAACCGCAATGGTAATCGCAGTAGCAATAGTACTGGTAGTTACCGTGGCAATAACAATAATCGTAATCACAGTAGTAATAATCATAGCAACAACAATAGTAGTCGCCGGACGACGAACAGTTCCAATAATCGTCACTAAGGCGAGTTAGACGTTAGGGGTGTGAGGCTGATGGCCAAACAAAACGGTAAACATCAAGATAGCGCCCTCGCACAGAACCGGAAGGCCCGACATGATTATGCCGTCGAAGAAACCTATGAAGCGGGAATTGCTTTAACAGGGACGGAAATTAAGTCAGTGCGTGACCGGCGTGTGAATATCAAGGATGGCTATGTCCAGATTCGTAATGGTGAAGCTATTATGATGAATGTGCACATTAGTCCCTTTGCCGAGGGAAATCGGTTTAACGTTGACCCATTGCGTAATCGTAAGTTACTGCTCCATAAAAAAGAAATTAAGAAGCTCGGGGAGGCAACCACCACTAAAGGGGTTACCATTATTCCGTTAAAGATGTATCTCAAGCACGGCTTTGCGAAGGTCTTAATTGGAGTCGCGCATGGGAAGCGTGAATACGATAAGCGTCAAGATATTAAAAAGCGCGAACAACAGCGTCAAATTGATCGCGTCATGAAACATTATTAGCAAACTAATCAGAAGGAGCACTCGTTAGTCGTCAATTGATGACTAACGAATGCTCCTTTTTTGTCAACTGTTGTTGGTAATCCGTAAGTGTCAAATTTTTCTCAATTTTCTTTAAATTCATTATCAGTGGCTTAATTTCCGCCTACCGGGGGCTGCGTTTGGGGCTGGAATGCCATGAACCATTTTTGAGCCAAAGTGCGGTCTCAAAAGCTGGTTTTTGACTAACCGCGGGAAAATCACCGCGCTAAGTCAAACGCCACGGCTGAGCCCCAAACGAAGCCCCCTTACGGCTAGAAAAATTACCAGTCACCTAAAAATTTTAGCCCGATGCATACTGGCTGAACTGGTGATCCGTATTAACGTAGAACCGTCTGGAAACGAAGTCCCAACTCCTTGACCAGCACCGACTAAAACTGTTTTTTGGCTTAATTTTTCTTTGGAATCTAATAAGTTTTGTTTCATGGAAGACTGCCGCTCTCTATTTGATATGTGGTCACTTAATTAGAGATGACTGGCTCTTCTTTGTAACCAATCTTCCTGTCAAAAGAAATTTTACACTAACTGGTAATTAAGACCAGTAAAGATCTAGTACACTGGATGATTTTAAGATAAGTTAAACGATGGTCGCGCCGAGGGTGTTTTTAAAATGCCGTAGGGCCCACGCATGCCCCACCGGATCAAAGCTCGCAACGGCATTTTCGTGAATGACGAGTTGGTAGCCAAGGTTATATGCATCGACGGCGGTATGTAAAACGCAGATGTCCGTGCAGACGCCCACTAAGTGCAAGCTGTCAACGTGGCGTTCTCGTAAACGTAGATCAAGGTCGGTCCCGGCAAAGGAACTGTAGCGGGTCTTGTCAAATTGCCAAACGGTCGTTTCAGTTTGATGGTCGTTGTACCAATCCTTTAGTGGGCCGTAGAGTTCCCGGCCCCAACTGTCGCGAACATTGTGAGGTGGGAATAGCTGACTTTCGGGATGGTACGGGTCATTCGGGGTGTGAACATCCGTAGGCAGCAACACCCAATCACCGTTTGACCGCATTTGTTCTGCGAGCGACACGATGGCTGGTGCTAATTGTTGTCCGGGCTGACCGCAAGTTAGTGCCCCTTGGTCGGCCACAAAATCATTGGTGTAATCAATAACTAATAAGGCTTGTGTAGTTGGCATAAAAACTTCCTCCTAAGTGGTCTGACGCGACTCAAAAACCCACAATTGGGCTTCCTTAGTCACCAATGTATATGCTGGAATCAGAGATGTCAACTGTTTGGATGTGATGCTTCGTACATTTACCTAGTGGTCTAGGTAGTTGAAAATTCGGTAACTTAGACGCAGTCCAAATGTTTTGTGAGGTTGATCCCAGTCAATGTGGATCAGATCATCAATCCGTTGAAGCCGCTTAGTTAGACTATTACGGTGTAAATGAAGTTGATCGGCAGTGGTTGACATCCAGTCACCGCCAACATAAACAAACTTATACACTCATAAATGACGGGTTAGCATCGGTAATTTGTTAATTCAAATCAAAAAACTTAATAATCGCAATAATTGGTCAGATTCCTTAATATCTTTTCTCTAAAGGCCACTTAACTTAAGAAAGTTAAGTTAAGACCAAATGATACCGCAAACATTAAATTAAAATTAGAATATTATGATAGTTTGAGTTGGTGACATATCCTAAACTATGTTATATTTTATGACATACCGTTCAGGTAGAATGAATTAGGAGGTCTCCATCATGAAGAAATGGCAAGTTGCTGTTGTCATGGTGTTAGCCACACTCGGTAGCTGGTTCGCATTTGCGTCAACTGCTCAAGCTAAGACTTACACCATTGCGACGGATACCACGTTTGCCCCGTTTGAATTTCAGGCAAAAGGTGGTAAGTATAAAGGGATTGATATCGACATTTTAAATGCGATTGCTAAAAAGGAAAATATCAATTATAAATTAAAAGCAATCAGTTTCGGTGCCGCCGTTCAGCAGTTGAGTGCTAACCAAGTTGATGGGGTCATCGCCGGGATGAACATTACGCCTGAACGTAAGCAGACTTTTGACTTCTCAGATGCTTACTATACGTCTGGGGTCGTCATGGCAGTTGCCAAAGGCAGTTCCGTGAAGAACTTTAAGGATCTTAAAGGCAAAACCGTTGCGTTAAAGACTGGGACGGCTGGTGCGACTTATGCCAAGTCGATTCAAAGCAAATATGGTTTTAAGATTAAGTATTTCAATGATTCTAATAACATGTATAACGATGTGAAGGTCGGTAATTCCGCGGCTTGTTTTGAAGATTATCCAGTCATGTCTTACGGAATTAAAAACGGGATTGCGTTGAAGATCGTTTCCAAACAATATGAAGCCGGGGATTATGGCTTTGCCGTTAAAAAAGGTAAGAATGCTGAATTATTAGCGAAATTCGATGCCGGGCTAAAAGCCATTAAGGCTGATGGTCAATATAAAAAGATCGTTGATAAATATTTACATTCTAGCGAATCATCTTTGACTGGTGAAACCGCAAGTAGCCGAACTTTTATCGGGCTATTCACACAAAACCTCGACACCATTGGTAGTGGGTTATGGATGACCTTAGTCTTAACAGTCGTTTCAATCGTGTTAGCCACGATTCTAGGAATGATTTTGGGGGTCTTAGGTGTGATGCCAGGTAAATTAGGACCAGCCATTTCTAGCACGATTATTTATATTTTCCGGGGGATGCCATTAATGGTATTGGCGTTCTTCATCTACATCGGGTTCCCAGACTTAATTGGGCATGGCTTTAAAATTCCAGCGTTTGTTGCCGGGATGATTACGCTGATGCTCAACGAAGGGGCGTATACCGGGGCATTCGTTAAAGGTGGGTTCCAAGCGGTTGACGATGGTCAAATGGAAGCGGCCCGCTCACTGGGGTTACCTTATTGGACCGCAATGCGTAAGGTGATCATGCCACAAGGAATTCGGATTATGATTCCATCATTTATTAATCAATTTATTATTACGTTGAAGGATACGTCAATTTTGTCGGTCATTGGGATCGTTGAATTGACCCAAACTGGGACGTTAATTATTGCCAGAAACTTTGAAGGCTTCAAGATTTGGCTGATGATTGCGATTATTTACTTGATTATTATCACATTATTGACTTGGCTTTCAAATTGGGTTCAAAGGAGGATGAATTAGCATGGCTAAAGTAATTGTTAAAGATTTACACAAAAGTTATGGCGACAATGAAGTGTTAAAAGGCCTCAACTTAGAAGTTGAAGATAATGAAGTTGTCTGCATGATTGGTCCTTCTGGGTCTGGTAAGAGTACCTTTTTACGCTGCCTGAATGATTTGGAAGTGCCGACGCAAGGCCAAATCGTCATTAGTGGCTACGACTTATCCGATAAAGGAACCAACATCAACTTGGTTCGTGAAAATATTGGGATGGTTTTTCAACATTTCAACTTATTCCCACATTTAAGTGTGATGCAAAACATTACTTTGGCGCCGGTTCAGTTGAACAAAGAGTCCAAAGAAACTGCCGATGTCACCGCCCATGCCTTATTGAAAACGGTTGGTCTCGCTGACAAGGCAGATGCGATGCCAAATTCTTTATCTGGTGGGCAACAACAACGGGTTGCGATTGCCCGTGCCTTGGCAATGAAACCCAAGATTATGTTGTTTGATGAACCAACTTCCGCCCTCGATCCCGAAATGGTCGGTGATGTTTTAGATGTCATGAAAAAGTTGGCCGCGGATGGGATGACGATGATTGTGGTGACGCATGAAATGGGCTTCGCTAAAGAAGTGGCCGATCGTGTCGTCTTTATGTCAGACGGGCTGATTCAAGAGAGCGGCAAGCCTGAGGACGTCTTTGATCATCCAAAGAGTCCGCGGTTACAAGATTTCTTAGATAAAGTGATTAACGTCTAAATGACAATCAGGTTGCGACCAGCGACGGCTCAAGATGACTTTGAAGCCGTCGCTGAGTTGTATCTTACCGTTTGGCGGGCAACGTATGTGACTCAGCTTCCTGCGGCGTATCTCGCCCAACTCACAACGGCGACTTGGCAACCACAAAAACGCTGGCGACAAACCATTTTAGCGTTTGAAGCCGATCAAGTCGTCGGCGTCTGTGCGTTTGGACCAGCGCGGCCAGCAACTTGGGCTGGTCGGCAGGAAATCTATTCACTATACGTTTTGCCAGCATTTCAGCGACAAGGCGTTGGTCAACGACTGATTCAGGCCGCCATCGCGCGCTTAGCACAGCCGACGCCGATCATGTTGGCTGTCCTTGCCAGCAATCAAGCCGCAAGACGTTTTTATGAAACACAAGGCTTTGTCGCGGTAGAAACACCTTATCAGGTCAAATTGACTTCAAAAATGAGTTTAACTGAACAAGCCTATCAACTAGGCTAGTTAATGAATCGACCCTGCTATTCGGGGGTCGATTTTTTTGCACTATCAAAAAAAGCCCCCAGCGAATCGCTCGCTGAAGGCTAGATCGTGTTTATGTTTGTGGCAATTTGTGGTGCGGATGCAACGTATAGTTACTTTCACCAAAGGTCATGCCGTAACCTTCTTGTGGTGCGCGTGATTGTTCACGATTGGTAGGTTTCTGCCAATGATCCAGGATGGCGGCGATGCAAATGCACAATGGTTCCGTAGCTTCATCGGTAATTGCTAATTCGAAGGCTTCGCCATTGGTCGTGACTACTGGACGCATCGTCATCACGAGTTCCGTGCCATGATAAATGCGATAATTTTCATTACTTAAGCTCCCCATAATAATCCAACGGAGCTTGCGAACATAAATCATTTCGTGCCAGAAGCCAAGTGTTTTACTAATTGAGCCAACGTTTTGACGGTTGTAGTACAAATCAAACTTCGGCAAAAGACCGAGTGAGGTTTGTTTAATTTCGGCAAGTAGTTCGCCCTGAATGGCGTAGAGGCTGAGCGCATCTTGCCGCCGGCCCCAACGACCGACGAGTAAATAGTGTGACTGACCATGGTCGTCGCGAACGATGCGGGCCCCTTTAGCAAAACTATTGCGACTGAAATATAATTTACGCATGTCAAACCCTCATTTCCCGGTTAACTTATTGTTCGGCTAACACTGCCAAAATGGCTTTACCGACGCCATCGTTGACGTTAGTGTCCGTAATGTGAGTTGCCAACTGCTTAACCTCTGTCGAGGCATTACCCATGGCATAGCTCGTCCCGGCTAATTTCAACATTGAGACGTCATTATTGTTATCACCAATGGCCATCACATTGCTCATCGGGGTATTGAGCATGTTGGCATAACGCTCAACGGCGATGCCTTTTTGCGCATTGATATTGTTAATTTCAATGTTAGAGCGCGATGATGAGGTGATTTTGATTGAAGAATGTTTTGCCAATAAGTCATCGGACAATGGTTTTAATTTTTCTGGTCCCGCTTGACTAAACGCAATAATCTTCATCACGTGGTTTTTAGGATCATCAAGCAGTTCACTATAATCGTCGACGTAACTAATATCCATTAGTTCCAACCGAGCCGTAGCCAATGAAACGGCGATTTTAAAAGAAGTGTCAGGATTTAAATTTGTTAATAAATGGGCGATTTGTTCGACCCGTTTCGCTTTGCTGTTAGAATAGACGGCATCATTTCCGACCACTTCATAATAATAGCCTTGTGAAGAGAGCGTATGGAAAATGGCACGCGCGACGGTTTTCGTGATTGGGACCATATCGAGCATTTTGCCGGAAGCATCGTACACTTCGGCGCCATTTAAAGTAATTAGTGGCGCCGTAATGCCTTGCGCGGCAATCAATGGCTGAGCTTCGGAGTAGCGGCGGCCGGTGGAGACAATAAAATGAACGCCTTGCTGCTGCGCTTTGAGAATGGCTTGAGCGTTGAAGTCAGAAACGGTCATTTCATTATTCAAAAGCGTTCCATCCATGTCAGAAGCGATAATCGAAATCATGTTGTCACATCCTTAGTTGTCTTAATAGTTACATTCTACCATGTTTGAAAGTGAATTCAGAATTATTATCATTAGCGGTTTTGAGTATGCTACAATAATGCTAGAGGTGTTAAGGATGAAAGCGTTTATTCACACTGATTGGTGGGACGTGCTTGAGCCGGAATTTGAGCAACCCTATTACCATCAATTACACGAGTTTTTGAAAAGCGAGTATCGGACGAAAAATATTCATCCCGATATGTATAATATTTTTCAGGCCTTTGAATGGACGCCGTTTGCTGACACAAAGGTCGTTATTTTGGGTCAAGATCCTTATCATGGTCCGCATCAAGCCCATGGGTTAAGCTTTTCTGTGCTACCAGGGGTACAAGTGCCACCATCGTTGGTGAATATTTATAAAGAATTGCAAGATGATGTCGGTTGTCAGCCGGTTAACCACGGCTATTTGGAAGCTTGGGCGAAGCAAGGGGTGCTGTTGTTGAACTCCGTGTTGACGGTCCAAAATGGTGTTGCCTTTTCACATGCCGGTAAAGGCTGGGAACGCCTGACGGATGTTGCGATTCAACGTCTTTCAGAGCGGCCGACGCCGGTAGTCTTTATCCTTTGGGGTAAAGCGGCGCGTTCAAAGATTTCCTTGATTGATACCGAGCGCAACGTGGTCTTACAGGCACCACATCCGAGTCCGTTATCAGCTTACCGCGGGTTCTTTGGGTCAAAGCCGTTTTCCAAAACCAACTTGGCGTTGGAATCGTTTGGTGAACAGCCGATTAATTGGCAATTGCCAGCAGAAGTTAGTGTTAAAGATTAATTAATTTATTGGAGGCTATTTCATGGATTTATTTACAGCATTAGCAAAGAAAATTACCGGTAAGAATCAAACCATTGTCTTCCCAGAAGGTACTGAACCACGCATTGTCGGTGCCGCCGCGCGTTTAGCTGCGGATGAGTTAGTGAAACCAATCGTGCTTGGCCCTGAAGCAAAAGTTGCCGCTGTTGCCAAGGAATTAAACGTGGCGTTAACCGGTGTGCAAGTTCTTGATCCAGCGACTTATCCAGCGACCGACAAGCAAGCGATGCTTGATGCGTTAGTTGAACGGCGCAAGGGTAAGAACACGCCTGAACAAGCAGCTAAAATGCTTGAAGATGAAAATTACTTTGGCACCATGTTAGTTTATCTTGGACTGGCTGATGGGATGGTTTCCGGTGCGGTCCATCCAACCGGTGACACGGTGCGCCCAGCATTACAAATTATTAAAACCAAGCCAGGTTCACATCGAATTAGTGGGGCTTTCATCATGCAAAAGGGTGACGAACGTTATGTCTTTGCAGATTGCGCCATTAACATTGACCCAGATGCTGATACATTAGCTGAAATTGCCACTCAAAGTGCGCATACAGCCAAAATCTTTGACATCGATCCTAAAGTTGCCATGTTGAGCTTTTCCACTAAAGGGTCTGCCAAGGGCGATATGGTGACCAAGGTTCAAGAAGCCACAGCCAAAGCGCAGGCCGCTGAACCAGACTTGGCCATTGATGGCGAAATGCAATTTGATGCTGCTTTTGTTGAAAAAGTTGGGCTGCAAAAAGCGCCGGGTTCCAAAGTTGCCGGTCATGCTAATGTCTTTGTCTTCCCAGAACTACAATCAGGAAATATTGGTTACAAGATTGCCCAACGTTTTGGGAACTTTGAAGCTGTCGGCCCAATCTTGCAAGGTTTGAATAAACCAGTTTCTGACTTATCACGTGGCGCGAGCGAAGAAGATGTTTATAAAGTTGCGATTATCACCGCAGCGCAAGGCTTAGAAGCCTAATTAGTTTGTTAAGCGGGAGAAACTTCAGTGCTTGGTCTTTGAAGTTTCTCGCGTTTTTTTTATAATATGATAGAAGGAATTTCAGACTGTGATGGTTGCAACAAGCACGCCACCACAATCTGAAGGCAAATTGAATGGAGGATGGCTGAATTAACATGAAAGCAGTGACAGTCACGTCCCCGGAACAAACCATGCAGCTTGGTGCCAAACTTGGCCAATTAGTGCAGCCGGGTGACTTAATTTTATTAGATGGTGATTTAGGCGCGGGCAAGACGACCTTTAGTAAAGGTTTGGCCAAAAGCTTGGGCATTGAAAAGACGATTAAAAGCCCGACGTTTACCTTAGTTCGTGAGTATCAAGAAGGTCGGATTCCTCTGTATCACATGGATATTTACCGCTTGGAAGATGGCGGGGCGGAAGACCTTGGTTTAGATGAGTATTTTGATGGCGATGGCGTTAGCGTTGTCGAATGGTCAGAATTTATGCAGGCGTTGCTACCAGATAATTATTTGCGGATCACGCTTAGTCGGACGACGGATCAAGATGAGACGCGTACGATTAAGTTTGAACCAAACGGGACGCACTATCAAAAGTTGGTTGATAAATTAGAGGGGTGACAAGCATGACAGCAGAAGTTGTCGATGTCCGCCCAGCGGAAGCATCCGATGCGGCGCAATTATTAACCTTACTGATGCAATTAGCAGCCGAGTCAAATACGTTTACGATTGATGATGGTTTAGGGGAATTAAGTGAAGCCGATGAACGCAGTCAAATTGAGCAAATTACACGAACGACGACCAATACGATTTTTGTGGCGGCGCTGGGAAATGAGTTGATTGGTGTCGGGACGGTGCAAGCAACGGACGACTTAATTAAGCAACAAGGTGAAGTTGGCGTCGCAGTCTTAAAAAAGTACTGGGGTCAAGGTTTAGGCACGGCGCTGGTGGAAGAAGTGATTCACTGGGCCCAAGATTTTAGTACGCTAAGTCAATTAGTGTTGACGGTGCAACTCCGCAATCAGCGCGCGACTAAGCTCTACCAACATCTTGGATTCAAACAAGTAACGCCTGCAAGTTATAATGTTATTGATCCGACTGGCAAAAAGGTTGCCGCGATTGACATGGTTTTGGATGTTTGAAAGGCCAATAGTGTGCTTCCAGCCGTCACAGATGACATGCAGGCGTGGGACCAGGCCAAGCCTGAGAAACGTCTTGGCCTTCGCCCGGAATTGTTGCCAAAATCGCAACTATCCCGGACCGTCCGTTCCGTAAGACTGGCAAAGGACGCCAGACTAACGGAGACCTTCACGCCCGATGTCATCTGCGACGGCATACAGCTAGTTAAAGATCATTAGCCGGTAGTAGCCTTCAAAGTTGTGAGTGACACAGTAAATTCTTAAACAGTGTGTGAAAATTATATTACTTGTTACTATTGTCCATGAGTATTATGTCGTTTGTGGTGTTGTGACAGGCCCAGTACGAGTGCGGTCTACGACTTCTGATACGCCTAGTTAGCTATTGAAAAGCTGTTAATTAGCTGAAGGTTGGGACTGATGCCATCGGTCGTGATGGTGGCGTTAATCGGCCGTTTTTGCCGATTTTACACCACGGACTGGCCGGGACACTTGCGGTTTTTGCAAGGGTTGCGGACGAGGACCAAGACGTGCCTGGCTTGGCCCGGTCCCACGGCCGCATGGTATCAGTCCCAACCGGAAGCGACAAGTTAATGACTAAAAAAGTGGGTCAAACCGCCATTAATAGCTGTTTGACTCACTTTTGATTAACCTTGGACGCGAACGAAAGGTTTGAGTTGTTCGGCACCGAATTGCTCGGCCTCGGTGATGAGAATATTGGCGCAGGCCAAGCTATCATCGAGGGCGTTGTGGTGGTGCTGAAGCTCAATATCTAGTGCGCGGCACATGGTGTCAAGCTTGTGATTAGGCAATTCAGGATAGAATTTTTTGCTTGTTTTGACGGTGTCCATCGACAGATATTCTGGGGCACCAATACCATAATGGGCCAATGTTTGGCGTAAGACGCCGGTGTCAAAGGGTGCATTGTGCGCAATCACCAGGCGGTCCCGTTGAAAAAACGGTTGGATATGCTCCCAGACTGCTGGAAACTTTGGCGCATCCGCGACATCTTCGGCATGAATACCATGAATCTGAACGTTACGCCAGAAAAAGTCCGTTTCAGGTTTGATCAAGGTATAAAATTCATCCGCAATTTGATTATTACGAACAATGGTGAGCGCCAATGAACAAGCGCTATCACGCTTGGCACTGGCGGTTTCAAAGTCCATGGCGACAAAATTCAACCAGTTCACCTACATTTCTAAATATTATGGGCTAATCGTACTTGGATTAGTCGTAAAATTCAAGTTTTAGACTCGAATGTCGAGTTCAACCGGACAGTGATCGGAACCCATCACATCGGTTAAGATGCGGGCGTTTAACAAGCGATCGTTCAATTTTTCAGAGGCGATAAAATAATCAATCCGCCAACCAGAATTGTTTTCTCTGGCATGTGCCCGATAGCTCCACCAGGAATAAATCCCGGTCTGGTCTGGATAAAAATGACGGAACGTATCAGTGTAGCCACTAGCGAGCAACTGGTTGAATTTACCACGTTCCTCGTCCGTAAATCCGGCACTGTGGTGGTTACTTTGCCAGTTTTTAAGATCAATGTTTTCGTGAGCGACATTTAAATCGCCACAGAAAATCACAGGTTTGTCCGCGTTAAGCCCGTTAATATAAGCTAAAAAGGCGTCTTCCCAAGTTTGGCGATAGGCCAGGCGTTTGAGTTCGCCGCCAGAATTAGGTGTGTAGCAAGTAATCAGGTAATAATCCGCGTATTCTAGTGTAATAACGCGCCCCTCGGTATCGTGCTCGGGGACGCCGATCCCATAAGCAACGCGCAACGGTTCATTTTTGGTAAAAATCGCGGTGCCAGAGTAACCCTTTCGTTCGGCGTAGTTCCAGTATTGGTGATAGCCTGGCAAGTCGAGTGCAATTTGACCGGCTTGCAGCTTAGTTTCTTGCAGGCAGAACGCATCTGCATCAAGTTCATTAAAACGGTCGACGAAGCCGTGTTTTACCGCGGCACGCAGGCCATTGACGTTCCAAGAGATAAATTTCATTATGTCAACGCCTTTCTATTTGTTAATAGGTCAATTGTACCGCATTCGATGCATTAAATTGGAGGATTTCACATGATAAAAATTGGTGTGCTTGGTTTAGGAAATATCGCACAAAAGGCTTATCTGCCCGTGATGGCGGCGATGCAAGACCAGTATGAGTTTCATCTGACGACGCGCAATCCAGAAAAAAGGCAGCAGTTGGCCGCAGAATATGGGTTTACGCACACGCATGCGACTTTAGATGAGCTGATGGCGACACAGCCGGCCGCAGTCTTTGTGCATACGCCGACTGCGACCCATGCCAGTATCATCAAAAAGTTGCTGCTTGCCGATATTAATGTGTATGTTGATAAACCGGTTTCGATGGATTTGCAGGAAGTTCAGGGCTTATATGACTTGGCGGCTGCGCGGCACTTACTCTTAACTTGTGGCTTTAATCGGCGCTTTGCACCGCTTAATCAACAATTAAAGGCGATTCCTGATAAACGGTTGATCATGGCCGAGAAGGTTCGTGAAACGAGTGATCAAGACGTGGAAACCGCTGTATTTGATCTGATGATTCATAGTGTGGATACTGGGTTATACTTATTAGATGAACCATTAGTGACAACGACCGGCAGAATTGTAGCGACTGCTGACGGCAAATTGGCGCAAGGCTACTTTACAGCCCAAACCGCCCATGAGCAGTTACAAGTTGTGACCAATATGCGTGGTGGGATCAACTTGGAAACGTCAACGGTGCAAGCTAGTTTACAACGTGCCGTGGTCAATAATTTGAGCAGTTTAACAACCTATCAAACTGCGCAAACGCAAACGACGATTTTTCCAGATTGGACGCAAACGTTAGAAAAGCGCGGTTTTGCCCCGCTAATCCGGGCGTTCTTGACGGCAGTCGCCACGCACGGTCCTAATCCAGTTGATCCCACATCTGCCATTACGAGTCACGCGGTGTGCCGTCATTTATTAAGCGATTAAAAAGTGCTATCATTAAAACACTCTAACGGTTACTTTAGACCTTATCTCGACGATAACGAGTGGGGATTGAGCGTACCGTCCTTAAAATAATTGTAAAATTGAACCATGAAAGGAACTTTACCCATGACCCAAGATGTGTTGGCCAGTTTTCCAGCCATTGAAATTAAAAAAGATGAATCACTGAGTCATTATACGAATACTAAAACTGGAGGTCCCGCAGATTACGTGGCATTTCCTAAGTCAATCAGTGAAACGAAAAGTTTGATTGAATTTGCCGATGCCCGCGAAATGCCAATCACCATAATCGGGAATGCCAGCAATTTAATCGTTAAGGATGGTGGCATTCGTGGCTTGACGATTATTTTGACCAAAATGGCCCAGATTCATGCCAGTGAAACTGAAGTGGTGGCCGAAGCCGGTGCGGCGTTAATTGCCACGACTAAGGTTGCTTGTCAGGCGAGTCTCACGGGGCTTGAATTTGCAGCCGGTATTCCTGGCAGTGTCGGTGGTGCAGTCTTTATGAATGCTGGCGCTTACGGCGGTGAAATGAGTGAAGTCATTGAAGAAGTCACTGTTTTAACGCGCGAAGGGCATTTAAAAACATTATCGAATGCCGACCTTGAATTCGGTTATCGTCACAGTACGGTCCAAGATTACGATGACACCGTGGTTACGGCCACCTTTAAGCTTAAACCCGGTAACCAGAAGACGATCCAAGCTCGGATGGATGAGCTCAATACACTCCGGGCGTCGAAGCAGCCTTTAGAGTGGCCATCGTGTGGGAGTGTTTTCAAGCGACCAACCGGCTACTTTACTGGTAAACTAATCCATGATGCCGGTCTACAAGGACATCAAATTGGCGGCGCGCAAGTTTCCAAGAAACACGCTGGCTTTATTATTAATGTCGATCATGCAACGGCGACCGACTACATGGATATGATTCATTATGTGCAAAAAGTTGTTTATGAAACCTTTGGCGTTCACCTTGAGACCGAAGTTCGGATCATCGGCGAGGATGTCAAATAGCACTTTCAAATTATATTGAACAAAGGAGGCAACACTTTAATGCCGATCATCGAATTAGTGATTTTATTGGCATGTTTAGTGCTGCTGTCGAATGTGTTGAGCCACTATCTAGTCGCAATCCCGGTCAGTTTAATCCAAGTCGGGCTGGGTCTAGGAGTGGCTTTATTATTAAATGTACAAGTTAAGTTGCAAACGGACTGGTTCATGCTAGTCTTTATTGCACCGATGCTGTACAACGATGGCAGACAGTTTCCAAAACAAGAGTTATGGGAACTTCGCGGGGCAATTTTTGCCAACGCAATCGTGCTAGTATTCATCACCACTATTTTAGGCGGATTTTTGATTCATATTCTGATTCCAACGATTCCATTGGCAGTTAGTATTGCTTTAGCTGCCATTCTCTCGCCAACTGATCCAATGGCGGTACAATCGATTTCTGAGGGAGTCAAATTGCCTAAAGAAATTTTGCATTTGGTTAGTGGCGAAAGCTTAATCAATGATGCCAGTGGCTTGATTGGTTTTAAATATGCTTTGGCCGCAGCGGTCACAGGGAGTTTTGTCCTTGGCAAAGCAATCGGCGATTTCTTTTATATCAGTTTAGTTGGTTTAGCGGTTGGGTTGGCTTTAATTACGATTATTCAATTGATTCGCGATATTTTACGGCGCGAAGGAATCAACGACACAGTGTTCAACGTGGTGTTACAAATCTTGACACCGTTTGCGATTTATTTTGTGGCTGAAGAATGGTTTCACGCTTCGGGGGTTGTCGCGGTGGTTGCGGCCGGGGTTCTCGCACATGTGCAAGGGTCACATGAAGCGGAGGATGCCCCCGAACTGCGGTTAGTCACGGAAAAAGTTTGGAATATTATTGTTTATTTGTTAAACGGTATTGTTTTTCTGATTCTTGGGATTGAGTTGCCCGTTGCGACGCAAGCAACTATCGAAGGCAACCATACTAATACGTTACATGCGATTTTTGATGTGCTGATTGTTTGGGGAATTTTATTATTGATTCGGGTGGCCTGGACATATGGCTATATGTTAATGACTTGGTTGCGGAATCACGAAAAATCCAAACCAAGTTTAAGAATTGCCACGCTATCTGGGTTATCTGGCGTGCGTGGGGCGATCACGATGGCTGGGGTCTTCACGATTCCAACTGTGATTGCCACTGGTGCGGCCTTCCCGGAACGGTCGTTAGTCTTGTTCATTGCCGCTGGGGTGATTATTGTCAGCTTGGTTTCGGCCGCTGGCATCTTGCCGTTGATGGCAGCTAAATCATTACCATTCATGACCCGTGGCTCCAGTCTTGATGAAGATGGCACGGTGGTTGTCGCTGATGATTCAGAAGCAGCTGACGTAACTGCCGAAGCGACGCCCCAACAATTTACTTATAAGCAAGCACGGATCTATGTGTTACAACTGGCCGTGCAAAATATTGAAGAGCATCGACGTCCTGAAAATCAACGGGCTGCGTATGATTTGATCTTGGATCAACAATTTCAAATTCGGCGTTTAGAAGTGGCCTCACAGACAGCCGATGAACTGCAACCAATGTTGACGGATGAAATGCAGTTGCGCTTAGTTGCCTTAGCTGGTGAGCGGCAGGCGGTTAAAGAGATGCTCGTTGCCGGGGAGACGTCTAAATTAGGTGCACAAGCTTATTTACGCCGGATCGAGCGGCGCGAACAACGCCTGTCACAAGCGGCACATAAACCCGGATTACCAACACTGCGTTCGTTACGGTTAATGCTTTCACGCGGCATGCAGAGTCTACGAATTTGGTTAACGCCAGTCGATAGTGATAAATTTCGTGCGGAACAATTGGCGATTCAACGTGTGGCTTCCAAAGCAGCGATTAAATCGTTGTCACAATATTTAAAACAGACCGGTGTCGACGAACAACAATTTGACCGTCAGGCGTTATATCACTTGATTGTTCATTATCGCAACCGGATTGAGAGCGCAAAGGCGGATCATAGTTTGTCACGAGCCGATTATGAGCGACAATTGCAAGCACTCCGAATTAAAAGTTTAGGTGCAGAACGTGCCGGTGTACAACATTTATTAGAAAGTGGACAAATTAGTCTACGCACCGCCTCGAAACTCCGACAGTTCATTAACTATTCTGAAAACTTACTGATGTTGAATGATCTGGAAGCAGACGACGATTAATAAATTATTTTATATTGCATTGCAAGCCTTCTCGGTTATAATAAGGTTAGAATAGTATTTAGAGTGAATGATTAGAACTGGCAATTAATTGCCAAGTAATAAACGGGATTATTAGGTGAAACCTAGCGGGGGGACGTCATATGACAGAAGCAGAGATCCACGAACAATTCGTTGAAACTTATATGCATATTTTGAAATACATTGGTGACTTTGTCTCAGTGCCAACACGGCCGTATAAGATCACTTTCGAGGCTTATATTGTGATGCAGATGATTGCGACAACGAAGGAACCGTTGACACTGGTTAAAATTGCCAATGCCCAACGTGTTTCACGAAGTGCAATTGCGCGGCAAATTAATGTCTTACTCGACTTAAAGTATATTGATCAAACGACTAATGCCAGTGATCGACGGATTAAATATTTGTCGTTAACACCAGCGGGCTTAAAGGTTGAGCAAGCCATTAGTTCGGCATCGGATGAACGGTTCCATCAATGGTTACAAGTTTATGGTGAAAAGCGGGCGGATGATACGCTACGTTATATTACGGATGCGGAGAAGAAAGCGACTGAAATGGGCTTTAGTGGTTTCAGCGGTCTCCATGATAAACGGAGTGCACATTCGACATATAGTGATCCTAAAGTGCTTTAAAGCAACTCAACAACAAATACGGCAGTGAGTCGACGAAAACGTCAATTCACTGCCGTATTTATTTTAAAGGAAAGGTTGAAAGATGAAATTCGCGAGTAAGCCCCACTGCGTCAATAATCAGGTCCATACGGATTTCACTTCCGGTTGAGACTGATAACATGCGGTCGTGGGACCGGTCCAAGCCAAGGACGTCTTGGACCTCGTCCGGAACCCTTGCCAAAAGCGCAAGTGTCCCGGTCCGTCCGTGGCGTAACGTCGGCAAAAACGGCTGATGCAACGCGACCATCACGACCGATGTTATCAGTCCCAACCTTCAGCTATTAAGCTTAGCGTAGACAGGCGGAATCGTTGTGCTGTGTCGGTAAGATTAGTCGGCGTTCTGGGCCGCCTAATCACTGGGCGATTTCAAGACGTGGGCTATCGGCTTGAAATCGAAGTCACAGACCGTTTTCTGGTTGGGACTGTCCCGCCTAGCACAACGATTTTGACTGACGGAGCGCTCACTACAAGCCTAAATCAACAGTCTCCGTTAATTAAACGGTCAAGGCTGGTCAGATGACTTGTCTTTTTCACTAGTGGGAGTGGTTGTAAATCGCCAAGCACCGTAAATGACTAATTGTAATAACCACATCAGTAGGACGAAGGCGAGCATTTTGTTTGACCACATTTCTGCGAGTTGCTCCAAGACATATTGTGGCGTAATTAAAAGATAAATCGTATGAAGTCGCATGAAGCGGCCAACATAAACGCCGATACTTGCGAACAGGAACAGGGCGATACTGATTAGGGTTCGACCAGCCGGCAGTTTCGTGAGCCGTAAGCGCCGCTGCAATTCTTGGGCAATTTGGTCAACCGTGTAGGTGCCAATAATGATTGAAACGACGGTGGGCGCGACTAAATAGGCGAAGTCACGCCACATGCTCAGATTGAATTTTAGTAAACCATTGATTGCGTATGGCTTTAATAAGCTTAAATGGAACAAGTCTGTTAATAAGTACGGCGTATTCGGATAAAAGAGTAACCAAATGACGACGATGATCCAAAACAGCAATGTTGAACGCCGCTTAGTCAGCCAGAAACTTAATTCAATCGGAATATAAGCAAGTAAGGTATTGAGCAATAAAAATGAAAAGGAATCATGGATGGTTAACGCCACGAAACCAATAAAGCCCCAATAAAAGAGCCGCACGAGCCAACGCTGTAACCGGGTCATTTGATCACCACACTTTCACCATTATTTTAACAGAAATATTAACCAATCTATATTAAATAATCGCAAGTTTAATATTAATGCAAATAATCCAGGAAATTACGGCTTCCATTCTAAAATGGGTCAACGCTAAGAGTTCCCCGTGCTATAATGTGAAAGTAAATATTTTTCACAAGGAGGGGGATTATGAACTTCAACTGGAGCGATTTGTTGACAGTGACCAACTTTGTCCGGCTCCTTGACATTCTAGTGGTCTGGTTCGTCATTTATGAATTGATTGTCTTGTTGCAAGGGACTAAAGCGGTGCAGTTGTTCCGTGGTATCGTTGTCATTGCCGTTGTCAAAATTCTGAGTGTGTTCATTGGTCTAGATACAGTTTCGTGGATCATGGATCAGATTATCAATTGGGGTGTGATTGCGCTCGTTATCATTTTTCAACCGGAAATCCGGCGGGGACTCGAACACCTCGGTCGCGGTTCTATTTTTGTCCGTGGTAAGCGGCAAAATGAAGATGAAGAGCGGATGATCAATGAATTGGACAAAGCGATTCAGTACATGGCTAAACGGCGAATTGGCGCCCTCATGTCCATTAAGCTGGATACTGGTTTGGAAGACTATATTGAAACTGGGATCGCCCTTGATGCGGACATTACTGGCGAGCTCCTGATTAATATTTTTATTCCAAACACACCTTTACATGATGGTGCGGTCATTATCCAAGACAATCAAATTAAAGTCGCAGCGGCATACTTGCCTTTGTCTGAAAGTAACTTGATTCCAAAGGAGTTAGGCACTAGACATCGAGCCGCTGTCGGTATTAGTGAAGTGACGGATGCATTAACCATCGTCATTTCCGAAGAAACTGGTGAAGTTTCCATTACCAAAGATAACGAATTAATGCGTGGCATGACCCGTGAAAACTACTTGCGCTACTTCCGTCAAATCTTGCTCACACCAGAAGATGAGACGAAGCAAAATGCGATTCAGAATTGGTTTGCACATATCTTTGGAGGAGGGCTACGTAAGTGAAAAAATTTATGGATAGCGCCTGGTCAATGCGACTATTGGCCTTGATTTGTGCACTGGCATTATTTGCTTATGTTAGCTCAATGAAAACAAATAACACGACGTCGAGTGTTTTAACAAATAATGCGTCTAAAACAACGCTGACTTCCAACCGCAAAGTGACCATTAGTGCGCCCTTAGAGTTGAACGTCAATAGCACGAAGTATTTTGTGACGGGCTATCCCGAAAATGTTAAAATTACGATTGAGGGCCCGGCAGCATTAGTCACGACCACCGCGAATACGCAAAATTTTAAAGTTTATGCGAATTTGTCGGATTTATCGGTTGGTCGTCACAGTGTGAAAGTTCAAGTCAACGGGTTGAATAAAGAATTAAGTTATACGCTAGATCAAAAATATATTCATATTAATATTCAACCACGGCGAACGGCAACTTATAAAGTCAGTGCTGATTTTAATAACGCCAACGTGGCGTCTGGTTACGAAGTTGGCAGTGCACGCTTAGGCACCGCTTCGGTTAAAGTGACGGGGGCTGTGAGTGAGGTTAGCAAGGTTGCCAAAGTGGTGGCAGTGGTTAATACGGAAAAGAATTTGAAAAAATCCGTGAACCAACAAGCGATGATTGAAGCGCTGGATGCGAATGGTCAAACCTTGAATGTGGTTTTGACGCCATCGACGACTTCCGTTTATATTCCAATTACGGCAGCCGCGGCGAAGAAAGATGTGCCGGTCGATCTCAAGGCTAGCGGTAAGACGTCGGCCGATACAAGTTATTCGTTTTCAACGGATACGAAGTCGGTGACCGTCATGGGAACGAAGGCCGCATTGGCTAAATTGGATAAATTGCCGGTTGACGTTGATGTTACGGATGTTAACGCGACGACCACGAAGACGGTTGATCTTTCAAATACCGACGAAGATGGCATTTCTTCGATTAATCCAACGTCAATCAAAGTGAAAATTACAGTTAAGAGTAACTGAAAATCTGAAATGAGGTAAAGAAACGATGAAATATTTTGGTACTGATGGTGTCCGTGGGATTGCGAACTCTGGGCTAACACCCGAATTGGCTTTTCGTTTAGGTCGTGCTGGTGGCTATGTCTTAACGGAACATGCCAAAGACAAGGACACGCAACCACGAGTTTTAGTCGCACGTGACACGCGAATTTCTGGTCAAATGTTAGAAGAATCATTGATTGCTGGGCTATTATCTGCCGGAATTGAAGTGCTCCGTTTAGGCGTCATTACGACACCTGGTGTGGCTTATTTGGTTCGGATTCAAGATGCTGATGCCGGTGTGATGATTTCTGCTTCACATAATCCAGTTGAAGATAACGGCATTAAGTTCTTTGGTGGTGACGGCTTTAAGTTGTCCGATGCCAAGGAAGAAGAAATTGAAGCCTTATTGGAACAACCAACCGATGATTTACCACGCCCAGCCGCTGAAGGTTTAGGGACGGTGGCTGATTTTCCAGAGGGTAATTTGAAGTATTCTCAATTTTTGGAACAAACGATTCCTGATGATTTGAGCGGAATTCATTTGGCTGTTGATGGGGCTAACGGGTCAACCAGTAACTTGGTTTCACGGATTTTTGCTGACTTAAATGTTGATTTTGACACCATGGCAACGTCACCTGATGGTCTGAACATCAATAAGGGTGTGGGGTCAACACATCCAGAAGCCTTGTCAAAATTCGTCGTTGAAAAGGGTGCGCAAGTCGGTTTAGCCTTTGATGGCGATGGTGACCGTTGTATCGCGGTTGACGAATTGGGTCACGTGATTGATGGTGACAAGATCATGTATATTTGTGGGAAGTTCTTAGCGGAACGCGGTAAACTCAAAAAAGATACGGTGGTCACAACGGTAATGAGTAACCTTGGCTTATACAAAGCCTTGGAAGCTGCTGGCTTGCACAGCGAACAAACCCAAGTTGGGGATCGTTACGTCGTCGAAGAAATGCTCAAAGACGGTTTCAATCTTGGTGGCGAACAATCAGGTCACGTGGTCTTCTTAGACTTCAATACGACTGGTGATGGGATGTTAACTGGGATTCAATTACTGCATGTCATGAAAGAAACTGGCAAGAAGTTATCTGAATTAGCAGATGAAGTCACCACTTATCCACAAAAATTAGTCAACGTGAAGGTCCAAGATAAGCAAGCGGCCTTGAACAATGACCAAATTAAAGCCGTAATCGGTGAAGTTGAAACCGAAATGGCTGGTGATGGTCGGGTCTTAGTTCGCCCTTCAGGGACGCAAGACTTACTCCGGGTTATGGCGGAAGCTAAGACTAACGAATTGGTCAATGCTTATGTTGATCGCATTGTCGACGTTGTCCGCGATGAAGTTGGCGTCGAAGCTTAATTACAATTAAAGTTAACCAAATAGTGGTCGAACTAGGATGATTTTCCTGGTTCGGCCATTTTTGTGCAATTTTAATTAAGCAACTAAAGGTTGAAAGACGATAATAACTAATAAATGCTGTCGTATCAGTATATTGATAACGAGAAAAGTCAAAGCTGTCGCTTCCGGGTGTCGCTGGTTACATGCGGACGAGGGACCAGGCCAAGCCTGAGGAGCGGTCTTGGCCTTCGCCCGGAATGGTTGCAAAAATCGCAACTATTCCGGACCGTCCGTCCCGTAAGACCGGCAAAAAGCCGCCGCTCAAACGGGACTTTCACGTCCGATGCAATCAGCGACACCGGCCAGCTAGGTTAATGGTTATAAAGTAACCGGCATCAAAAACAGGCGATTTGATTCTTGAAAATCATTGAGCCAGTCGGTGGTGTTTTGAACTTTCTCAATGCTTTCATTAGCTATCTGTGAGTAATATTTCATATGTCACTACTGTTACACTGGGATTAATAGCCACTAGCCGCCTTTCAACCTTTAATTAAAAAATAAAATCCGTTGCGCAACTAATCGGCACTTACGGACTAGTTGACAGCTGTCGCTTCCGGTTGAGGCTGATAACATGCGGTCGTGGGATCGGTCCAAGCCAGGCACGTCTTGGACGACTCAACCTTCAGTTATTATGTCTGACGGAGCACTCACTCATCACGGGTCTAGTTTAGAAGCAACCATCGCTGATATGGACTTGTTCACATTTCATTTTGTGCATGCAACTTTTAGTCATCTCAACAAATAGTTACGGACGCTACCAGAATGTCTCAGTTGGTTGTTTTGCTTACATTCTATATTGGTATATATACGAATTAACGTCTATACCAATACAGAATATTGTTGACTTTTTACGATTGTAACGTTAAAGTAATACTGTTTCTAGGAAATATACCAATCAGAGGTGAAAAACGACCAATTCTTAATTGGTTAAAGCGGAATAGCGCCAGGACTTTAGATTCTAAAGTTGACGAGGATGACATTTATCGACAATCGACGGGTGATGTCAGGGACTGCACTCTACAGGTCAGTTACAAAAGCTAGTTGTGAGACTAGTGCCAGATATATTGACCAAGCAGCTAGAAACAATTCAAACAAGTAAAGGAAGATTAACTTATGTGTGGAATTGTTGGAGTTACCGGTAATGATAATGCAGTATCGATTTTATTAAATGGCTTACAAAGATTGGAATACCGCGGGTACGATTCAGCGGGTATTTATGTTAATGATCAGAATGGCGAAGACTATTTGGTCAAAGAAAAGGGTCGGATTGACGACTTGCGTAAAGAAGTTAGTGCGACGGCCAATGTCCATGGCACGACTGGGATCGGACATACACGTTGGGCGACTCATGGTGAACCAAGTGTGGCTAATGCGCATCCGCAAGTTTCAGCCGATGGGCGCTTCTTCTTAGTTCACAACGGTGTCATCGAAAACTTCCAAGATTTAAAATCAGATTATTTAAGTGATGTTCAATTTACTTCACAGACGGACACCGAAGTTATCGTTCAATTGGTTGACCGCTTTGTGACAAAGGAAGGGCTAGACACGTTGTCGGCCTTCCGGAAAACGTTAAGTTTATTAGGCCATTCATCATACGGTTTCTTATTGATGGATAAAGAAGATCCTGATACCTTATACGTTGCCAAAAATAAGAGCCCACTCTTAATCGGTGTTGGTGATGGATTCAACGTCGTTTGTTCTGATAGTTTGGCGATGCTAGATCAAACCAAAGATTTCTTGGAATTACATGACGGTGAAATTGTTGTCGTTAAGCCCGATGAGATCAAGATTACGGATCAAGCTGGCGACGCAGTGCAACGTCAGACATTCCATGTGGATATTGACGCTGCGCAAGCAGACAAAGGGACTTATCCTTTCTACATGCTAAAAGAAATCGACGAACAACCAAATGTGATGCGAAAGTTATCACAAGTTTATTTGAATGATGATGGGACGCCGGTCATTAATGCCGACTTGTTGACGGCAATCAAATCAGCAGACCGCTTATACATTGTGGCTGCTGGGACGAGTTATCATGCTGGTTTAGTGGGGGCTAAACTCTTTGAATCACTCGCCGGAGTGCCAACTGAAGTCCATGTGTCATCTGAATTTGCTTATAACCAACCATTGCTTTCAAAGAAGCCATTCTTCATTTTCTTGACGCAATCAGGTGAAACGGCCGATAGCCGTGAAGTCTTATTGAACGTCAACGAACAAAAATTTCCAAGTTTGACGATTACCAATGTGCCTAACTCAACGTTATCACGGGAAGCAACTTATACGCTGTTGCTACATGCTGGCCCTGAAATTGCGGTTGCGTCTACTAAAGCCTATACTGCTCAGATTGCCTTACAAGCGATTTTGGCCAAAGCTTTAGGTGAAGCGGATAACCAGACCGCAGCCAAAGACTTTGATGTTAAACAACAATTAGCCTTAGTTGCGAATGGCATGCAAGCACTTGTCGATGAAAAAGCAACTTTCGACAAATTAGCTAAGAGTGCGTTATTACACACGCCAAATGCCTTTTACATTGGCCGGGGTTTAGACTATGCGGTTTCGTTGGAAACGGCTTTGAAGCTTAAGGAAATCTCTTATGTTCAAGCAGAAGGCTTTGCTTCGGGTGAATTGAAGCATGGGACGATTGCCTTGATTGAAAAGGATACGCCGGTTATTGGGATTATTACCCAGCAAAAGACGGCCGGGTTAACGCGGTCAAACTTGCAAGAAGTTGCTGCTCGGGGCGCTAAGACGATTACCATCGTCACAGACGCTTTAGCAAAACCGGATGACACAGTCGTGTTACCAACGGTTGATGAACGAATGACCGCCTTACTCAGTGTGGTTCCTGGTCAGTTATTGGCTTACTACACAAGTTTGAACAAGGGCTTAGATGTTGATAAGCCACGGAATTTGGCCAAGAGTGTCACGGTAGAATAAAGATTAGGGTAAATGATAGGTAACTTATGGGGAGTTACGAGAGAGTGGGACAAAAGGCGGTTTGCTACCGAGCATAGCCTAGGGAACCAGATGATTGGGCTTTAAATCGTTTGGTTACCGTAGCTCTGTTGCATTCGTGCCTTTTGTTGCACGTTTCGACAATAAATATTTGGAGCTGAAAAAGAGTCTGAATTGGACTCTTTTTTTGTTAGCCCGATTGGTGTTTTTAGCCGACTTGCGCGTATAATGAATCAGAATAAAAAGATAGAGGAAGTGGCTTGAGTGGCAATCAAATTAATCGCAACGGACTTGAATGGCACCCTATTACATGGTGATCAAACTTACAATCAAGCCTTGTTGCAACAGACGTTAATGGCTTTAAAACAACAAGGAATTCGGCTGGTGTTATCTTCTGGCAATCAATATGCGCATTTAAAACAATTGTTTGCCAAAGTGACGGCTGATAACTTGGTGATGGTGGCCGAAAATGGCGCTTCTATTTATGTGAATGACGAACAGGTCTTTGATGGGAGCTTATCAGCCTCAGAATTGGCTCAGTTTGTGGCGGTTGATCGACAACAAGAGCCGCTAAAGTCATCTTATTTGATCATGGTTGGTGAACATGGCTCATATACTGAGATTGGCGCGCCACAGGCATTGATTACTGCCGCCGAAAAGTTCTATGATAACCTGCAACAAGTGACTGATTTTAGTGCGGTGACCGATACGATTAAAAAGATAAGTGTATCCGCAACGCCGGCTCACGCGGCACAAAAAGTCGCCAAATTGAACGCGTATTTTGAGGGACGTCTCAAGGCTCATGATAGTGGCTACGGTGTGATTGATCTCGTCACTGCGGGAGTCGGAAAATTACCCGCAATCCAGTGGCTAATGCAACGGTGGCAATTAACCGAAGATCAACTGTTGGCGTTCGGTGATGGTGATAATGACAAGCCACTATTGCAATATGCGGGGCAGGGCGTCGCGATGGTGAACGCCACTGCGAGTGTCCAGGCGGTAGCTGATCAGGTTTCTGAGTTAGACAATGAGCATGACGGCGTTTTAAAAATGATTCAAAAACTCGTGCTGTCGTAGGCAACTGATATAAGCGAACACCTAACGAAAAAATCGTTAGGTGTTTTTTTTAGCGCTGTTAAAGCAATATTTTGAACTTCTTTGGATATTTTCATTGACTGACGCGGCGCTCATCACGAGCTTAGTTTAGGATGCAGTCCGGTGCATGTTTCTTTTTGTCCTTGCAACCGGTTAGTGCTCATTTGGATAAAAAAATTGGTGAACGCCATATGAGTTTAATGAAATTAAATGTTGCTTGAATTCGGCCGGGGTTAAATCAAGTTGGCCGGTGAAAAATAGCCGAAAGAAGGTCATCATATTGTGAATGAGAAAGTTGGCACAGACGAGGGCATCGACTTTAGACAGATGATACGCAGTCTGTAAGTTGGCAGTTAGCCCATGCGCGACTTCGTTTTGTACCTTTCGCGCCAGAAAACTGTAATCATCATTCAACAGAACGACACGATGAAAATCGCGTGCTTGGTTATAAAAGTAAGCAAGTTGGTCAAAAATTATGCCTGATGTCGCTAAGCTTTTTTTAATATCGGTTTGGTTAATGACTTTTAAAATTTGTTCGGCGCTATCGTGGACAAACGTTTCGGCTAAGTCATCGATGGAATCAAAATGTAAATAGAAGGTTTTACGATTCACATTGGCAACTTCCGTGAGTTGTTTGACCGTGATGTCTCGATAGTTATGGGTGACCGCAAGCTGTTGGAAAGCTTCGCGCAGTGCTTGATTAGTCCGGGCAACCCGACGATCAATTTTAGGCATATTTTTCATTCTCCTTAATTAGTTAGACCCCAGATGTGGCGTAACTGAGGCTTAATCCTCATTTTTCTGTGTGCTGTTGTGGTATTCACCGGGCGATGCCGGTATGCTATGACCACAGCTGAGGATTATCTCAGCAAAAGCATAGCACAAACACAGGGGGTTGTAACATGATCAAGGCCGAATGGCTGTATTTATGGCGACACAAATTAATGTTGATCGTTTTAATTGTGATTGGGTTTATTCCATCAATTTATGCGGTGACATTTTTAAAATCAATGTGGGACCCATATGGTAAGTTACAAGATTTACCAGTTGCCGTGGTGAATCATGATCGCGCGACCACTTATCAAGGCACTCATTTGGCGGCGGGCAAGCAATTATCCAAAAAACTTGTGAAATCTAATGACATGGCCTTCAAATTGATGGGTGCCAAAGCGGCGAATCAAGGATTGAAAAATGGCAAGTATTATATGGTCATCACGATTCCAAGTGATTTTTCGAAGAATGCGACGACCTTAATGCAATCGCGACCGAAAAAAATGGTTTTACACTATACCACGAGTGCAGGACACAACTATACAGCGTCAAAAATGACCGCGACAGCCGCGAAAACTGCGGCCCAACAAGTTGCCAACCAAGTGACGCAAACGTATGCTAAGACGATGTTTGCCAGTATTAAGACGCTAAGCACTGGCGTCACTAAAGCCGGCAAAAACAATCAGAAATTAGCCACCGGTAGTCAAACTGCGGTGACGGCGGACCAAAAAATGACGACTGGACTTAACCAGTTAGCCACGAGTAGTTTAACGTTGGCTGATGGCAGTCAGCAGCTGTCGACCGGCTTAAATCGGTATTTAACAGGTGTTGACCAAGCGTTGAATGGCAGTCAGCAGTTAAATCGTGGCGTACAAACTTATACGGCCGGGGTACAACAGGCCAACACAGCGGCGCAAAAACTCGCGACCGGTGCCCAGACGGTTCAGAGTGGCACACAACGCTATGTGACTGGCGTTGATGCGGCGAATACCGGTGCGCAACAATTGAGTCAAAATTTAGCGACGCTGAATCAAAAAACGACCACCTTATCCGGGAGTACGCAAAGCTTGGCGACGGGAAGTCAACAGTTGGCGCAAGGTTTGCAGCAGTTAAGTGCGGGTAGTGGGAAATTGACGACAAGCTTGGCCCAGCTTCAGTCTGCGGGTGTCACGTCAACGCAAACGACAACGATTCCGCAATTGTTGACCCAACTTGGACAATCGCTCAGTAAAAATGAGTCAAGTGCCCAAGTAACGGCGATTCAAACTGCCATGGCGCAAGTTAAAACTGCGGTGACGGCTAGTCAGAATCGTAACGATCTGGTGACGAAAGTCGCGGCAACGGCGGATGCGCAACATTTGGATGCTGACCAGAAAACAGCAATCCTGGCGACGGTTACCGCCAATCAAGATGATGATCGTTCAACGGCTATCACGACTGCCCTGCAACAACTAGATCAGGCTGTGACGGCATTGCCGACTAGTCAGGATAATCATGCCACACAGCAACTGCAAGCGCTGAAACAGGCCCTCACGAGCAATGAAGCCACTCAGCAAGCCCTAGTTGCCAAACTGGCGACCGTGAGTCAAGGCTCACAAGATCTGACGGCGCAATTGCAACAAGCGACCCAAGGGTTTCAGAAGCTGAACCAAGGCGTGCAACTATTAGCGACCCAGACGCCACAATTGACAACCGGTGTGCAAAAATTGGCGACCGGTGCGACCGGCCTCGCCAATGGCACCGCGCAACTAAGTGGCGGAAGTTCGAGTTTGCTGCAAGGAACGAGTCAATTAGTTAGTGGCAATCAGCAGTTGGCTGGTGGCACGCAGAAGTTGAGCCAAAATGGCACGGCGTTGACGCAAGGGACGGCTAGCTTAACTAGTGGCCTCACGACCTTGGCCCAGCAAGGGATGGCGTTAACCAACGGTGCGAGTCAATTGTTCGCGGGCACCACTCAGTTGACGACGGGCACGACTAAACTTGCTGATGGCGGTCAACAGTTGGCAACTGGACTCACGCAAGTTCAAGCAGGAAACCAACAATTGGCGACTAAGTTAACTGCGGCTGGTCAAAAATCAAAAGTTAAGCCGACCCAGCTTACCTACAATCAGCTCGCCAAGCCGACCACGACTGCGAGTCATGACACGGATGATGCGCGTAATAATGGGACTGGGATGGCACCTTATATGATGTCGGTTTCACTATTTGTCGGGGCTTTGGCCTTTAACATGATGTTTGATATGTATACGCCACGGAAATATCCGAAAAATGGGTTTCGTTGGTGGACGGGAAAAGTTTCAATCTTGGGTGCTTTTGCGTGTGGTGAAGCCGTCTTGATTGAGAGCTTGTTAATCTTAATTGATGGGCTAGCACCTTTGCATCCGTGGGCGACCTTTGGCATGTTGCTCAGTATTGCCGTTGCGTTTATGAGCATCGTGTATTGGTTAAACCTTGTCTTTGGTAAGGTCGGAGCGTTCTTTAGCATGATTCTACTCGTCCTACAGCTTGGGGGTTCTGCGGGGACCTATCCGATTCAGTTGTCTAACCACTTTTTCCAGACTATTCATCCTTGGCTACCAATGAGCTATGCGGTGAGTGGCTTACGTAATACGCTGATGGTTGGCAATACTGCTTGGCCACAGCTGGCTGTGCTGATTGGCGTCGCTTTAGCCTTTTCAGTCTTCAGCATGGGCTTCTATGCGCGGCGACATGGGCGAATTAAAGCCATCGATTTTGACTCCGAAACAACGGATTAACACAAAAACGGACCGGCATTTTGCCAGTCCGTTTTCTGTTAGACATCATAAATATTTGAAAATTGATAGGCAGTTTGATACGTCACTGGAATATTGGGTTCAATAATAATATTACCGAATTCCTTGTGATGAATGGCATCAGGTAACATCTGAGGTTGTAAAGAGAGCCCCAATTGTGAGCGCATCGGTTTCCCGCCATTTAAACGATAACGATCATCGCGATAGTTGGTCGCACTGGAGACAACGATGGCCTTGGCATTAGTCCGTAAGGTGACTTTGCGGCCACTAACACGGTCCAATAATTCAACTTGTGGATAAGGTGTGTCATTCAGGACGAATCCGTGGTGCAGGCCTCCCTTAATGTGGGAGATTTGTGGCCCAATTTCAGTGCGTTCTCGGAAATCAAACGGTGAGCCGGTGACCCAAGGTAATTTGCCGGTTGGAATGCCGTGTTTGTTAAGCGCGCAATATTCATCGGCGTTGATTTTTAAAATTTGATGATCGATTAAACGCTCAGCGTCACCACTGAGATTGAAGTAGGCGTGGTTCGTCGGATTGAAGAGTGTCGCTTTGTCACTTTTACCGGTGTAACTGATGGTAAATTTTCCGTTATTGTCGAGAATAAAGTCGGCTGTGATTGTCATGGTGCCCGGGAAGCCATTTTCGCCGTCTAACGTGATATATTGCATGACGAGGCCGACTTGTTCGGATGACTGCAATTTGCGTTCAAGGAACCAAGGTTCAAAGGAAATTTGGGGCATGTTACCGCCATTCAAATTGTGCTCACCAAAGTTTTGGGTGAGATCATGACCACGCCAACGGGCATTTTTAAGGACGCCGGCGACTCGCGCAATCGTCGCGCCAAAAAACGATTGATAAGTAATGTAGTCCTCACCGTCATCAAAACCTAAGATGACATTGGCGTACTGCCCATCTTTGTCATGGGTTTTAATCGCGGTGACCGTGGCGCCCCAATCCATGATCGTCACACTCATGTGATGATTGTTCACTAATGTGTAATAATTTATCCCGTTTGCCTGATGCTCAATTATCTTCATAGATTCACTCACTCCAATGCATGCCTGACAATTCTGCTGATACTATTAGTATATTTCATTATTGACGCGAATGCGAACGATTACATAGCTGATGAGCGATTGTTTTGTAAATTTTATCACAAGTACGCCGTTTGAAGCAGTGGGACAAGGATATGTGCTGGTTATCGGGCAGTCGAAAGTCACCGCAATTAAATCGCCGTTAACAATAAAATGTTAACTGTATATTTAATTTATAATATGTAGTTTGCAAGAATTAAGGCGGATTGTGTAATTAGCTGGGACTACTAGTTAATGTTAACTGAACTAATTAATCTCAGTACTGCTGAAAACTGTTGTGAAAGGGCGACTAAATATGATGATTGTCGCATGAAATTTGACATTGGGCGTCGCAAGATCAAGTTAAACATTAAACCCAAATAATTTAAGTATTTATTTTTGCTAACTGTTGACAACGCTTACAATTTCGATTATCCTTAGTTTGTAAGGTATTTAGTTACCTTCTAATCAATTCTCTTTCTCTCTTATGCCGACCACTATCTTTGGATAGTGGTTTTTTGTGCACTGCTGAATTTTGTGAAAATGCATCGTCAAAGTATTTGAGACTGCGATATCAAAAATAGCTAGTGTTGCCGCAGTCCTAAATGACCACACATTATGTGATTATTAACAACTGATGGGCGTGACAAAGAGGCAGTCAAAATAAGGCACGTTTCTAGCCGTGAGGGGGTTTCGTTTGGGGCTCAGCCGTGGCGTTTGACTTAGCGTGGTGATTTGTCCACGGTTAGTCAAAAACCAGCTTTTGAGACCGCCTTTTGGCTCAAAACTGGTTCATGGCGTTCCAGCCGCAAACGAAGCCCCCGGTAGGCGGAAATCAGCTGTCATTCACTATTCAATTAGCAAAGGGAATGAAAGGCCCATCAGTAATGAGTTTAGAGAAAACCGAGAAAAACTTGACACTTACTTGCCGTCACCAACTTTTGACACTCGCCGTATCCCCAGCTATACTAAAAATGAAGTGAGGGATTTGTTTTGAAAAATCATGAAGTCTTGGATTTGATTCAGGAAATTACGCGTAACGATGGCACAACTTATATGGAAATCGGCAACATGGTCATGAACGGTCGTGCCGAGCTGGCTGCTGAACGTGGGTTTATTAAGCAGGTTCGAATTTTACAATTGAACATCCCGCACTCAACCCATGTTGAAAAATATCAGGCCTATATCAATGAAAATTTTGAGATTCCAGACGAGTCGATGGATCATTGGGAAGAATGGACTAAGACCGAAGACATGCAAGCAGAAGTAGACATGATTTTAAAGGAAAACCATATTGGTTAAAACAATTGGCATCAGTTAGAACTGGTGCTTTTTTTATGTGCTGATTTGATGAACGTGGTATGGTAAATCAAGATTGATTGTTATGCCAAGAGTGGCTAATTTATTCAAGAATAGGACGGATTAAGTTATGACAGCTTCAGTGAGTGACATTTTAATGGCGCACCGAACGCACCGAAATTTTACGACAGCGCCGGTATCGGACGCAATCTTAGCTAAAATCATTACGACGGCGCAACATGCACCAACGAGTCAATATTTACAGGCGTATAGTTTGATTGAAGTGACCGTGCCAGCAACTCGTGAGGCACTTGCTAAGATTACGACGCGGTCTGCGGTGGCGACCCAAGGACGGTTACTAGTTGTGTTGGCCGATCAGCACCGTAATGCTGAATTAGCGGCAACCCCGACTGCCAAACGTGCCCTAACGGAATTGGATCGGTTTATGGGCAGTGTGGAAGATGCTACCTTAATGACGGAAGCCATGGTAATGGTCACTGAAAGTCTAGGCTTAGGTAGCGTAGTTTTAGGCTCAATCAACAATGATACTCAGGCGGTGATTGACTTGCTAAAATTACCCGCTTTAACCTTACCGGTGTTCGGGTTGCAGATTGGCTACCCCGCCACACAACCGGAGTCCAAGCCACGTTTAGGCTTAGAGGCAGTCCTATTTAAAGATCATTATGCTGAACCAATTACTTATCAAACTGAACTAACTAAATTTGATGCGCGGCTGCATACTTACTATCAACAACGTGGCAGTCAGGCCCGCGATGAACATTTAGCGGATATGACCCGTGAAGCCTTGGGAACCGCTGCCAAGCGGCGGGACTTTTTGACGATTGCTCGCCGACAGGGATTTTTACCAGAAATAGGGGATTAATTGCATGAAAAAGGAACGGTTTGAGGCATTTACGGATGCTGTCATCGCTATTATTTTGACAATCTTGGTTTTAGAAATTCATTTGCCGAATGATAACCATTCATGGCAGGCCCTCATTGCGATGGCACCACAATTTGGTGCGTATGTGTTAACATTTATTTTTATTGCGACCATGTGGGTTAATCACCATTACATGTTCAGTGAGGTCAAAGTCATTAACAACCAGACGATTTGGTTGAATATTTTATTATTATTCTTTGCGTCATTGTTGCCGGCGACGACTGCATGGTTTGGGACGGACATCTTTTCAAGAGTGGCTGGGGTGCTATATGTCCTGAACATGGTGTTATATAATATCGTCACCGCTTTGTTACGTCGCCAGGTCGTGAAATTGAATCACATTACGGATATGGGCAACTTATTGCAGTCGGAACGATTATCGTTTGTGATCAATACGATTACGTTAGTTGTGACGTTTTTCTACCCACCATTCTTATTTTTAGGATTGTTGGTCAATATTTTAGTTTGGTTTGCACCAAAACCGGCCAAATAAAAACAGTAGTCAGCGCTTGAAATTGCTCAAGTGTTGACTACTGTTTTTATTAGGCTTCATACGGTGTGTGTTTAAACAACTGCGCCGCTTTAACGGCGGTTTGCCAACCGGCATAAAGGTTTTCGCGTTCAGCGGCGCTCATCTGTGGTGAAAATTGATCTCCCACTTGGTGGGCGGCTTTGATCTCGTCCAAGTCTGACCAGTAGCCAACCGCTAAGCCAGCTAGGAAGGCAGCGCCGAGTGCAGTCGTTTCTAAGTCGGCCGCCCGTTGGATTTCAACGTTGGAAATATCCGCTTGAAATTGCATTAGCCAGTCATTTCGAGCAGCGCCGCCATCAACTTTTAAGGTTGGAATATTGATATTGGCGTCATTTTTCATCGTGTCAATGACGTCTCGGGATTGATAGGCAAGTGATTGTAAAGTCGCTTTGACAAAGTCGGCTCGCGTCGAACCACGGGTTAAGCCAAAAACGGCTCCGCGAGTGGTGGAATCCCAATACGGTGCGCCAAGTCCGGTAAAGGCGGGGACGACATAAATTTCATTGTGATTATGAGATTCCCGTGCCAAGGCTTCGGAATCCGGCGCAGATTCAACGAGCTGCATGCCGTCTCGTAACCACTGAATCGCGGAACCAGCGACGAAAATAGAGCCTTCTAAGGCATAAGTAATCTTGCCGTCAAGACCATAGGCAATCGTGGTCAATAAGTTATTATCGGAAAGTTGCGGCTGCTCGCCAATGTTCATGACAATAAAAGCACCGGTTCCGTAGGTGTTCTTAACCATCCCAGTCTCGAAGCCCATTTGGCCAAATAATGCGGCTTGTTGATCTCCAGCCATCCCGCTGATTGGAATGGCGCTACCATAGAAAATATAGTCTTTAGTCATGCCGTATACTTCGGAGTTTGAACGAACTGCTGGCAACATTGCTCGAGGAATATTGAGGCATTTAAGAATTTCATCATCCCACTGTAGTTGATGAATATTAAATAACATCGTACGGCTCGCATTCGAATAATCGGTGACATGGGCGGCACCACCAGTCAGTTTCCAGACTAGCCAAGTATCAATTGTGCCAAATAATAAGTCACCATTTTCAGCGCGTTGTTGTGCGCCAGGAACGTGATCTAAAATCCAACGAATTTTAGTCGCAGAAAAATAGGCGTCGGTCACGAGACCAGTGTGTTTGTGAATTAAGTCGCCGGCTCCATCAGCAATTAATTGATCGGCTAACGGTGCCGTTTGACGAGATTGCCAGACGATGGCGTTGTAAATGGGCAGTCCCGTGTGTTTATCCCAGACGACGGTGGTTTCACGTTGGTTGGTAATCCCAATCCCTTTGATTTGACTTGGATGGATGCCAGAGTTGATAAAAACGTTGGCAATTGTCGAGGAAACGGCGTTCCAAATTTCATTAGCATTGTGTTCAACCCAGCCGGGCTGGGGGAAGTATTGCGGAAATTCACGTTGCGAATCGGCGACTTCGCGACCAGCGTGGTCAAAAATAATGGCACGAGTGCTTGTCGTGCCTTCGTCGATTGCCATGATATATTCGGCAGTCATACAGTTTTCCTTCTATCTATAAGCAGTTTGAGTTAATTGAAATCGTTAACATTATGTTTGATAGTAGCATGCTTTCATAAATTTGTGAATAATCGGTTAAGGGTAATTGTTAATTTAACAATTGAATTCTTTAATAAATTTTAACTATACCAATTTTTTTAAAATTGAAAGGGATACCATTGTCAACCAAACAGGCTTACGAATAATTAGCGGTTTGTTTCGATAGTTAACAAAAACTTGTGTCCAATTGAAAAATAGACCAATCCAGTTATAATGGACTTCCAATGAGTGAACTTTAAAAGTTATGGAGGCCCTGTGTATGCAAAAAACACGTTTCTTTTTAAAAGGTTCTGCAGCGGAAAGCCACTGGTTAAATCAGCAAGCCCAAAATGGACTGCAGCTGACTCAAATTGACGGTTGCCGTTATCAATTCAAAGCTAGCAACCAGTCAGGCCGGGTTCTATCAGAATATTTGCCAGCGGAGACGTTGACGGCCATGTCCGAGTCCTTTCACCCGTTAGCGAGTTACCGGTTTAAACACAACAAATTTGCGGTCGCCTATTCACTAGTGACAGCCAAGGATCGGATTGTGAAATCGGACAATAATTATCGCTTAAAGGTCACTCGCCAAGCTAGAGATTATGCCTTGAATTGTGTCAATGGCGCGGTGGTTGGGTTTTGGTTGATGTTAAGCCTGGCCATTGTCCTCGCCAATCAAACCCGCGTGATGATTCCAGCCACGATTTTTTTAAGCAGTCTTGCGATCCTGACGGTGGTTATTAGTTTATTAGTCACTGCTAGCATTATCGCGGCGATACGGTTACATCGAAAAGTACGTGCGTTGGTGCAACTGACTGGTAATGATGAGGGTACTTGGAAACCCACTTTTCACGTTATGTTTCGCCATCAGCAGGGCGAGCCGGATACCGAGCAGTTTGACGAATTGGGCAAATGGTTGCTTTCTGTCCACAATGACAAGGGTGATTATTACTTTGATTTACGGTCAAGCTTAAGTGAGTATGACATTAGAAGCACGATTCAGAAAGTGATTAATAAAGATGATTTTACAGTGATGTCTTGCTTCGGCCTATACCCACTCTAGGATTATAGATTAGTAATCTCTGTGAACAAATTAAAAATAAATTAGAAAAATGATTGATTTCTACTTGGTGCCTGTGTTATAACTATTGAGTAGCAAAATTGCCCAGTAGTTCAGCGGTAGAATAATTGACTGTTAATCAAGAGGTCGCTGGTTCGATCCCAGCCTGGGCAGTTAGTGAGTCAAAGCGGTTTGAGCGGTATCTCGTCACTGAGATACCGCTTTTGTCGCCAGTCGTTTAGTTTTGAATTTATTCAAACTTAAGTCACACAATCATCATAAAAAATTGTCTGACAAACCTTGACTATTCTTGACTAACAACGTATACTTACTATATAAAAGTAAGTAATAAAACTGCTTACTGCAAACTTAGGAGGAATTCATCGTGACAGTAAATTTATATTATTCAACATCTAGCAAGTCAAGCCGTAGTGCACGCGCATGGTTGGTTGCTAACAACATTGCTTTCAATGAACGCGACATTATTGCGAACCCTCTAGATCGCGATGAATTGAAACAAATCCTCCGGCTAACAGAAAATGGCTTCGAGGACATTGTTTCAACGCGTTCTAAAGCCTTCAAGGCATTGCACATCGACTTGTCAGATCTCGGTTTTAACCAGTTATTAGATTTGCTCGTTGAAAAACCACAACTTTTAAAACGGCCAATCATTTATGATGGTCGCCGTTTACAAATCGGGTACAATGAAGAAGACATTCGGGCATTTTTGCCACGTTCAGTGCGTAAGTCAGAACTACGTCAAATTCAACAAAAACTATACGATGACGACCAACAAGCAGTTGGTTAATGCGCGTCGTGGGATCCCGGTTAGTGCTGGGGTCCTTTTTTATCACTGTGAAGTTAGGCACTAAGACGATTGGATTAACTTAAAGGAGTTTTTGATGATGAGCGAACAAGATCAATCAGCGTGGGCGATTACTGAGCTGAAAAAGTTAAAAAATGATGATAATGACGCGATACTCACTGGCATTATGAAGGTGATCGCAGACCAACAAGCTGAAATTGAAAGTTTGCGTGGGTCGATGGAAGGCCAACTTTGGAGTCCCAATAGTTGGAAAAAGGATCAAGACGAACAACACGGTAAATAAATAACGCGGTAACTAAAAAGGTTGCTTGGTATGACTGGTTAAAACCAGTCCACCAAGCAACCTTTTTTGATTAATTTTGTTTTTCAGGCTTGATCAGCCAAGCAATCAGTGTGACTAAGCAGATGAGACCAAAACATAGCCAGAGTGCCAATTGCGTGCCCAAAGTGGTCTGCGTAACCGTGGCAGCCTGTGGCAGTAGTTTTGCCCCGGTTGCAAGTAACGCGGCCATGAGCGCTGTTCCGAGTGAACCAGAATATTGTTGTAAGGTATTGAAAGCCGCATTGCCGTCACCAAGTCGGGCGGGTGACAATTGCTGCAGGCCATATGCCAGCGTATTGTTGAACATCAGGCTGAACCCAATTTGATAAACGAGATATAAGCCAATGATAATTGGAATGGATAGTTGTTTAGCAAGTAACGCAAACGATAACGTCGCTAATAGCAAGAAGCCAGTGCCAAGTCTTAATGGCACGACGATACCCACCCGATCCATAAACTTCCCCGTGAATGGCGATAAGACGGCCGAGGTTAAGCTACCGGCTAACAGCATCAGGCCTGAGATTAAGGCGTTTTTGCCAAGTGCCAACTGGGTAAAGTTTGGTAATAAGAAGGCTAAGCCAATTTGGATAAATTGAATTAAAAAATAGATTGCCAGTGCCTGATTAAAAGCGCCATTTTTGAAAATTGAAATATTAATGAGTGGCTGGGAACTTTTAGCCGCACTCATGAGAAAACTAATGAGTGCTATGCCTGCTAGTAACAAGGGTAACCAACAATTCACTGCTGAGAATCCCTTAGTCCCAGCGTTGTTAAAGCCTAAGGTCATTAAACTTAACGCGGCTACGATTAACAAAAATTGTCCCCAAGGAAAAGCGATTGCTACTGGTTTGTGCGGGTGATGAATATGTTTCGCCGTGACTAGCCAAGCAATCAGACCAATTGGTAAGGTAATCCAGAAAATCAGGCGCCAGGAAAGCAGCTGCGTGACTAGACCGCCATAGGTTGGCCCAAGCGATGGTGCTAAGGCAATTAACATGCCGGCGGTACCGGTATATTTGCCTTGTTGCTCAAATGGAATTTGCGTCATGATCTGAGCAAAAACTAGTGGCAATGAAAAGCCGGTACCAATTGCTTGGATAATGCGACCGGTGAGCAGGATCCCTAAATTTGGTGCGGTGGCGCAAAGTAAGCCACCAAGGACAAAGCCAGTCCCACCCACATTAATAATTGTCCGCCACTGAAAACGACGCTGAGTGAAGGCCGCAATGACCATCGTTGCGGCGACTGCCAGTAAATAGGCGGTAGTAACCCATTGAACCGTATCTAGTGGCGCGTGAAATTGACGCATTAAGGTTGGAAAAGTGACGTTCATCGAAGTTTCAACAAGCACGCCACAAAAGGCGAGTCCAGCTGCACCAAAAATGGCAAGGTTAGTTGCGGATTGACTTGACTTTGAACGAGTTGACATAAAAAAGACCTCCAGTTGTTCAAGGCAAAGGTCGTTCCAATGACTGAAACGATACTTTTCCCTCGGAGAACAACTCGGCGGCCGTTTGAAAGATATACAAGCATCTGATTAACAATTACCTTGATTTTTTTGATTACTAATCAAGTATAACGCAATCGGTGATTTTGACGTAAGTAAAATTTTAAAAAGCGTCGTGATCGGCAATCAGTGACACGTAAATGTGACGGGCAACCACCGTACTAATCAGCAGTTCACGTTGTTGGGAATCTAACAAGGTCATCATTTCGATATCGGTTGCTTGACCAATACACTTAAAAACTTGTTGGCTCGCAATTTGGCTGTGTAGGCAGTAGCGAATCGTGCTGGGATTTTCCAAATAACTCTCAATTACAATTGTTTGCCCAACTAGAATGGTCTCTAAAGATTGCCATTCAGACGCTTGTTCAAAGGTTTGTAAAACTAGTTTACCGCCAAAGGGACTCCGCGATGGCTGATTTAACTTGAACGCTAATTGTTGTAGTAACGCAGCGTTATCAATTGCAGCCATCAACCAGGCTTGTTCTGGAATGGCCGGCAACGGCAAGTGAATGGTTTGGTCTAGCCAAACTTCACAGAGGCGATAGCGATACATCAACTGGCAGACTTCTTGATAGCCGGTCGCGGTCAAAGAAATGCCATGATATTTTTGCCGATTAACTAAACCAGCGGCAACGAGATTACTAACGGCTTCAGTTACAGACCCCGGTAATACCCCCATCAAGGTTGCAACTTGCTTGTTAGTTGTGATTGATTTTGTAAAACTTGCTTCATAAATGGTTTTCAAATAATTGCTAAAACTGTCACGCATACATTAACCCCCAAAGATAACTTTTTTCTAGGCACACCTAAAAAACATTTCCATTTTATATGATTTATAGTACAATAACAACTGTTCAATTAATTCAAACAAAACAAAGGGGGAGTTTTACTTGAACAAAGAAAACGCTACAAGTGGCCAAAAGCATAAGCTAATTCAATATGCGAATGGCCCATCATTGGAAGAAATTAATGGGTCAATCGAAGTACCCAAGAACCTTAATTTCTGGAAAACATTATTTGCCTACTCTGGTCCTGGTGCGTTAGTCGCAGTTGGTTACATGGATCCAGGTAACTGGTCCACGTCAATCACTGGTGGTCAAAACTATCAGTACATGTTAATGTCTGTCATCTTAATTTCAAGTTTGATTGCGATGTTGCTGCAATACATGGCAGCTAAACTTGGAATCGTGAGTCAGATGGATTTGGCGCAAGCGATTCGGGCCAGAACCAGTAAGACACTAGGGATTGTTTTATGGATCCTGACTGAATTTGCCATTATGGCAACCGATATTGCGGAAGTCATTGGGGCGGCAATCGCGTTATATTTATTATTCGGAATTCCGTTAGTCGTTGCGGTGTTCATTACTGTTTTTGATGTTTTAGTATTGCTATTATTGACCAAAATTGGTTTCCGTAAAATTGAAGCTATTGTGGTTTGTTTAATTCTTGTCATTCTATTTGTATTCGTTTATCAAGTTGCGCTTTCTAACCCTGATTGGGGTGGCGTGATTAAAGGGTTAGTCCCAACGGCTGAAACCTTCTCGACATCGCGTAGCGTAGCCGGAATGACACCATTATCCGGGTCATTAGGGATTATTGGTGCGACGGTTATGCCACATAACTTGTATTTACATTCCGCAATTTCACAAACTCGGAAGATCGACCACAGTGATGAAGAAGATGTGGCTCGGACGGTTAAGTTTGCGGCTTGGGATTCAAATATTCAATTGACATTTGCCTTTGTCGTCAATGCCTTACTCTTAATCATGGGTGTGGCAGTTTTCAAGAGTGGTGCGGTTAAAGACCCGTCATTCTTCGGTCTATATGAAGCTTTATCAAATACGTCAATGTTAAGTAATGGTATTTTGATTGGCGTTGCTAAGTCTGGCTTACTTTCAGCATTGTTTGCGATTGCCTTACTAGCTTCTGGTCAAAACTCGACCATCACTGGGACCTTGACTGGTCAAGTGATCATGGAAGGTTTCGTCCACATGCGGATGCCACTCTGGTTACGTCGATTAGTGACCCGGTTGATTTCAGTTATTCCAGTGTTAATTTGTGTCATGTTAACAAGTGGTAAGAGTGCGATTGATGAGCATACGGCTTTGAATAATTTGATGAATAATTCGCAAGTCTTCTTAGCCTTCGCCTTACCATTCTCAATGTTGCCATTATTGATGATGACCGACAGTAAAGTTGAAATGGGTAATCGCTTTAAGAACTCGTTTATTATTAAAGGCTTAGGCTGGTTATCAGTCATCGGTTTGACGGTCTTGAACATGATTGGCTTGCCTGATGCCATTTTAGGATTCTTTGGGGATAATCCATCGGCTGGCGAACAAACTCTTTCAAAGATTATTGCTTATGTTTTAGTTGCGGCTATTTTAGCGTTACTTGCTTGGACCGTTTATGATTTACAACGTGGCAACAAACGTTACGCTGCCCAACAAGCTGCCTTAGCCAAGGATGGTGAATAAAGATGAGTACAACTTTTAAACGGATTTTAGTCGGGGTTGACGATTCAGCAGATGCCATGTTGGCATTTGAATACGCGATTCAGCAAGCGATTCAAACCGATGCAGAATTAATTATTGTCTCAATTTTGGAAAATGATGAAATGAATGTTTATCAGGCTCTAAATAAGGACTATGTGCATGGTGAACGAGATGAGCTTCAAAAGCATCTTTTGAAATACCAGAAACAAGCCCAAGATGCCGGCGCAAAACATGTTAAGAGCATTATTGCTGAAGGCGAACCTGGTGAAACCATCGTAAAAGATGTCATTCCACATTTACAACCAGATTTACTGATTATCGGATCAATTGCCAAAAAGGGCATTGCACGACGCTTCGGTAGTCAAGCCGCGTACATGGCTAAATATTCACCAATTTCGGTACTCGTTATTCGCTAAAGGGTTAGGTTAGTGGACGGGAAGGTACCAATTAAGTTTCATAAGAACTAAACCGCAGCATCAGGCTAAACGCTTGGTGTTGCGGTTTTATTTTGGACTAAAATATTGGGAGTGAGCAACGTTGCCGCTTCCGGTTGCCACTGATAGCATGCGATCGTACTAGTACATTGGCAATGAAAAAAAGTTAACGTTATCGCTTCCGGGCGTCGCTGATTACATGCGGACTTCGCCCGGAATGGTTGCGAAAGGCGCAACTATCCCGGACCGTCCGTCCTGTAAGACCGGCAAAAAACGCCGCTCAAACGGGACTTTCACGCCTGATGCAATCAGCGACGCCCTCCAGCTAGGATAATGTTTATCAAGATAAAAGACTAAAAAACAGTTGATTTGATTCTTAAAAATAATGGCATCAGTTAGGAATGTTTAGAACTATCTTGAATATTTTCTTTGAGCGCCGTAATTAATATTTCACTTATAAAACCTTGTTAAATTAGAATTGATAGCCAGTATTAACCTTTCAACCGTCAGTCTGGTGTTTAATGGACGCAAAGTTGCGGTTTCCTGTTGTTGCTGATGTCATATGGTCGTAGGACCGTGCCAGGCCAGATACGTCTTGGTTCTCAGCCGATGTAATCAGCAGCAACCTACAGCTAGCATAGGGTTAGTATGAAATTTTTCTCGGTAGGAAGATTTGTTGACAAAGAAGCCTCTGCATCTCTGATTGAGTTGCCACGCATCAAATAGAGAGAATCGGTCTTCCATGTCACAAATTTTAGCAGGGTTGAAGAAAAGCTAAAGGACAAATAACTTTGTGACGACTTAAGTTGGTGTTAGTTCTGGGGTTAAGCCTCGATTAGTTCGGTTGGCACCTAGTCAAAATTTTTGGATGACTGGTCATTCAAAACAATGCACATCTTTAGCCGTGAGGGGGCTTCGTTTGGGGCTCAGCCGTGGCGTTTGACTTAGCGTGGTGATTTTGTCCACGGTTAGTCAAAAACCAGCTTTTGAGACCGCCCTTTGGCTCAAAAATGGTTCATGGCGTTCCAGCCCCAAACGAAGCCCCCGGTAGGCGGAAATTAGCACTATTCGAGAATCAATTTATATAAAAGACTAAACAAGTAATGAATTTAGAGCAAACCGAGAAAAGCTTGAAGCTTACTAACATTGGTATAGCACAACGAGTCTAGTAGTGTAGCGCTTTGCTAAATAGTCATAGCGAATACAAGTGAAATCGTTACGAGTATGGGAGTGTTTTGGTGTTTTTGACATCGAAAAGTTAATTATTACCTGTGAGGGGACAACAGCCGACGATTATCATGATAATTTAAATAGACGCCGGCACAATTTGCTTGTGCCAGCGTCTATTTTAAAAAACATCGAATCCCAGCAGTCAGTTATCGACTGGCTATTCTGGAACTTTGCTATTCTGTTCGGCTAGTGAGGTCAAATGTTCAAATAAAATGCCTTCACGTAAGCCATTTTGTGAGAAGATAATGCGATCGGAATCTAAAAAGCGCATCAGCATGATGGCGGGAATCATACCACCGACGATAATGTCAGCGCGATCCTTGGCAAGGCCAGGAATCTTAGCACGTCCGGCAGCATCCTGTGCCAAAACTTCATTGAAGGTTTGATAGATGGCTTCATCGCGCAACCGATAACCGTGAATATCTTCGAAGTTCAAGAAGTTGCTCTTGCGACGATTGATCTTGGCGAGGGTCCGATTACTGCCGCCAAGACAAACGAGCGGCAAGTTGAGTCCGTTTCGAAGCCACCACACACTATTAAATAATTTATCAACGAAAGTCATCGCATCAAAGAGGGCACTCGCCGAAATTTGATCATTTAGTCCAAATTTTTCGGATAAACTTACGGCGCCAATCGGAAGGCTAATGAGGTTCTTCGCCTGTCCGTTGACAATCAACACAAGTTCACAACTGCCACCGCCAGTATCCATCATGACACAGTTGGTGGTCGGTAAGGTGTTGACCACGCCGACGTAGTCATAATAGGCTTCACTGGTTCCAGGAATGACTTCAATATCTAAGCCAACGGCGGTTTTGACCTGTTTCAAAAACTTTTTTTGATTGCTGGCTTTACGCGTTGCTGCGGTTGCGACTGCCTTTAAAGTTAAATTCGGTAATTTTTCGTAAACGGCTTTAAAAGATTGTAATGCGGCAATCGTGCGTTCGATTGCTTCCGGGTGCAAGGTTGGGGTTGCCGTCTCATCCTCATTTTCAGAGAGTCGAACCATTTCCTTGAGTCGATGGGTAACCTGATAACTGCCATCTTCTTGAACTTGGGTAATGGTCATCCGGCAAGAATTTGAGCCTAAATCAATTACGGCAAAATTTTCCATATTAATGTTCACCGCCATCGTCATTGAATGTATTTGGTTCATTCTTAGGGCTCATCATTGGAATAAACTGATGCGCAGTACTGGTTGCGGTTGGCGTTGGATGATCTGCCGCTACGCGTTTTTCCGCATCAGCCATGAAGCTTGCTTGTGAATCCAGTGATGGCAAGCCACGCCGATCACACTTCTGATAGCTATTATCAGCCTGTAAAATACGAGTCTTCACCGTATCATGCCACATGGTGTCAAAAATGGTCATGGCGCGATCGCTGATTTCTGATTGCAGTAGTGGGAAAAGTAATTCCACCCGTCGATTCAAATTACGGGTCATCATATCGGCACTCGATAAATAAATTTGTGGCTCGCCATCATTACTGAAGTAATAAATACGACTATGTTCCAACAGCCGGCCAATAATTGAGTGTACTTCAATGTTATCGGAAATTCCCTTGATGCCAGTCCGCAGGCAGCAGATACCCCGAATAATCAACTGAATCTTAACGCCCGCATGTGAAGCTTCATAGAGTTTGCTAATAATCTGCGGGTCAGAAAGTGAGTTCATTTTCATTTTGACTACCGCCGGCCGACCAGCTTTGGCAATCGCAATTTCGGCGTCGAGTTTTTCGTTAATAAACTCCCGAATGCCGTCTGGCGAAATGTGCAATTTGTGGAAATATGGTGGTTCCGAATAACCTGACAACATGTTAAAAATGTTGGAGGCGTCAATGCCCATATCGGTATCGGCGGTAAATAGGCCTAGGTCGGTATAGAAGTGGGCGGTCACATCGTTATAGTTCCCAGTTCCCATATGCATGTAACGTTTGATGCCTTCGTTTTCGCGCCGAACGACTAGGGCTAACTTACAATGGGTTTTCAGGCCGATTAGCCCATAGATGACGTGGCAACCCATTTCTTCCAGCTTCTTCGCCCAATGCACGTTGTTTTCTTCATCAAAACGAGCCTTAACTTCGACTAAGACGGTTACTTGCTTGCCATTTTGAGCCGCTTGCCCCAAATATTTGATGATCGGAGAATCCGCCGAAACACGGTAAAGGGTCATCTTAATCGCTAACACGTTTTTGTCTTCGGCGGCTTCGTGAATAAAGTCGACGACTGGCTGAAAATCATCATAAGGATATTGCATTAAAATATCGTGATCCTTAATCAAGTCGAAAATTGATTTTTCACGATAAACGGCCGGATAGTAAGGCTGGTACTTTTGATAATTTAAGTCTTCATGACCGGTGATTGATTTGACTAATTTGGATAAGAACGTCAAGTTAAGCGGGCCATTCACGACATAAAGTGAGCTCTCAGTGGTTCCAAGGGCTTTCGCCAAACGGGTGCGTTGATGTTTACTCATCGTTTTTTCAACTTCAAGCCGCATCACTTTACCACGTTCACGCATTTTTAATTGTTTTTGAACTTCCTTCAATAAGTCGGAAGTATCTTCTTCAGCCACGTCCAAATCAAGGTCGCGAATGACCCGATAGGCACTGGTTTCTTTGACGGTGTAGTTGATGAAAAGTGAGCCCACAAAGGCTTTAATAATATCTTCAATCAAGATGAAGCGGTTTTCTGCGCCAGGCAGGACCACGACGCGTGGAAAGACATCAGGAACTTGGACGGTGGCAAATTTTCGTTCCTTTTTATTGCCATTTTTATAAATACGTAGGGCAATATTTAAGGTGTTATTGGCGATAAAGGGAAACGGCCGTGAGGAATCGTCCGCCATTGGTGTCAAAGCGGGGTATAATTCGTCATCAAAATAGTTTTTGACGAAGTTAAATTGTTCCTCAGTCAGTTCGGGCATCGTTAATAACTTAATATCGTGTTGTTCGAGCAGTGGCAATAATGAGCGGTTCAAGGTGTTGTATTGACGTTTGACCATTTCATGCGCTTGGTCACTAATTGCCGCCACTTGATCGGCCGGTGTTAAGCCCGCGGAATCGGTTTTGGTATAGTTCACAGAAACTAACTTTCGTAGTGACGCCACGCGGACGGTAAAGAATTCGTCCAGATTACTTTGGGTAATGCCTAAAAAACGCACCCGTTCAAGCAATGGATTGTCTTTGTCGCGGGCTTCGTCCAAAACGCGATAGTTGAAGTCCATCCAACTTAATTCACGATTGGTATAATAACTCTCTTTTTGATAGTTCATCCTAACGTACCCCCCGACGTTTAATAACTGGTGTTAGTCCGAAGACCTCTTTGAAAAACTCTGATTTTTGTGAGAAAACCCAATTCTCTAAAAACAGATCGTCATGCGCATAACAAGTGATGATGACTTGTGGATTTTTGATGGAAACTGAAATCTTGCTAATCTTTTGCTGGCGACCGTCATCTAATGCATCCGCTAGCCGTAAAATTGCCGACAACTTAGAGACAACGAGACGCTGTTCCAAACTCATATGTTCAAAATGTTTAATATCTTTAGACGGCGTTTGTGCGCTGTGATAACGGGCAATCGTGGCAATCGTTTGCTTTTCAGCGTTCGTCAGCCCAGTTAACTCGGTCGCCCGTAAAATATAATCTGAGTGCATATAATGTTGATGCGGATCAATATAACTCCCAACATCATGCACGATTGACGCAACTTGTAAGAGTAAGCGGTCACGCTTGCCTAAGTGATGCAAGGGCTTGAGTTGATCAAATAAATGCATTGAAAACTTGGTGACTAAGTCTCTGTGCTTGGGTTCAACATTGTAACGGTCGGCTAAGTTTTTAGCAGCCGTCACGATTTGATCGTTAAAGTTGTATTTTTTATAACCAAGTTTGACGGCTTCTTGAATAATGAGGCCATCTAAGGCGGTCACGTTGCCAAGCCAAATGGTTTCAGCATTGGTCAGCTGCAATAATTCGTTGACTAATAAAAGTTCTGGGATAATCAAGCGGACGTCGTTTTCGTCCACTTCGTACTTATCCATCAAGTATTGGTCGGAGGCATTAATCACGTCGGCGTAGAGCGTCTTAAAGTCGGCTTTGCTCAGTTCTTCAACGCCAGCCTTAGACTGTTGCCGTTGGAATAAGTTGGAGAAAGGGGCCACGCCCAACATCACAACGTTACTAGGTTGTTGACGCGTTGCTGGTAGAAATCGGCCAAAGTCGGAAATCTGACTAGAAATATAGTCGTCCAAGACTTCAACATAATTCGGCACACTAGATTGTAAGTCTTCCAGAACTTCGGCAATTCGAACGGGTCCCAATCGTAAACTGCGTGAGAAGGCGAAGGTGCCGTGGTCGTAATGCGAAATCCCAACGCTACCAGAATTGATCCCTAATAAGTAAGTTGGTGATTCAATCATTTGTTTGAATTTTGGAAAATGAACGGCGACTGCCGCCGATCGTAAGTATGTTTCCTGACTGCTAGAAAGCCAATCAATTTTTAAACCAGTGCGGACAAATAACTGGTCCTGAATATAATCAGCATTGTTCGCAGATGACAGTGACCATGATCCCCATAAATGATAATCTTTAACGCCATAGTCATGCATGATCTGAATAAAGCCTGTTAAGGCCTGTGTTGCCTGTTCAACCGAGTCGTAGTCAATGGTATGTTGATCGTAAATATCTTCGCCTAATGAGACGTCTGACCGTACCCGTTCGACCTGTCGCAGTGTGCGCAAATTGACGATGGAAAGCTCAATACTCTGTACGTTGATCATCATAATCCCAAATAATTTTGCTGCCATGTTAATCCCCCATTCAAGTCTTATGGTATGTATTGGAAAAGTAAAAAAACAAGCTACTCCAGTTTACCATACGCAAAAGGCTGTATATTTCCATCAAAAAGGCGTAAAAATTTTTTTATCTCTGTAAAGATTTGGTTAACACTAAAAAAAGCGCAGTTCAGCAACAAACGAGCCGTTTCTGAACCGCACTAGTGCTGTCTACAAAATTTCGTGATTATTAATAATTAGTTTGTTCAGATGTTTTTCAACTCGTTGATCAACTGGCGGTAATTGTTGGTAATCACCATACATGCGCGTCAAAATTTCGTCATAGGCTCGTGGGATCTTAACGGTGATGTTTTCAAAAGGCGCGTCCACCAGGTCAGTTAATTCTGCATGTGACAAAATTTCCTTGTCGTAATCATATTGTGAAGCCAAGTTTTTGTAAGTGCGTGAATCGGATTGTTCGTAAAGTCGCATATAACCTTCACGATCTTGCTTCAACGCATTGACTTCCGCCAATTGTTGGGCGGTTTTCTTTTTCAGCATGTGTCGCAACGGTGTTTTGACAAAGTTGTAGTTCAAACGTAATAAGATAGCGGCGTCTTCCAACTTATAATGCATCAGTTGGGAACGACGGAGGGCCTCATCATCTGGAATTTTGTCAAAGGGAAAAATATCGACAAAGACACCTTTAAAGGCATTATTAACGTTATTTTTTTCTTCAATGTAGGTGTTCACGTCTAGCAACTTCATATAGCTGAGGCCGTAGTCGGGATCACTGGCACCAGTTTGAAGAAAGTCCTCATTTGGATCAAGGTAGCGATTGGCAACGGTAATAAAGCGTTGATACTCACTCCGACGCATGCCAATATCAATGTCATCGTCCCAGGGGATAAAACCTCGATGACGAATGGTGCCAAGTAATGAACCACCGATTAGGAAGTAGTCGATTTTTTCCGTGTCACAAATATTAATCACGGTTTGCATGAGGTCTAATTCGACTTGATGCAGGGGTGAAAGAGACATTTTCTCAGCTCCTTTTCGTAAGCGTTTCCTCACTGTCTATCATACACTTTGTAAGCCTGAATTGTTAGGCAGGATGCTTTACATAGGCAAATCCGGGGAATGTGCGGGTGATTCTGTGCAAATTGGTTAAAGGCATGTTATATTCTAAAAAATGCTATGAAGGCAAATTTGAAATGATGGTGAGTGCAATGACAAATGCTGATTTGAGCAAATTATTAAACAACTATTTTGAGGCCTATCAAAATACAACCAAAATTATGGCGGATTTGGTTGCTTGGCCATTGAATCAAAATAAGCTGTCGTTTGAGCAATTTCTGATTTTACGGCGAATTGCGACAACGGAAGCAGTAACGTTAAATGATATTGCGTTGCAACGACAAGTAACCAGAAGTGCAATTTCACGCCAAATTAAGGCGCTATTAGCGCAACATTACGTGTTTCAAGTCCCAGATCCACAAGACCGCCGGCGGCTCTATTTACATTTGACGGAGGCCGGCCAACGGGTTGAAATAATTGTCAGTTCGGCGATTACGTCGCATTTTGACAAGTGGGTGGATAAGTTGGGGGAATCGCAAATTAATGAAGCCTTAACGATGATGGAAACAATTAGTAATCAAGTCATGCAATTGAGTCAAACTGGTGACGATGACTTACATTACCGGTGATTTGGGTCACTTTTCAGTAACCTGCTAAAGGTTGAAAGATCAGAATCGCTAGTAACTGCTGCCACATCAATGATTAGGGCATGAAGATTACTTGATAGTGCCGCTTCCAGTCGCCACTGATAACATGCGGCCGCGGGACCGGGCCAAGCCTGAAGAACGTCTTGGTCCTCGCCCAGAACACTTGCACAAATCGCAAGTGTCCTGGACCGTCCGCTGCGTAACGCCGGCAAGAAACATGCCGACCCAACGCCACCTTCACGACCGATGCTATCAGCGGCGACTTCCAGCTAATTTAACCGTTTTTAGACTAGATTTAGCGATTCTGCCTGCCGGAGTGGGATTACCACTGATTTGGCAGTGCCTGTTGCCTATATGACAGTGTTTACGAGTCCTTTTGTTCTTTCAATCTTCAGTAACCTGCTTGTGCCGTCAGCCTTATTTTAACGACAAGCGGCCATGAGTTGGGCACAATGAATTAAGTGTGGTAGCGGCAAGTAAACTCGGAATGGTAATTTAACCAATTAAAAAAGCAGTCCATTTTTGATTGAATGGGCTGCTTAACTATTTAGGCATGGTGTTAACTACTAGGCCAACTTGTCTGACTGGCTAAGTCTTACAGGCTGGTGCGCATTGTCCAAAAGGTCAGAAGGATCAACGGGACTAGTCAATCAACACCAAGTTAGTGGCTTAAATCTGAACCATTGTTGGCAATAACTTTTTTGTACCAGTAGAAGGAATCTTTTGGCAGGCGTTTCAAACTGCCGTTACCACGATCATCGCGGTCAACGTAAACGAAGCCGTAACGTTTCTTCATTTCACCCGTGCCAGCGGAAACTAAGTCAATGCAGCCCCACATGGTGTAACCCATGAGGTCGACACCGTCAATCGTGACGGCATCGCGCATTGAGCTTAAGTTTGCTTGCAAGTATTTGATGCGATAATCGTCATGGACTTTTTGATCGGCTGTGAGCTCATCGGCCCAACCAATCCCGTTTTCCACAATCCATAATGGTTTATGGTAACGGTCGAAGAGGGTATTCAGCGCAATCCGTAGCACGTCGGGGTCGGTTGCCCAACCCCAAGCATTGGTTTCCAAATAGGGATTCTTGACACCAGTCATAAAGTTACCCGCCGCGTTGCCTTTATCTTCATGGGTCGTGACGGTATTAGAACCGTAGCAAGAGAAGCTTAAGAAATCTGCTGGGTACTTGGCTAGCAAGGCATAATCTTCGTGACGGTCATCTAACTTGATACCGTCACGAGCATACTGATTGAGACGATAGTTTGGATAATGACCACCGATTTGGACATCACTATAGAAAAGTGTAGCTTGTTGTTGCAGTTGTACCTTAAGTTGGTCAGCTGGATCGGCCGTGTAAGCGTATAACGGACTGTAGGCAAGCATCTGTCCAACTTGAATCGTTGTGTCAATCGCGTGGGCGGCTTGAACGGTTAGGGCACTCGCAACAAATTGATTATGTGCCGCTTGAGCTCGGTTTTGTGGTGAGCCGTCAATTACACCACCGGCCAAGAAGGGTGCGTTATCCATCAAGTTGATTTCGTTAAAAGTCAACCAGTATTTGACTTGATCATGGTAACGGTTCATGACTAATTTGGCATAGTTGACAAAGAAACCGATTAACTGCCGATCAGCCCAACCGTTGTACTTGATGGCGAGATTTAACGGTGTTTCATAATGAGATAACGTGACTAATGGTTCAATGTGGTATTTTTGACATTCTGCAAAGACGCGGTCGTAAAAGGCGAGGCCAGCTTCATTAGGCGTTGCATCATCACCATTTGGGAAGATCCGTGACCAATTGAGGCTTAGCCGGAAAGTTTTGAACCCCATCTCGGCCATTAACTTGATGTCTTCAGCGTAGTGATGATAAAAATCAGTAGCGGTATGACTTGGATAGTAGTTGTCGGCGATAACCGCGGGAATAGTGCCAACTGGTACTTGGCGTTTGTCCGTAAAGAAGCCAAAGTCCGTAGCACCGGTTTCACCAGTGATTGGGTTTTTCCAAGTGACTTGCCGAGGATGATCATAGGCCCCAGCTGTCATGACGTCGGCCGTACTCAGCCCCTTACCATCCGTTAAGTATGCGCCTTCAAATTGGTTGGCTGCGGTTGCGCCACCCCAGAGAAAATTCGTTTTAAATGCCATAATTGCCCGCCTTTCATGCGTTAATGTTGATGAATCTAATGTCAGTTGATGGCCTAATTATAAGCGCTAACAAAGTTGTTTCCTAGGCCTTTAGCTGCTTTTGACAAGTTGTACCATCAGGTTGGAACAGACCAGCTATTTTGCACTGATTAGGGCGTATTTAATGATGTGGCAGTTGTGCCTGCCGTCGAATCGTCCTTGCAAGGGCCTCTACAATGGTCATTGCCGGTAGTTGACTAGTTAAATCGTAGTGACCATGAATGCGGCGTTCCGTAGTATGATACGTGAGAACGGTAGTACTTAACTTTGCAATCGGGCTATCGCGATGACCAGTAATACTAATCAATGTCGTGGTAGCGTCATTTTGAAATTGACGTAACATTCCAAGCACTTCTGCGGCCTGACCGGAAACGGACAAGGTGATTAAGACATTTTTACTGGTTTGTTTAAGTTGTGGAATGAGTGGGTAGTAGGGATCAGTTACTGGGAAGCTGTTGATACCAAGTGTTGAAGTCAAACGGCTGGCATATTCGGCCACATTAGCTGAGGAACCGGTACCAGTAAAAATCACGTTATTTGCGGCTAAAACTGTCTGGGCGACTAGGTCTAAGTCGCGCTGTAAGGTACTGGGAAAAGTTTCAGCTGTCAGTAATTGCACACCAGTTTCTAAATCCGACGAGGTTTCTAGTGATTGTTTATGGCAGGCAATTTTAAATTCTGGGAAGCTGCTATACCCCATTTTTTGGACGAAGCGCATCACGGATGAATTAGAAACGTGTGCACCGGTTGCGAGATCACGAACGTGCATCAATGGGATGCGACTTTCGTGGGTCAAAATATAGTCATAGATTGCGACATCCACGCCGACCAAGGTTTTGGCGTCGTTATAACCGAAAAATGCCATGTCAAAAAACTCCTTTAGTAAAGCGATTACATTAATTATACACAAACGCGCGTGAGGATGGTGACATTCTCACGCGCGTTGGTCTTCGCTAATGTTTAAAAAAGTTGCAGTAGAGTCCCTCGCAACCTTCGAGGAACATCCCAATTCCCATGATAATCATCGCGGCCATATTGTGCATCGTCAAAACCAAAAAGAGTAACACTGAATATAAAATAAAAAAGAAAATTGCACTAAATTTGGAACTTGCCATTTTAATCATCCCCAAAGTAATTTAATGATAATCGACATGTAACCACTTACAGTTTAACGCTAGCGAGACAGATTTAAAAATAGACAGAAAATTAGTTTTAATTTGATAGTGTTCGGATATTGCTTTTGACTATGACCGATGATATGATAATAACTATGATAAATATAGAAAACACGAACATTTACATTTGTGCATTTGCTATTATTTAAATTATCTGGAGGAAATCATGAGTAAAATTGCGGCATATTTTAATTTTTCAGAATTAAAAACCAACCTACGGACCGAAAGCTTGGCCGGGTTGACCACCTTCGTCTCGATGGCTTACATTCTCTTTGTTAACCCAAGTGTCTTAGGGGCATCAGGAATGAGTCAAGGGGCTGTCTTTACCGCAACGGCATTAGCTTCAGCGTTAGGGTGTTTATTGATGGGGTTAGTGGCAAAGTACCCAATTGCCATTGCGCCAGGGCTAGGGGTTAACGCCTTCTTTACCTATTCCGTCGTTATCGGGATGGGCGTCAAGTGGGAGACGGCTTTAGCCGGCGTCTTCGTTGCTTCCGTTATTTTCATGATTATCACGCTGTTCAAATTGCGGGAAATGATTATTGATGCGATTCCACGCGATATGAAGTTAGCCATTTCTGCTGGGATTGGGTTCTTCATCGCCTTTATTGGACTCCGTGGCGGTGGCTTGATCATGCCTAACAAATCAACGGTCGTGAGCTTAGGATCATTAACGGTGGGCACGACTTGGTTAACCATTTTTGGCCTAATTGTGACGCTGATCTTGATGAGCCGCAAAGTGCCTGGTGGTATTTTTATTGGGATGGTCTTAACGTCAATCTTAGGTTTGGCGACTGGCCTAATTAAGATGCCAGCCCATTGGGTTTCAGCAGCACCGTCATTAAAACCAACCTTTGGCGTGGCCTTGACCCATGTTGGTGATATTAATAGTGTTCAACTGGTCATTGTCGTTTTAACCTTCTTATTGGTCACGTTTTTTGACACGGCTGGAACGCTCGTTGGGTTAGCGGAACAAGCTGGCTTTATGAAAAACAATAAGATGCCACGTGTTGGTAAAGCCTTGATGGCTGACTCGACGTCCATGTTAGTAGGTTCTGTCCTTGGAACTTCACCAACGTCGGCCTATGTTGAATCTTCAGCGGGGATTGCGGTTGGTGGTCGTTCTGGTTTTAGCGCGGTCGTCACCGGATTACTCTTTATTTTAGGACTTTTCTTCTCACCACTATTGAATGTGGTGACGAGTCAGGTCACTGCACCGGCGTTGATTATTGTCGGGGTCTTAATGGCGGAATCCTTAAAGGAAATCCACTGGGAACGGTTTGAAATTGCCGTCCCAGCTTTCTTAACGGTAATTGGCATGCCACTAACTTATAGTATTTCTGATGGGATTGCACTTGGATTTATCACCTATGTGATCACGATGGTGGCAACGAAGCATGCTAAGGAAATCCATCCACTCATGTATGTGTTATTCTTCGTCTTTATCATCTATCTCTGGATCTTAAATATTTAACGATAATCAGTCAAATCACGGCTTGGGGTAACTTAACCTAAGCTGTGATTTTTTTGCGCTAAATGATATTGTAAACGTTTTCACAAGCGTGTATAATGAGCCCAACGAGGGGATGATTAAGATGTCAAAAAAGGTGAATATTTACGTCATTTCGACGCTCGGGTTTGGCTATGTTAGCATGGCGCCAGAGACAATGGATGCAGTTAACCGGAGAAAACTGCAGACAGCATTAGGTTCAGATTATGTGGTCAAGACGATTGCGATTAAGGGTGAAAACGTGACTTTTGATCCGGAGGCATTGAATATTGTGCCGGCTAGATTGAAATCCGGCTATAAGGATGTTGATACGACAACTGTCATGTTTGACGATTACGATTTGTACGCTGAAACTGGTCGGAACGTCTTAGCGTCGAAAATCAAGGACTACTTCGCAACGGTTCAATAAGAAAACAAAAAACGCCCTCAATCAGGTGACTTGATTGAGAGGACGTTTGGGGGTTAGCTGATGGCTAATCCTTTTTTTGTTAGCCTATTCGTAATTAGGTTAAAGTTTGAAATGACTGAGGATGGCTTGTCGTTGTACTATGGTTTTCTTGTCAACTTGTGAAAAATTATGCCATTTGAAGTGCCAAAGTCGGGTTTTGAGAAAGGTACCCCGAAAGAGTAATTTGGCGAGTGGTGCGCCAAACAATAAGCGATAGGCCCAATTTGGGGTGCTCATGGTCGTGATCAGGTCAATTTTTGGTTGCTTGACCAGTTTTGTTTGCATGGATTTGGCATCGTAGAGCTGGCCTTTGGCATACACTTTGTCTAAAAAGCCTTTAGTCATGGCGGGCATGACTTCCCACCAAACGGGGAACATAAAAATGAGATGATCCGCGTCAAGCAAGCGTTGTTGGTAATCGACAACTTGTGGATTGATTGGCAAACCTCGGCGCCAGTTGGTGAGATCCGCGGCAGACATGACCGGATCAAAGTGATCGGCGTGCAAATCAATTAAGTCAATGTCATCACCGGCCTGAGCCAGTTGATGGCTGACAACTTTGAGTAATGCTGCCAGAAAGGATCGATGGTGGGGGACATTGTTGCCTGCGGTTGCCGTGTACGGATGGTCAAAAATAATCACTGTTTTCATTTGTCAAAACTTCTTTCGTTAGTTAATAATGGTAGTATAGTGACAAATCAGGAACGCGGCATTAACATATGTTAAGTCGTAAACAAAGGGGGATTGACGATGGCTTTAACCGATTATTTTGCACACCAATTTCCGGCAATGGCCGCGCATTGGGCGACTATCCAGCCGCATTTTATCCGCCAAAATGTGTCGTCAGAAACAACGTTGTTGGCTGAGGGGGAGGTTGCGGAAAACTTGTATTTCATTGTCAGTGGGGCAGCCCGACTCACCCACAGTTCTGATGGCCGCGACGTCACCTTACAATTCTTCTTTGAAAATCAGATTGTGGCTTCGTTTGAAAGCTTCTATCTCAATCAACCTAGTGGGTTTGCGCTAACTTGTTTTGAGGATAGCGACTTATATGTCTTAAGTAAGGCCGACTTTGAGTGGCTACGCGCAACTTATCCGGAAATTGAGCCAGAAATTACGCAATTTGTTTGTGAGCGGTTCATCAATTATCGCAATATTTTCTTTGAACAACTTGAAAAATCGCCCGTTGAACGCTATCAAAATTTAGTTGAAAATGAACCGGAAATTCTGGAGCGAGTACCACTGCATTTAGTCGCGTCCTATCTGGGCATTACACCAGTATCACTGAGTCGGATTCGGGCGCGATTGAAATGAAACAATCTAAACTAAGAGTGACCTTGTTAAAAAATGAAATTCACTAGTAGGTATCGATGTGTCGATAAGTGGATTATGCAGATGAGTTAATAGTTGCCGCTTCTGGTTGGGACTGATGCCATGCGGTCGTGGGACCGGACCAAGCCAGACACGTCTTGGTCCTCGCCCGGAACCCTTGCAAATATCGCAAGTGTACCGGACCGTCCGTGGGGTAACGTCGGCAAAAAGCGGCCGATGTAACGCCACCCTCACGACCGATGGCATCAGTCCCAACCTGCAGATATTAAGTTTAGCAGAGACGGACAGGAATGGTGTGCCGAAGCCTCAGATCGTATGATGGTTGAAACTGTTCTATATTCCACAACGATTCTAACTGACAGTGCGCTCACCACGAGTCTAGTTTCAACGTGTTCGATACTGACAAGCTTTTTTCTTAGAAATCTAAAGGTTGAAAGATCAAAATTGCTAATAACTACTGCCATGTCAATGATTAGGACATGAAGATTAGTTGACAGTGCCGCTTCCAGTCGCCAATGCTACCTTAACGACTGATGCTATCAGTGGCGACTTCCAGCTAATTTAGCTATTTTTAGGTTAGGTTTAGCGGAAGCAGGCAGAAATCGTTGTGCTGTGTCGGTAAGATTGGCCGGCGGGTCTTGGCCGCCTAATCTTACAGGGCGATTTAAAGACGTGGGTTATCGGCTTTAAATCGAAGTCGCAGACCGCACTATGGCTGCGACCGTCCCACCATAGCACAGCGATTTCTGCCTGCCGGAGCGGGATCACCACTAATTCTGAAGTGCCTGTTGCCGATATGCCAGTATTTACGAGCTTTTTTGTCCTTTCAACCTTCAGTTAGAAATCTAAAAAAACATCAGTCAGCCATTACTTGAAACAGTTTCTCAAGTAATGGCTGACTGATGTTTTGTGGCGCTGTTATTTAAAAATTAAAATATTAGATACTTTATTATCCCTTAGCTGTCTTGCCGGGTCGCAGCGATGTCGACTTCACGGATATTGACTTCTTGTGGCATGTCGTACATAAACTTAACGGTTTCGGCAACGTGCTTTGGATCAAGGGTAACCCCGCCCATAGTTTGTTTCCAAGCCTCATATTCAGTCAAGGCGTGGTCATCGGTGACGTGGGTGAGTAAGTTCGTTTCGGCTGCGCCAGGTGCAACTAGCATGAGTCGCACATTTTTAGCCGCGACTTCTTGGCGGATTGTTTCCGTTAAGCCGTGGACGCCGAATTTACTGGCAACGTAGGCCGCATGATTTTGAAAGGCTTTAAAACCAGCAATTGAAGAGACGTTAATAATTGTGCCGTGTTGCCGTTCAGTCATTTGTGGTAAGACAAGTTGAATCCCGTTTAAGACGCCCATGACGTTAGTGTCGAGCATGGTTTGCCATTCGGTGGGGGATTGTTGCCAAACATTGCCGAGCAACATCACGCCGGCGTTATTGATTAACAAGTCAGTTGGCCCATAAAGCGCTTCGGCGGCTGCGATGGCATCACGTAATTCCGCTTGATTAGTGACATCGGCATGCTTAATCAAGACGTCACCAGCCAGATTTAAGGCCGCGATTTTAGCCGTATTGCGGCCAAGTAGTAATAAGGGGTGTTGGTCAGCGTTGAAAACTTTGGCCATTTCGGCTCCGAACCCGGAACTTGCACCGGTAATAACGATTAATGATTTCATTTGAGTTTAAACTTCCTTTTAATTAAATTGTCTGATTTGACGAATACAAGAGATAAGTATAATCTGAATTGGCAATTTGCCTAGTACGCACTTTTTAGTAACTAGGTCATGGAGGGTCGAGATGTACGCAAATGAATTTGATGCCACGATGCAAATGATCCGTGGTAAATGGAAAATTTTGATTTTATATGAGCTGGCTGACGGTGAAGGCCGGTTTAACCAGCTGCAACGCACACTGAATGTCACGCATAAAATTTTGGCCGAGCAGTTGCAACAGTTAATAGCGGATGGCTTAGTCCAACGCCATGACTTTCACGAACAGCCATTGCATGTGGCCTATCAATTAACTGAAAATGGTCACTCGATGATCCCAGTGTTGGATACAATTTGTGATTGGGGCCTCGCCCACGTTGACCGGGATCACTTGACGACGGTGTTATGCGATGAAACGGATTAGCCGGTCAAATTGAAGATTAGAATGTGATCAAGAAATCAGAAAAGGTGCCCCTGCAACCAGAATTGGCTGCGGGGGCACCTTTTTTCGCGGTTGAAACTTAGTTGTTTTGACGACGGAAGTAGACGACTGCGCCAAAGATGAGTAGACTTGCCGCGGAAATTGCTAGTCCGGCTCGGAAGCCTGGTACATGATAAACCAATTTAACTTGATTTTGACCGGCAGTGATTGGGACGGCTAGCATGCCGCCAAGGACGGTCTTTGTCGTGACGGATTGACCATTGACGCTCGCTTGCCAACCGCTATCAGCCGGAATGGCAACGTAAAGCCAGTGTTGATTCGATTGGTTATTAACCGTGCCGCTGACAACTGTTTGGGTGCCAGTCACATGATAAGTCGGTGTGAAACTTTCTTTTTTCAAGCTGTGAGTAAGCCGGATGAATTTAGTGGCATCGAGGCTCCCCAGATGAACTTTGCTGCCCAAAGTCTTACTTGTGCGTTTGACGGTCAAGGTTACAACCGTGCCTTTTTTGAAGGAACCTAGATCTCGAAGCGTCACATCACCGTCAGCATTGAACTTACTTGGGATAAGTTTGCCATTCACGCGCATCGTTGAATACTTGGTTTGACCGGCGGTATCATCATAGTACAAGTCGCCAGACGTGTTCACCCGTAATTTAACGGTATGCAAGTCGTGATAAGTGGTCGCCTTAGGATCAACTTTGACCTGGTCACTCAAGACAGTCGGTTTAGCAAAGTAGGGACTATTGCTTGGAATCAAGCTTTGCAGGATGTTCTCTTGATTCGTAATCGCGGAACTAGGATGCAGATTTAAGTTAGCGAACGCATCCGTGGCCGTAAAGCCTAAGCCGTTTTGACTCAGCGTTTCGGTCGTTGACTGGCCATTTTGACTCAAAGTGACATCGTACTTGATGTCTAACAAGAGCGCACTGACCGGATTTAAACCTTCTGAACTGACACGCCGAACATTTTTACTGAATAAGCCAAGTGATCTCAGCATGACCCGTGTCTGATTATCAAAAGTTGAGCTGTAATAAGTAATGTCATGGAAGTTAAACAACATTGGATCATTATAATTACGATACTTCGTGTTGTAATTGTAAGCTTGATTAATCAAGGTGTTATCATTTTCAACCCGGTACAATTGGCCATCTGGATCATTAACTGAGTGCATTTGCCGGTATTCAACTTTGTACGCTTTGACAAATGTCGACTGGTTGCCGAGTGGTGAGTACTGCATGTTCAAGACCCCATTGGCGGTTAATTCGGTTGCCACGGTTCCAGCTAAGAGGATGACCCGCAGACGCCGATTGGTGATAAAGAGAATGCTGGCGGTGACGAGGACAAAGCCAAGACTCAACAGCCAAGTGGATGTCGCCAACGGTGCTGAAGACCAGTGCCGAGACAACCAACCAAGCGTTAAAGCGGCGCCTAAGATTGTTGGTAATAACCATTGCCAACGCCGATTGATTTTTTCCGGTTGGGCGAGCCAAGCTTCACAAGCAATCATCACTAAGACGAAACTGACAAAGAAGGCTTCGCGATACGGAAAGCCGGCTGGCCGTTGGAACATGTGCCAAATGGTATTCAACGTGTTGATTTCCATCGTCAACAATAGGGCAACGAGCAAGCCGCCGTTATGCCATTTATGTTGACGACTAATTTTCGGATGGACGAAGTAGACTAAGACAAGCAAGATAACCAATGTACTACTGAAAATAGTTGGGGCATGCGATAGGCGCGTCATATAATTATTTGCCCCCAGACCCAGTTGACTAAAAATACCAAGGCCAAACTGTGGGAATGGTAAGTAATAACTCAATTGAACACTCGATTTGGCGGTTTGCAACATACCTAAACCGGTTGGAATTAAGACGAATAGCGTGCTGAGACCGCTGAGTACGGCAGTTGTGACAACGCGGATGATTAACCGATGTTGAGTTTTGACCGTTTGCCAAAAGGACGCTCCGGGTTGTTTCATGGTGATCAATTGGGTGATGAAGTAGTAAACGACAAACAGGCATGTCATGTATCCGAGATAGTAATCGGTCACGATGCTGACCCATAGCCACCAGAAAAATGGCCCACGGTGACCGGTTTTAACGAGGCGTTCTAACCCCTTGATCACTAGTGGCAACCAGATTAGGGCGTCTAACCACATAATCGTGAAATAGTTTAAGGCCACAAAGCCGGATAAGCTAAAGGCGACGCCAAAAATGGCGATTGACCAGCGACGGGTTTGAAAATGCGTCTGTAGGAAGCTAGTCATTGTGATGGCAATTGCCATGATTTTTACGAGAATAATGACGTTTAAGCCGGTTGGGATATTTGCCGCTGGAAAAAGTAAAATGAGCAAATTAAACGGACTTAATAAATAGTAGGCAATTGTTGGCAAGGCGTTGCCGCCCAAAGATTGGGAGAAGGAATACAATTGAAAACTATGCGTTAAAAGCGCGTGTCGATATGCGGTAAAGAAAGATAAATATTGGCCACCAAGGTCACTGAAAAGTAAATTATGATTGCCAAATGGGGTGATGTCTTTGATTGCAAAAACAAGAGACATAATCACAAGAGCAGCAAGTCCGGCCACAATTGGCACGAGCCAACGTTTCGTTTGATTCGATTTTGACATTTGTCGCTCAGCTCCGATACAGTTTAATTACGATAGTCCTAGTATACGAACTATCGTGACGCGTAACCACTCAGGTAAAACGAGAAGTTTCTGATTTTTTTTCAGAATAATACTAACGATTAGCTGGAATTACTACTTTAACGCCAAACTGGCTCGCGACAAGCGATAACTTGAAGCGAGTCAGTCTGTTAAGTCGGGTTAATTTCTGGAATCATGACGTATGGTGATCATCGCGTAAGCAGTAACCAACGCCGCGAACAGTGTGAATCAATTTAAAATCAGCTTCGGTATCAATTTTATGGCGTAAGTAACGGACATAGACATCAACAATGTTCGGTTGGCCTTCAAAATCCACACCCCACACTTGGTCCAACAACTCATCGCGCGTCAAGGTTTCTGGCGCATTTTTGAGCAGTGCGAGTAACAGGTCATATTCCCGTTGGGTTAATTGCACGAGCCGTTGATTTCGTTTAACTTGCCGAGCTTTAGTATTAAGTTCTAGATCTGAAAATTGATAAACTTCTTTGACATTCTGCTGGCGTTCTTCATGTCGCAAAATGACGCGAACGCGGGCTAGCAGTTCTTCGGTATCAAAAGGTTTGGTGATGTAGTCATCTGCACCACCGTCAAGCCCGGCAACTTTATCACTGACATAGTCACGCGCAGTCATCATGATCACCGGAATCTCATCGTGTTTACGGATGCGACGTAGGACTTCGAGTCCATCCATCTTAGGTAGCATCCAATCTAAAATAATCAGATCCAAGCTATCTTTTTGTTGTTGATACGTGTCATAGGCCGCCTGCCCATCTGCTGCAGTGACGACTTGATAGTCTTCAAAAACTAATTCTTGCTGTAAAAAGTCAACGACACTGGCTTCATCATCTACTAATAAAATTTTTGGCATTCGATTGGACCTCTGATTGAGTTATTTGTATTTAGTATAGTGATAATTATGAAATGGGACAACTATAACCAATTACTAAATTTTGGTTACAGTCTAAGAAAATCTCAGAAAAGTTTCAGAAAGTTGCACTGGCGTTCAAACTGACAACTTCTTATACTAGCAATATAGTCACTCGCAATATTGCTAGTGATCAGCCATTATTAGTCATAATAGCCGGTTCTTTGAGGGTCTGGGAAGGAAAACCAGGCTCTTTTTTAGTCTGTAGTTAAAAGTTGTCGCTTCCGGTTGCCACTGATAATATGCGGCCGTGGGACAACGTTTCTGACTGACGGCGCGTTTACCACGAGTTTGGTTTGGGAGCGACCGTTGCTGACGCCAGTCAAAAAGCGCCCATCGCGAAAGATGCGCGCCTTTTTGGCTAAGCTTGTAAGCAATAGCCCACGCCACGCACCGTTTTAATCAGTTGGTGCGTGGTAGTCAGGGCTAATTTTTGGCGTAAGTAGCGAATGTAGACATCAATCAAGTTGGGCTGACCGGTAAAGTCGGCGCCCCAAGCTAAGGCTAGTAAGTCGGCACGACTTAACTGAACCTCCGCATGCTGGACCAATACTAATAATAATTGGTATTCACGTTGGGTTAATTGAATCAAGACACCATTGCGCCAAACTTGGCGCGTTTTAGTATCAATGAGTAAATCACTATATCGAAATTGACTGCCGCTTGTTTGCACGCCGGATTGACGACGGAGTAGGACCCGCACACGAGTAATTAACTCGAGTAAGCTCAGTGGCTCGGTCACAAAATCATCTGCTCCAGCCGTTAAGACGGCAATCTTTTGTGCGGTATCCGTGATGGTCGTCACGACCATGATGGCAGTGGTTGGCGACTGCCGAAGGCGCTGAATTTGTGACAAGGTTTTTGAATTGGCACCTTGCCAATTTAAAATAATGAGACTAAAACTCCCGGGGTGACGTTCAGCGAGTCGCGTCGCGTCAGCGTTGTTGGTCATTGTTTTGAGGCCGAAATGATTTTGCCGTAAATAGCTAATGAGCTGATTTAGTAGCGGATCTTGTTGGGCCACGATTAATATTTTTGCCATCCGTAGACCTCTTTTACTTTAAAAAATTGTGGTTATTCAACCGTTTTGCGTCGATTCAGCATGCTAATGCCGACAGGGATCAAAGAGATGAAGACGATTGCGAGCATGATTAGTTCGAAATGTTGTTGGACGAAACTAATATTGCCGAATAGGAAGCCAGCGCCAAGCGTGACGACAATCCAACTGATCCCACCAATGATGTTGTAGCGTGCAAAAGTTGGATAATGCATGGCACTCATGCCAGCAGTGAATGGCACTAGGGTCCGAATGATTGGGACAAAGCGCCCTAGAAAGATTGCCAAGCTCCCATGACGGTCAAAAAATTCTTGTGAGTCTTGGACGTATTTAGGCTTAATGAAACGTTTGAGCCGATTGTTATTTAAAACATAAGCGCCAAAGCGTTTGCCAATTTCAAAATTACATAAGTCACCAAGAATGGCGGCGAGTGTGAGGGTGGCGGCTAGAACCCAAATGTTGAGGGACCCGCTGGCCATGGCTGCTAATGAGCCGCATAGGAATAAGATTGAGTCACCAGGCAGGAACGGGAAGACGACTAGTCCAGTTTCAATAAAAATGAGTAAGAACAGACCGACATAGATCCAATTACCGAAGCTGGCAATGAGTTGGGGTAAAATCGTATTTAAATGGAAGAACATGGCTAAAATTGTTGTCATGGGATTACCTCGTTTTTTTTATTAAGCATACTGGTTGGCGCGGAAGCTTGCCCCTTACGACAAGTGAAAAATTCCTGAGGATTTCTCAGACAGGGGTAACCGTGGTCGGCTGCAGCCAGCCATCATCAAGTAGTTGATGGTAATGTTGTCCAATCGGGACCCACAGATGAGCCTGTAAAATACTGCGGAGGCTGTCCCAAAACAGTGGGTCTTGTTGTTCACGATCAGAAAGTTGTAAGTGTAAGTATTGACCAGTTTCCGTGCGCGCTAGGATGAACGGATAGAAAACTTTCACAATTTGTGCAGCAATAATCGTTAATGCCGGAGTTTCATTTTCGATGAGCATTCGTATGACCACCTTTCGTTTTCAAGTAACTTGAGTATAGTGAGTGACGGCAAGGCTTGCCAGTACTGAAAAATGAAGGTTATCTAAGCTTTTTTCATAATTAACTTGATAGCAAAATTCATTGGTGATTGCCGCTTCCGGTTGGGACTGATCACATGCGGTCGTGGGACCGGTCCAAGCCAGGCACGTCTTGGCCCTCGCGACCGATGCGATCAGTCCCAACCTACAGCTAAGCGACTGTTAACCAGGCTTAATGGAGAAAAGTGAAGATGTTGTGCTGGTAAGTTTGGTTAACTCGTCTCTAATAATGTACACAGCGTTGTGAAAGAGTCATCAGTTACTTTTTTTTCATGAAGGCTAAAAATAGTAGCGGATCATTATACTTGAAAAAATTCAAGTAATGATCCGCTACTATTTTGAATTGTCTAAATGTTTGTATCAGTTGTTTTTGGCGCTTTGATTTTAAAAATGTAATCAGTGGCGACCGGAAGTGGCAAACCGAATCCAGATCGAAAGCTTTACTGCCCTAAGAGCGTTTTTAAATTCAGCTTGATAATACGATCGGCATGAATACTTAGCTTTTGTGAGCGGTAATGTGATGAGCCGGATTCGAATAACACATACAAATCAGAGCCATCGACAGCGACTTGTTCCATATAAGGTGGTAAAGCAACACTTTTGAGCATGTCATCATGGTCAAAATCTAACCAAGTCTTTTGACCGTCATTGTCGAAAGTTAATAAGTTAGAATGCGCGTTACCAAACGATTGTGAAAAGAGAATCTGGCCTTCATAAAAGGTCACGCCTTGGAGCTGCTTGTTGGTCGTATATGAACTGTCATAGAGATGCTTGCCACGTAAATCCACATCGGAACGACTGCTTAAACGTGGCATGCCACTTGTTGACAAGGGATAACTAATAAACTTGCCTTGGCTGGCTTGAGAGAAATACCCAGTATACAGCGTGTTGTTGTGATAAGCGATAAACGACGAACGCGGGATATTCGGTAACGCGACCACGTGATCAAATTTTGTGGCTTGATGTGAGGACTTAAAGCTGGCTTTGGCTAATGTCGCCTGATTATAGGCGGACAGCGTGGCTTGTGATAACCCGCGTTGCGTTGCAACCCACAGCCGCTTGCTGATTGGATCATAGGCTAAGCCACCAACGTGCGAGGTTGTCGGCAGGACGATCTGTTTAACATATTGCCCTGTTTTCTTATCCATAAAGTAGAGCACGGAATTGTATTTTTTGCTCCGGCTATAGGCAGAAATAATCAAGTATTTCGGTGTGATTGCCAAGCCTTGTGGGTCCATATCAGTCGCTTTGCCAACCGTTTTGGTGCCGGCGCGTAATGTTTTGGTCTGAATAAGTCCCGGAACCGCGTAAGTATTAGGCTCCGAGTCGTGATCAATGGCTGATTTTAGTTGCGGATAGGCCGCGATAAAGCTTTGATAGAAAGTTTTAGTGGTTGAAATGGCGGGTGAAATATTAGTGCTATCGACATAAACTTGATGGCTAGGATCATCGGTGCTGCGATGCGTCCACCAATAGCCGCCACCAATACTAGCGACGATCAAGATGACAATGAGACTGATTAGAAAAAGTTTTCTTTTTGACATATGTTATGATCCCTCTATGGTTGTCAGATGAAATACTATAATTCATCTGATTATCATGGAGGGATTTTTGTATGTCCA
>NZ_BJDG01000012.1 GCF_005404945.1 Lactiplantibacillus pingfangensis | reverse complement strand
TGTACAGAAAGCGCCCAGCCACGGGGCGGCTGGGCGCTAATGATAGCTGATTACCAACAACAGTTGACAAAGAGCCAAATAAGTCTACAGCTAGCAAACGCTAACGGTAGACTTATTTTTTTGCGCTTTTCAACTAAAAATCGCAACTAAGGTTACATCAGCAACAGACGCTCCCTAATTAGGCTCGTAGTGAGAGATAGTCCCAACAACTGAGCGCGCTACTCTGCAACTTCGATTCAATACTACAAGATCATGTGGCCAAGAAATGCCAACTAAGCTTACCGACACAGAACAATGGTTCTACCCGCCTCTGCAAAGCATAATAGCTGAAGGTTGGGACTGATCACATCGGTCGTGATGGTGGCGTTGCATCGGCTGTTTTTGCCGACGTTACGCCACGGACGGTCCGGGACACTTGCGACTTTTGCAAGGGTTTCGGGCGAGGGCCAAGACGTGCTTGGCTTGGCCCGGTCCCGCGACCGCATGTGATCAATCCCAACCGGAAACAACAGCAATCCAACTATTAACACAGGGAGTTTTACGCTCAAATTTCATTTTTCAATCTTTAGTCTCAAAGCGATGCCGAACTGCGGCGGCTATTTCGCGCATCCGTTCCGGCGTATCAACCTGCGATAACCGATAGCCGATGTAATACGGTGAGACGTTAAATAGCGGTTCAATTTTACAAACGACCTGATCCTTTGACGGATAGAAGAACAAATTATAACTATCACAGCGACCATTAAAATAATCATTAAGCGTATATTGAACCACTTTTTGAACGGCATCTGCTAAGCAATCAGTCTCGTCCCATGAGGTCGCCACATTAAACTCAACAAACCCCATAATGGGCTGATCAGATGCCGTGACACTGAGGTTAGCGGTTGAGATAATCGGATAGCCGGTTAAATTTGCTGACGTGATATTGGCATAACCATCCACATCTTTTAAGCCGACGATTTGCATATGGGGGTGCCGCAAACTCCCACCTGAGTGGGGACCAAAATTTTTATACAGCAACACCGATTCATAGCGACCACTCGCAATCGTCTCCTGCCAATGCTGCAAAGCAAATGAAAAAATGGCCCGGTTCTGTGCTTGCGAGTAACTGGCAATGTCACCCAAGTGATCCCGGGTTTCAATCACAATGGTTTGTAAGGTGGCCTGTAACGTTGGAAATTTATTCATTAACCAGAGCCGATCAGCATCTTTGGCCAAAATATCGGTCAGTTCAGCCGGTTCACAGAAGGGACAATCATTGTGTGGGTGCCGAATATTTTCCGGTTTGTCTTTAGCAATTTTTGTATCAAAAACTAACGGATGTGCTTGCATCTTATTTTCGACCCTTTCTATAACGAAAGAACGGCCTGCCCAGTGGCAAACCGTTCTAGAAACAACTTAACTCATGGGTTTAGGAGACTCCGAACCCGGGCCAAATTCAACATCAGCCATCGTAATCCAAACCACAAACTCAGTTGAGGCTAACCGCCAATATTGCGGATTTGAGGCTTGTGGTGGATCTTGTTCAAATAAAGCAATGGCTAACGCATTCGCCGCATTATCCGCAGCAACTTGGACACTCGCGCCAAAGGTCTGCGCGGCTGGCACGTCTGGAAAGCGAACATCCCAGTACGTCCCTTCATCACGAAAAATTGCGGGATATTTAATTTCGACATTGTGATTCATTCTCACCACTCCGATTCTTAAACTTTTGGCAATCATCCTGAGTTTGTCGACTAAGACTAAACTAGCCTGACGACGGTGCTACCACAATCGTGACTACTTCGTCGTGACCGTGTAGTAAGTCCCGTTGGTGTCACCATTTTTAATCGTATAGTCACCAGAGTGGGCCTGTCCATATTTTGTGGCTTCATCTAAGGTACTGAAGTCCTTAGAGCTACCACTCGTGTCAGCACTACTGCTGCTCGATGTCGTACTCTGCGCCGTACTGGAACTACTGTTTTGGGTGCTATTATTAGTTGTTGTTGAGCTTGCAGCGGCAGTTGAGGTACTTTGATTCGAATTACCGCTTGTCCCCGTTGACGTGTGACTCGAACTTTGACTATTGTCCGGGGTGTTTGTCCCACTGTCAGCAGTGGTTACCGCTGTGCTAGACGAAGTTGTCGAGTCGGTCGAACTGCTAGAATTTTTAGTCTTCTTTTTAGAAGACTTCTTTTTTGACGATGAACTTTTTCGCGAACTGCTACTGCTTGAGGAACTGGTTGTTTCAACTAAGTCTTGGTTCGTAGACGCTTTGACAAAGTAAATAGCTGTGCCCCCAAGCGCAATCACGATTAAAGCCAATAACCATAACGAGAGATGACGCTTTTTATTCGACGATTTAGGTGTTTTCGGCGACTTCGGTGCTTGTGGTGTCTTTGGTGCACCAGACTTCGATCGCTTACGACTGGTCGATTCTTGCCGCGCTTTTAAGCGTGACAGACGCGTCGGCTGTTGTTCAGGCATTAACTATCGCACTTCCTTTCTTGCTTCCGCAAGTTTACCATATTTTTTAATAATTGTCGTGAGTAACTCAATCGCTTTGACCTAAAAAGTTAGGCCTGCCACAACTCAGTTCTCGCAACTTGAAAGACGACTGGTCGTTAATCAGTCGCCGCTGTCGTGACTAAGTTATCATAATAAGCCGCAAATACACCAAAGCGGTAAGGTGTTAACCACAATTGGCCAATTCCCATTGTTAAGCCACTCAGCAGTGCCCAACCAATAAAGCTCAATTGTAAGACAAAATACTCAAATTTATGACCACGCATCAACTGACGACTCCGAGTAATCGCATCACGATATCGTGGCCGTGGTTGCCCATTTGGTGTCGCGGCCAATAAATCTTTGTAAACAAAATAGGTCTGTGAATAAGCGAACGCCTTAATAATCCCGGGAACAATCAATAATAAGCTCCAAAGAAAAGTAAGCACCGCTTGGCAGATTTGTAACCCAATAATCGACCAGGCATATTGTTTGGTGAATCCAATCGTCGAATCACTGACAGGGTGAATTTCTCGGGCTGGGTTGCGCACCCAGTCAAGCATTGAATAGCTCGTCCCCACCGAAAAAATTTTGACTACAAAGTAAAAGACTAACTGGATCAGTAACACAATTAAGACGGCCCCAGTCATGATTGACAACAGTTGCCAACTTAAATGTGGTAACTGTGTCAATGAGCTGTAATCCGTCGCGTGATGACTAGTCGCTTGATTCATGCCGTTAGAAGTCTGTGTCAAAATGCCAAAGATTGACAACAAACTGACCACGATACAGAGTAAAATGGCGCTTCGCCAACGTCCCTTAAATAATTGTTTCACTTCCTGTTTCAGTTCGGCACGCGTTTTCATGAAATGACCACTCCCTTTAAATTTTAATTAGCTCACATCAGGTGCACGTCGAATAAAAAACGCTACGACGCCGGCCGTAACGCTTATCACTTGCTAAAAGGTTTTCATCATGACCATGACTGGCGCCCCATCTTCATCATAAGGCCCAGCAGTCACCCGATACTGGCAACGTTCATAAAATCCTTGCGCAGAGACTTCCCCATGAATCAAGCCTTTCGTGTAGCCATGCTGGACTGACCACGTTTCAGCAGCCGTCAGCAGTTGTTGCCCAATGCCATGACCACGAAAGCTCTTACGGGTACAAACTCGCCCAAATCGCATGACCTGATCTGCTTGTGGTTCTAAGCGCAAGGTGGCGACTGGTAGCTTGGATTCAGCGTACGCAACTAAGTATAGCCGGTCATCCGTATCCTTTTCATCAAACTCAACGGTGGCCGCAATGCCACGTTCTTCGACAAACACAGCCTGCCGCAATGCATAAGCCGCTGCTTGCGTTGCAGCGGCAGTTGAAAACTCAAATGTGATCATTTGTACGCCTTGTCAATATCTTTCAACCAGGCTAACGCCAACGATTTATCACCCAGATGGGTCCCAATGACTGGTCCAAAATAAGTTATGTCAATTGGCATATCTGGATATTTTTGTTGCAACTTGATTTTCCAAGCTTGTGCCGCGTCCAAGTTATTTCCCTGCACAATAATTGCGCGGAGCGGATACTTAATCTCTGCTTGAGCTTTTGCAAATAATTGCTCGACACGGGCAATGGCTTTTTTGGAAGAACGCACCTTTTCAAACGCGACAATCTCATGTTTTTCATTAAACGTTAAAATCGGTTTGATTCGCAAGACACTGCCAATGAAGGCAGAGGCATTGGATAAACGACCACCCCGAACTAAATTTTGTAAATCATCAACGATGAAGTATTCACCCATGGTTGCCCGTAACTCATCCAAGCGCGCCAAGATTTCTTCAACAGAATGACCAGCTTTAGCCATCCGAGCGGCCTCAATCGCCAAATAACCCATCAAACGAACCGTGATTTGCGAATCATACGGAATCAACTTGATGTTGGTGACCAGCTCACGCATTTTTTCCAGACTATTATAGAAGCCAGAAATCGTACTAGCGAGATGAATACTAATAACCGCGTCGTAACCTTCATCGCCCAACTTATTATAAAACTCAATCATTTCGCCAACCGGTGGCTGGGATGTGCTTGGGAAAGACTTAAATGTATGCATATTAGCATAGAAGTCTTCCGTCGTAATATCGACGCCTTCTTGATACACTTTGCCATCTATAATCACCGGAATCGGTACCACACGAATATCGTTGTCGGTCAGTTCTCGCGGCGTTAAATAGCTGGTGCTGTCAGTAACAACAGCAATCTTCATGACATACACCTACTTCTCATCTAAAATAATACTCATTATCATAGCATAAAACTCAGGCTGCCTCCACCTTGTGGACACCATGCAAAATTGGTTTATGGTACCAAGGTACGATCAACGGATTTGTTTAAGCGATTTAACAAGATTTTTAATAAATTCTGTTCATCTTGTGGCCATTTATCAAAAACGGCTGCTTCATAGTCATTGTAGGCTTTATTAATTGCTGAAACCGCCTCGTCACCAGCCGGCGTCACCGTATAAATTAATTGACGCCGATCGCGCCCAATCGCTTCCTTGCTCAACTTTTCTTTCTTCACTAAGCTGGCGAGTTGGCGACTTAAAGTGGACGTATCCAGCTGCATTTCACTCGCTAACTTTTCTTGGGTATCAAAGCCAGCCAATAACTGCGACAATAATTGCCACTCCGCAACGGTCACCCCTTGTTTTTTAGTGATTTCTTTTAATACAACCGTTTGTTGTTTGGCGGTAGCCGCCAAAGCTGCTAAACTCGATTTCATGATGGACCCTCCCAAAATATTTCAATTCATCTTGTATTATACAATAAGGGGACTCATGATGAAACCATTTTTTTGCTTAATCAATTGTTTTAATCGTTATTGCATATAGCATTAATTCTGACTGGTGTCATCACCACCAAGAAATCAGGCAATCCCAGAACTTAACGTTGCGACGGCTACAACCAAATCCTTTGCGCCAAGCCCATTCCCACGGTATACTAGTTTAGGTTAACTGTTTTTAACAGTTGAGAAAACGAACGTCGGGAATCGTCGCTGAACCCACAGCGGTCAGTATTTTCGGTACTTTCAGACGCTAGTCAAAAATAATTCTATCAAATGAAAGCGAGTGATCACATGTCTTTTGATGGCCTATTTACCCACGCCATGGTCACTGAACTACAACATAATTTAGTCAGCGGACGCATTTCCAAGATCCATCAGCCCTATCAAAATGAATTAATTTTAACCGTTCGCGCCAACGGCAAAAACTGGCCAGTTTTACTCTCGGCCGATCCAACTTACCCCCGGGTCCAAGTGACCCGGATTCCGTATGTTAATCCCGCCGTCCCAACTAATTTTGCGATGATGATGCGCAAATATTTACAAGGCGCAATCATTACTGAAATTAAGCAGCCGGCCAATGACCGCGTCGTGCAGTTCACCATTACGACGCGTAACGAACTTGGGGACGCTGAAACCTTGACCTTGATCATCGAGATCATGGCACGACACAGTAATGTGATTTTAGTTGATAATCAAACCGGTAAAATCCTCGACGTCATTAAACACGTTGGCGCCGATCAGAACCGCTATCGGTTACTATTGCCTGGTGCAACTTATATCGAACCACCCAAGCAAGACAAGCGCGATCCATTTACGCCGAATGACGACTATCGTGACTTGGTTCAACAATATCCAAGTGATACCGTCTTGGCAAAACAGTTACAACAACACTATCAAGGTCTTGGTCGTGATAGTGCGGCTCAGTTAGCTGCGGATCTCCATCAACCAGGCGACTTGAACAAACACTATCAGACTTTCTTAGCCCAATTTAACCACCCCGAACCAGCCTTGATTACCTTGAGTAATCATAAGACGATGTTTGCCGCCGGCAGTTTTGACGCATTCGGTGATCAACGCCGGCAATTTGACTCACTGAGCGCTTTACTAGATTTTTACTATCAAGATGCTGCCCAGCGGGAACGCGTCCAACAACAAGCGGGCAATCTCATCCGTGTGGTTCGCAACGATTTGAAGAAGAATCGTAATAAATATAAAAAATTGCAACAAACACTTGCTAATACCAAACAGGCGGATGAGCTACGATTAAAGGGTGAAATCCTGACAACCTATTTGCATGAAGTTAAACGTGGCATGACCGAAATCACACTGGCGGATTATTATCACGATAATGCCCCACTAACGATTCAATTATCCAACCAGTTGTCACCGTCACGCAATGCCCAAAAGTATTTTTCACGTTATCAAAAACAAAAAAATGCCGTGACCTACGTGAATGAGCAGCTCACCATCACGCAAGCTGAAATCGACTATTTGGACAATATTCAAACCCAAATCGAACTCGCTACCCCGGCTGACATTGCTGAAATTCGTGAAGAGCTGACCCAACAAGGTTATTTAAAACAGCGTAAAACAGGCAAGAAGCAACGGGCTTCACGCAAACCTAGTCAGCCACAACAATTTTTTGCGAGTGATGGGACTGAAATCTCGGTTGGTAAAAATAACCGCCAAAATGATCAGTTGACATTGAAAACCGCCCGTAAATCTGACATCTGGTTGCATACCCAAAAGATTCCCGGGTCACATGTCATTATCCATAGTGCCGATCCAAGTGAGCAAACACTTACGGAAGCGGCTAATCTTGCAGCCTATTTTTCTAAAGCGCGAGATTCAGCGACTGTACCGGTTGATTATGTTCAGGTCAAACGAATTCGGAAACCAAATGGCGCTAAACCTGGCTTTGTGATCTATGAAGGTCAAAAGACCCGCTATGTTTCACCTGATGCAACGTTAGTCGATCAACTTTCACCAAAAAAATAATCAAAAAAAAACGAGCTTGGGAATTGAAAAATCCCAAACTCGTTTTTTGATTATTTAAGGGTAACGGTTGCAACGGTGGCCCCTGTTTGAACGGCCTGATCTGGTACTTTGTCGACTTGTTCAACCAGATCCATGTTCGTCACGACCGTCATCACGGTCGTTCCCTTGCCAGCGGCCTTCACCGCAGCAAGGTCCATCGTTGCGAGCGGCGCTCCAGCTTCAACATGATCGCCAACTTTCACAGCCACCGTGAATGGCTTACCTTGTAGTTCGACAGTATCGAGACCAAGATGCAACATCAGCTCTAGCCCCTCAGTAGTCGTCATCATGATGGCGTGCTTCGTGTCGGCAATCATGGTAATTTCACCATCAGCTGGGGCAACGATTTGATCCGCGGTAGGTTCAATCGCCACGCCATCGCCCATCATCTTCTGTGAAAAGACTTGATCGGCCACTGCGGTGATCGCCATCAGTTGACCACTAGCAATCGCGCCTAGGGTTTCGTGCTTAACTTTCTTCTTAAATCCAAACATTTGAATCCTCCTGTCTTAGCCAATTAAAAATGTTCTTGAATTGCTTCACGAGATTCGACTAATTGGGCAATATGCGTTTGATAGTCCGTTTTGATATAAGTGTAATACAAAAGATCAATCACATAGAGTTGGGCCATCAATGAGGTTGTCGCAGCACTCCGCGCCGTTTGATTTTCCTCACTATCATCATTTCGTAACACGACATCCGCCAATTGTCCTAACAAACTTTTCGCGTTGCGAGTCACGACGATAATCGGCATTTTAACTGCTTGCGCAACGGCCGCTAGATTGGCACTCTCTTGTTTTTCACCAGAGTTAGAAATCAGAATCAAGACACCGCGTTGCTTAAGGGTGGTCAATCCAACCGTGATTAAATGCGTGTCTTGCGTATGCATGACCGGTTTGCCAACGCGCATCAACTTCTGCTGCAAATCGGCCGCCACCACATCTGAAGCGCCAATCCCGTAGACATAGACATTGTCAGCCGCAGCGATTAGCTGACAAGCTTTCACAAGCGCAGCGTTAGTTAAACTCAGATTCGTTTCTTCCAACGTATGCGTAATCCGCAATGTCAGTTTCGACTTGACGGCATCAATACTGTCCTTGGGGTTAATTTCCGCATACAGTTTCTCATCAACATTTGTTTCAGCAGACAGCTGTAATTTTAAGGCGGGAAAGCCCCCATCCGGAATCAATGTTTTGCCAAACCGAACGACTGTCGCCGTGCTGACACCAGTTGCCTCCGCCAATTCAGTCGTACTCATTGTCATCACATCATGGGCATGAGCCAAAATATAACGGCCAACTTTTTGGTCAGCGTTGGAAAAGTCCGTCAGCCGGCTATGAATCGTAAATAAAATGTTAGTCATTATTTGCCTCCGTCCAATTGTTCCTAAGCGTTAATTAAATTACCATCTTTGTCTTTAGCAACCATCGCATCTTTAGGAATACCAAAGAAGTAAGTTGCCACAAAGCCGCCTGCGTATGCTGCTAACAGCCCAATCACATAACCGAGCCAATGTCCGTTAGCAATCAACGGAATCAACGCAACCCCAGAAGGCCCGATTGCGATGGCGCCAATATGGCCAAGACCGCCAATGACCGCACCGCCGATCCCACCACCGATACAAGCAGTGATGAACGGACGACCAAGTGGTAAGGTCACCCCATAAATCAGTGGTTCACCAATACCGAGGATGCCAACCGGCAAGGCCCCTTTGATTAAGTTTGAAAGTTCTTTATTGTTCCGGCAACGAATCCAAAGTGCGAACGCTGCCCCAACTTGACCGGCACCCGCCATTGCCAAGATTGGTAATAACGGTGTGAAGCCTAATTTGTTAATCATTTCAATATGAATTGGCGTCAAAATTTGATGTAACCCGAACATCACCATCGGTAGGAAGAATAGTCCAAGAACAAAGCCTGAGAAGGCCCCACCAACATTCAAGACCCATTCAATCCCGCCAACTAAGCCGGTTGAGATGACGCCAGCAACTGGCATGACCAAGAAAATCGTGAACACCCCAATGACTAGTAGCGTAATCATCGGTGTCAAGATAATATCAATTGAATCTGGAATAACCTTGTGTAACCATTTTTCAACAATGGAAAGAACCCAAACGGCAAAGATAACCCCAATGATCCCACCTTGGCCAGCTGAAAGCGCTTGGCCGTTAAAAATGTTGTGAATTGGTGCTTCTGGTGTAATCCCAGTCAAGAGGGTCACGGCACCAATCACCCCACCGAGACCAGCAGTTGCACCAAAGACCGTCGCAGAATTAATCCCAACATAAATCACTAAGTAAGAGAAAAGCCCGCCGTTGATTACTTTCAACACATTAATAAAGTCTGTCCAGTTTTTACCAATATCGCCGGCAACCATCATGTTTGATAAAATCGCGGCAATCCCAGAAATCAGACCAGCACCGACAAAGACGGGAATTAATGGAATAAATATACTAGAAATAGCACTTAAAATTTTCCGCATTGGGGTCTGTTTGATTTTTGCTTTTTGTTCGGCGTGAACTTTCTTAGCTTTCGCCTCAACCTTTTCCTTATCCAGTTGATGTTCCGATTTTTCCGACGTGCTGTCAGTTGAAAATGTTTCAGGATCTGGGAATGGGTCACCTAAACCTACGCCCACTTCTTTAACCATTTCAGCCGCGACCTTGTCAACAGTCCCAGGACCCACGATAACTTGTAACGTATCTTCCTGAACAACACCCATGACACCTTTAATTGCCTTTAACCCATCCATATCGACGATGGATTCATCCCGAATAGTCATCCGAACTCGGGTCATGCAGTGAATCAGCTTCGAAATATTTTGTGGACCGCCCACATGAGCATAAATCGCATGTGCGAGCTGTACATATTTATCTTCAGCCATAATTAGTACCTCCTTTTAGTTAACTGCTGGACGAACAAATCCTTTAGCTTGTTGCAACCGCGCTGCCGCTTCATCACGGCTCAGATCGGTCAAAACCATCACGATTGCTAATTTGACATCTTGATTGGCGGTCGCAAACGCGGCGGTCGCCGTGGCGAGTGAGCAATCCGTCGCCTGCATAATAATCCGTTTCGACCGTTCTACCAATTTTTCATTGGTTGGTTTAACGTCAACCATGAGATTTTTATAAACCTTCCCGATGCCAATCATCGAGACTGTCGAAAGCATATTCAATACTAGTTTCTGTGCGGTTCCGGACTTCAGCCGCGTTGACCCAGTCAATACTTCTGGACCGACTTCCACTTCAATTGCCGTTTGGGCATGCTGACTAATCGCCGCCCCCCGATTACAAGCTAAACTGATTCTGGCGGCACCGACTTGCTTGGCATAATCCAAACCGCCAATCACGTAAGGCGTGCGACCACTCGCCGCAATACCCACCACCGTATCATTGGCCGTCAGCTTAGCCGCAATTAAATCTTGCCGGCCGAGCTTTTCTGAATCTTCGGCGCCTTCCACCGCGACGGTCATGGCCGACATCCCACCGGCAATCAACCCTTGAACCATTTCTGGGTCAGTGCCAAAGGTTGGCACACACTCGGCGGCATCTAAAACGCCTAGTCGACCGCTAGTACCGGCCCCCATGTAAAATAATCGACCCCCTTGCTTGAAGTTTGCGGCAATCACTGTAACAGCGCTTTCAATTGCCGGTAAGGCCTGTGCAACTGCTTGTGGCACCCGCTGATCTTCTTGATTCATTAACGCTAAAATATCATGAGTAGACATGGTGTCTAAAGCCATGGTCTTTTGATTCCGAGTTTCGGTCGTTAGTTTAGCCAAATCCATTAGCGTCCGCCTCCTTAATAAATTTAATCGCCTGACCACCTGCAATTAATGGTAATAAAGCTAAATCTTCCTGACAAACTTGACCAATCACATTGACGCGCTGATCAGCTCCAAGTGGTCGTTTGACTAGCTGTAACTCACCCACATAGCGGCCATAGTCGTTGTTATCCAGCGTAATCGCGCCAACTGCCCGTGTCATCAAGGATGCCGGGGCAACTTGTTGAAATTGTTGCCGGCCTTCCACTAACCGAACGACATCGCGGGCCACGTCCAATCGCTGATGCCAAACTTGTTGCAAGAGCCAGTCCTGGTTAGTTTTGATCATTAAAGCCAAATTGTGCTGCTGGAAATACTGTTGAAATTGTAATCGACTATGGGCACTCAACCCGGGATCACCGAGATAGACCTGATCGACGTCGTCTTGGGCCATCAAGCGAAGCGTCGCTGCCAACGGTGATTGGTAGCGGTCAACTTCTAGTGTGGGTAGCCCAGCCGCTAATGGGCCGCGCCGTTGCGCATCACCAGCCACAAACGCCATCGTTTTGAATCCTTGCGCACGCAACCAACGATTCTTGTCGACCAACCAAGCTTCATCTAAACCGGTCTCTGGCCGTGGATAATAGTTGTGCCAAGCCTCTAAATGGTCAAAATCAGCCTGATTCGCTTTTAAAGTCGCGATGTTCGCGGACGTAATCGTGCTAGCATTTAGCGCAATTGGTAACTGCTGTGATAACCGCGCGACGACAGCCATTTCAATGCCATCATCAATCCGTAGGCCAGTTACCCCCAATTGGGTAATCGCGTTCGTATCTTCAATATCTAGACCCAAGCGTGTCATCCCGGCCGCTGAGACATCCGCTGTCAGCTGTAATGATAGTTGCTGGCAAGCAGCCCCTAACCGTTTAAGACGGGGCAAATATTTGGCAACGTCGTCTTCCGGAATGTGTAGCGAAGTGAATACCCCTGTAAAGCCGGCTTGTTTAAACGCTGTCAACTGATCCAATTTAGTCTGACTTAACTCATCATTTAAATAGACTGAAAAACCAATCACTTTGTATCCTCCTCTCGCAAATGTAATCGTTTCCATCTTTCAAAATAACTATAGCGCTTATGTAACAAAAATACAATAATTATTCAAAACTATTCTTATTTTTTGTAACTTTTATTCTTTAGAATTAGTCACACTGACAATGTTTATCATATTCATAAACATTTTGCGCAAATACGTTGACTATATTGATAAACATCGTTAAAATAGTGCCATTAAGGAGGTTGGCCAATGAATTTTACAACTTTAAGTCTCGATGACCTAAAAAGCGGTTGGCATTCAATCGCAACTGGTTTTGCTTGTAATTACTGTCAAGCCACTTGGCCATCAGACTCATTACCTAAACAGCGTGAGGAACATCTGAATTTGGTGCATGGCGGCAATCGGTCGCAATTGGTCCATTTAAAAAGTCGCTATAATACCTTAACGCCTAAGCAGCAAGATTTATTGACCGCCTTCGCTAGCGGTATTAAGGATCAAGAACTGGCTGAACAGCTGCAAGTGGCAGCGGCGACCATTCGCCATCAAAAATTCACCTTCCGCGAAAAAGCCAAACAGGCCAAATTGTACCTCGCAATCTATGAAAGTGTCTTTGCACAGACTGCCGCAGCGGACCAGTTAATCGAACCACCCGCACAAGCAACGTTGTTAGATGATCGCTGGCTCATTACAGAAGATAAAGTTGCCCAGACTTTGCAACAGTATTTTGACTTTGACCAGGACCCGATTCGCCTGAAGCGGTGGCCGAAAAAGCAAAAAGTGATCATCATTGTCTTAACACGGATTATTACGGAAATTCCGACTGGACAGCTGCTCACTGAACCGGAGATCAATGCCTACTTAAAGCCAATTTATTTTGACTATGTCACTGTGCGGCGTTATTTGGTAGACTATGGTTTCCTACAACGTCGTGCCGATGGTCGCCAATACCAACGTCCCACTGACAACCGAAAGGATTAATTCATGGAATCAAATCGAAAACAACAACTACAACAAGCGTATAAATTACGACCGACTTACTATGGCGTCATTCAAATTCAGAATCGTCGTAATCACAAAATCTTTATTGATACTGCGGCAAATCTGCACAATCGTTGGGCCTTCTACCAACTGAACCTGAATAAAGATTTTTATCATGGCACGCCGTTCCAACAAGATTGGCAAGCCCAAGCCGGTGAAGATTTTGATTATCAAATTCTTTGGAAAAAGGATGCCGCCGACGTGATCAACATGCGTCAAACCTTAAAAGACTTAAAAAACACTTGGTTACACCGACTACAGCCATTTGACGAAATCGGTTATAACCGTCGACCTAAAGATTGGGAGCAAAATCATGACTAAGCCTTTAAACACCCACTTCACACCGATTGACCAAGTTAACTGGCCACGGCGCGACTATTTTTACTATTTCACTAAAATGATGCCAACCGGCTTTACTGTGACCGTCACACTAGATATTAGTGCAACGCTAGCCTGGACTAAGCTGAACAACGTCAAATTCAACGCTGCTTATTTATACTTAGTCAGTCGCTTATTGACCAAGCACCCTGAATTTCGTATCGGGCGTGTCGATGACCAACTTGTGACCTACGACGTCGTGCACCCGTCCTACACGGTGATGCATGCGGATCACACGATATCAAACCTTTGGACCGCTTATGACCAAAATTTTCAATCCTTTTATGCAGCCTATTTAGCTGATCAGCAGCAATATGGTCAAATACCGGGACCCATGCCGAAACCACCAGTATCGGCTAACTTATTCACGATTGGAAGTCTGCCCTGGCTTGATTTTACAAGTTATACGCCATTGCCCTTTACGCTGCTCCAATCATTTTTACCAGTTTTTCAAGCCGGTAAATTTACGACTCACGCTGACCAGCGTACCATGATGCCACTCTCAATGACGGTTCATCACGCCGTTGCGGATGGTTACCATGTCAGCAGCTTCCTAAACGAGTTACAAACGGTCTTTAAGCAACCTGAACTGAATTTAAACTGAACACAAAAATAGGTGTTGATGGCAAGTTCATCGACACCTACTTTTGTATACCATCTCAAGCGACCAGTCCTTTAGTGATTTTCGTCTTTCAACCTTTAACATCAACCTAAAAAAAAAAACCAATTCGCAACTGAATTGATTTCTTTCGTGTATTGTTGTGTGTTAATCGCGCTGGGGCTTCGGCAAAAGTCGACTGCTGAGGACAACCAGCAACAGCTCACCAAGCAACATCACAATAATCGCACGATTGCTCGTCAGGTTCGCTGGCGCGTGCAACAAGTTAAGCGAATGTTGTAAATACGACCGTTGGCCACTGGTGATAGTCCCATCTAATTGTGAAAAGTTCGCTAACGCCGTGTAATACGAAACCGGTGTTTTCCCACGATTAATAATCGTAAGACTCAAGCTTGACCCAACCGTCCGTGGATAGGCAAGTGTCACCACTTGGGCGGGATTACCCGTTCGACGAGCCAATTCATGCCGGCCATTCTTGAGGACGACCGTAACCTTACCAGTCGTCGAAGTCGGATAGACGCGAATTTGGTTAGTGGCCATGTTAAACGGAATGTGATTAGTTACTTGTTGCGTTGGTTTAATCAGTTGGGTGGTACTGCTAGCCGCGTATGACCCATTTCGTTGAAAATCAAGAATCGCCATCACTGACTGTTGATCTTTACTGAACTGGAGTGTCACCGCGAGACAGAATAGTGTCCCGGCCACCGCTAACAAACTGACTAGCTTTCGCTGCCGCGGTGCCAAGGCCATCCCTGGCCAGGTTGACCAACCAATTACCCCTAAAATCATCAAGATTGGTAAGAGTGGTAACGCATATCTCGCCGAAACTTCCCATAAACCAACGTGAAAGAACGTCAGTCCAAGGATCATCAAGGCAAATACCGAAACCGCTAACTGTTGACCTTTACGTGAAAGTAACAAGTAGATGCTCCCAATCAGAAACATCAAATACCAACATTGCGTGCTCAGCAGCAACCAGAAATGCAGTGAACGTTGCCGATTCAAGTACCATTTCGGCACCTTCACCCACTGGGCAATCTGAGTTGTCGCATCAAAATCACCCTTGGCAAAAAAGACGCCCATTTTGTTTGAAACGTGTATTCCCAAATCCACAGCGCTCATTGCTTTCAGCCGCGAGTGGATAAGATTAGCCGCAACTTGTTTCTTAGCAGCAGCCGTGTTAGCCTGTTTCACACTCATAAAATCTTTGGTTGTATACTTGCCAAACGACCTTTCATTTAAGCCGATGGCCATCCAGCTCGTGACTGGCGTGGCCTTATCCGGGGCCTTTTGGTAGCCCTCATGACTGGCAATACCCGTCATAACCGACGTTGATAGGAAGATGACCGCAACACTTCCCAATAACCACTCGATTGAAAGTGACCATTTAAGTCGCCGCTGAATAGCCGCAAACAGGACGCCAATCGCCAACGCAATCCAAAAAACAACCAAGTTGTTTTTCATCACAACCCCGAGTGCCAGTAATAACCAACTCAATACTAAGGCGCTCCAATGACGCCAACCAGTCGTGGCAGTTGCAGCCCACATTAGTGCCAAAACATTAATCGCGATTGGCAATACCAGTGCATCGGTATAGGCAACGAGACCATAAAAATACAACGGCGTGTAGCACAACCACGCTAAGGTCAAGCTGATTGCCCCAGGTTGCCAGCGATGGAACTTTTTGATCAAATATAAACCAGAAAATAGTGCCGTATCCAACCACAAAAAGCGTAAGATGTTCAAGAATTCCCACGGCGTTTTAATGCCAAGACCCAAAAACAGCTTTATCAGGCCAGCTTCAAACAGCGTGAAATTAACATTGTTTGGATACAATTGAAAATAGTCTTGCCAGTGATGATTGCCTTGCGCAAGATTAATGGCTTGGTTTCTAACCATGTATGAATCTGCTTGCGTGCCGTCAACAAAGTTAAGTGCGACATACAATTGAATCAGGCCAATGAGCACTAACAGGCCAATGAGCACCCAGCGAGTGGTTCGGTTTGATAACCTCGCAAGCCAGAGACGCAAGCCATTTAGGATGACTAATAGTCCTAATGCCAATAAAAGCAGGACACCGGAGCTGATCCAAGTCTCCCCACTAAATCGTTTGTTGGTTTGAAAGGCTGCAATTAAAACGACCCAACTTAATAATCCAGCACCCAACCAATTTACCCATACTAATATCCGCCTACTCAAAAGTTGAATTCTCCTCTCAAAATTAACTCTCATTTTCTTTTTTCTCGAACAATAGCTGTTCTAATTATTTACACTGAAATAACGTTATATAATAATGAAGTATAGCAAACTATTCATTTTTTCACACTTGTTTATTATTGCAGTCTTAGTGACCGTCGTTTTTTAAGATTTAGCTAAGTTTTAAACAAACGACAACCGTCTTTATCGTCACAAGTCATTATCAATCAATGGCCTAAACCGTCATCACTCATTAAAATAGCAATTTCAACTTATTATAATTCATGAGGTGCCCTCTTCTCATTATTAGCCAACTTAGGTATAATTAATTTGTTGTTTCAGCACAAATAATAATTTAACAACACACAACTAAGAGCTATAATTTTTGATAAATAGTGTAACAAAAAGATTTTGAGGGGAAGTCACCATGAAACAAACAAATTTAGCCATTGTCGTACCTTGCTACAATGAAGAAGCCGTTTTACCATCTTCTGCAACGGTACTCAAAAAAATTATGTACGATATGATCGATCACAATCAAATTAGTTCTGAAAGTAAAATCTTATTTGTCAACGATGGTAGTAAAGATAAAACTTGGTCGTTGATTCAAGACTTAGAAAACGAAGACACTATCTTCACCGGACTAAAATTCAGTCGTAATTTTGGTCATCAAAATGCCTTAATGGCTGGGATGAAAGTTGCTGGTAACTACGCAGATGCCGTCATCACCATTGATGCCGACTTGCAAGATGATGAAAATCTCATCCCACAAATGGTCGCGAGTTTTCAAGAAGGTAACGAAGTCGTTTTAGGTGTCCGTAATGATCGCTCCAGTGATTCGTCTTTCAAACGCTGGACTGCCGAGACTTTTTACAAGTTGATGAATCAGATTGGCGTCCAACTTGTGCCTGATCACGCCGACTTCCGTTTACTCGGACGCCGAGCAGTTGAAACTTTAATGTCATACCACGAAAGTAATCTTTTCTTACGTGGTATTATTCCTCAATTGGGTTATAGCTCCGAAAAACTATACTATCAACGGAAACCCCGCTTAGCCGGCGAAACGAAATATCCACTAAAGAAAATGATTTCATTTGCCTTAGATGGCATTACCTCATTTTCAGTTGCCCCAATCAAAGCAATCATGTCACTGGGGGTCGTCGTCATTGTCATCAGTTTAATTATGATGATCTATGCCCTAGTTCGCTTCTTTACTGGCAACGTCACGAACGGTTGGGCGTCACTCATGACCAGTCTATGGTTCTTAGGTGGCGTACAGTTGGTTGGGATTAGTATTATCGGTGAATATATCGGCAAGATTTTTGCAGAAGTTAAACATCGTCCTCGTTACATTATCGAAACCGATGATTACAGCGAAACTCAGTCTCAATCAGTCGACGATCAAGAATAGGCATCAGCTTTCTAGGTTGCAGATAAAACATTTAAGCTAAAAAACGAAGCGACGTTCCCGTAAATTGAGAACGTCGCTTTTTTGACTGACGACAAGACTACTCAGTCGGTTTTGATCTGCAAAAGTACAGCTTTACGAATCGTGTCCACGGCATCCGTCACGCCACCGAGTGCTGGTTCGCCATGTTGAATAATCCATTCAATCAAGGTCATTTGAACACTCGTCCCCATGGCCGCAATTAAATCCGTCGGCGTGTCTGTCTGGGGCGCTTGTTCAGCAATGAACCCCTGCCATTTTTTTAACAGCATCGCCCGAAAATTGGCCTGTAAATCCGCTTCCGGTTCATGCACAGTAAACAGCGTCTGAACTGCGACACGATTTTCAGCCATATCAACTGAGAGACCTGCAACTAAGGTGTCAATATCACCGGTAATGATTTGATTGAACCGCAAATCAACGCGATTGGCGAAAACCGCGCTATAATGGGCCACCATCTGTTCCAAAAGATCATATTTATCTAAGTAATGCGCATAGAACGTTGATCGGCTTGTGAGCGACGCCTGACAAATATCCGCCACAGTGATATGGCGAAAACCAGTTGTCGTTAATAGCTGAACGAAGGCAACTTGCAAGTCACGTTCGGTTTTAATTTTGCGTACATCTTTTGTCATGACTTTACCCCTAGAAATATAAGTTAATTTCATCCTATCACAATCAATTTAAAATCCAATGTTGGTTTTCGAACAATTCACTAATAGAATGTTCGAAAACGTACTTACAACAATACTTTGACTGGAGCTGAGAATAAGTGTACATCGTAAAAATTTCGTTGAATCGCTTGTTGGTATGTGTCTGCATAATTAGTTATTGGTAATTAATAATCCTTCTTCCTATTGTTTAAAAGCATTAATCAGGTCCTATGTCGTATTTCTGTCATCCGTGCCGAACCCTTCTCGTGCAATGGCAACTCGCTTCTTAACGCCATTCATTTCCACGATTGAATTAGTCTATTCACCGTCCCACTTTCTTCAATGCTTTACGTTTTATCAATAATCAATCTATTCATGCTTTGTTAATGCAGTGAAATCGCAATTTGAGATTAGAATAATCAGAGTATAAAAATAGCACTCAATCTATATTGAATGCCCTAACCAACACCGTATGTAAACTCCTTGGGTGGATTTTCTTTAAATTTTAATGTTCCAATAACTAGATTTTCAATAAAATTTTTAGAAAACATCGAACTAAACTGCCCCCGTGAGTTAGCTTTATGTGTTTGCTTATCCACTGTTATTGTGCCTTCGTCACAGTCGGAGGCCACTTGATATACACGAAGCTCGTCATTATCTAGAATCAATGTGTAAACCATAATCATGACTGGTGATCCTCCTTCATTTATTCAAGGATTTTTTGGATTATGAATCTAATTGCTGAACCCATGGGCTTTCCGGTAGCTCAGGCCTTTATTATCACTTGTCTCATTTCATAAGACTCATGTTTCAGCATCATTATATCATGTCTTAGTGATGTTTCAGCTCTTAGCCATTACAAACTTGGGACCATCTCATAGCTAAAATCAAATATATGTACAGATGAAATTTTGAAATCACTAGACAAAAAACTAATTAATACGCTGTCATTATATTCTCATAACATACTCTCGTACTGATACATGTTATTCTATACACAGTCTTTAGGCATTGATTTATCTGAAGCATACTCCTATTTCAGAGGTGACTAACTTGTGAGTCTGACTACGTTTGATGTCTTGAAACTGATCGTGCATGAGCTGCTTGTAAAAAAATGGTAAAGATTACAAATCTAGGATGCTGTAGTGCATTGCGATTTTTACAACCAAGTAGTTAACTCAATCGGCTATGTTCGAAAACATACTTACACCAGCACTTTGAGTCATTAGATTAGTTGGCACTCGGAATCGTTAATTGCCCGCAGTTGACGGTTTCGGCGTCCTTCATCAAGGGTTAGCCATGGCAACCTGAATGTGCTAAACATCTACTTATCCTTGCCTAAATGACTATCGATTACCATTTTGATTTCGCGGTAAGCATCCGTATTTTATAGTAATCATATGCGGCACCAAAGCACCAATTTTATGCAATAAAAAAGGAGCCACAATAATTGCGGTTCCCCCAGTCGTAAAAAGTGACAGCATGAACTTAATCATGTGACCTCAATATATATCGAAATCAACACTTTTTTATCCATATATAATACAGTATACGGTAGGCTACTGCCAGCAGAACTGAATCTGTCTCCATATCTGATAACAATATTTTATAGGTTATTTAGATCAAAGTCAATAAATTAGGTAGGAATGGCTAGTTGTATATGCACATTCCAAATTTAGAAGCGCCATCTTTCGCCCCAATTCCACCGTCATATCTTGCCTTTCTTAATATTTGATAGATAGAAGGTTTTGTCTGACTAATTTTGAAATAATTAACTAGAAAGGGTCTCGGTATAAAGTCAGCAATTTGTAGTCCCGCATCATTCTCTTGCTTTTGGATGAAGACAATATCTTTTAAGCAATCCTGCAAGTCACTAGCTGAGTATCTAAGTGTACCATGAACTAAAATTTTCATATACATTTTACGAACTCGCTGATCTAGGACACCACTATTTTGATTTCGACGACTTTCACAAATAATCTTCCCGACACTGTTATGGTTTTTTAAAAAGTAACAGTAATTCTCAATTATCTGCTCCAAAGCAAGATAATAAGATGCATGTGAATCCCGCTTAGTTTTATAAGCTTCTGCTATTGCTGTCTGATCCTCTAAAACGCCTAATACAGGAAGATTAAATTTTCCAACAATATTTCCAATGCCATTAACAGCTAGTCTTATATTTTCTGCCTTCTTGAAATCCACATATTCCGGCCTTCGTTTCAGAGTTCCCTCCCGGTGTGAACGTATCTCTGCTTCATGAAATACGATTTGCTTTGATCTGCCATAACCCAACTTAGAACTCCAAATTTTAGATTTTACTCGTCCTAATTCTTTACGAACGTTATATAATTGTGGTCCCTCTTCAATAATTACCCCAGCAACGGAATATCCAGATTTACTATTGATGCTTATTTTGCTCTCATCCAAATAAAGGTTATAGCTCATAAAGTCTCCTTTAATAATCTCAGTTTTGATAGTTATTATACCATCACAAGTTTGTCCCTTCCATAACAAAGTAATCACGCAATTATAGAAGCTGAGCCTCGTTGTAGGCTTTCTGAACATCTAACTCCTTATCACAATAATTCCGCTAAAACTAATCCAACGATACAAAAATGCCACAATTAAGCGAGCGTCATGCGGATGTAAGTATTACGCTAAAAATTTATTCGCATACAATTGAAGATAACGATCGTGATTTAGCCGAGAAAATGGCCAAAATTGCAAATCTATAATGCTGTGGGACATTCTGTGGGACATTGCGATTTTGACAATCAAGTAGTCAACTTAATCAGTCATGTCCGTTTTCGAACATCTCAACGTCTAAATGTTCGAAAACGTACTTACACCAATACTTTGACTGTGTTCAAAATCGTCAAAAGGCCTTATTCTATTACTGTTGAAAGGAACAAAACAATCCCTTTCAAAACTTAATTGATTAGAGGTAATCAGTATGTTCACTTGGAGTTTTTGGATTTTAGCAATTTGGTTTGTCGTTAATGCCATTTGGATGTGGTTTGATTTGGATAACCAATCCTTACAAAAGACATTTGCCTATATTAATGTCGTCGCAGTTATTTGGGGCTTCTGGGCCTTTTACGGTGCCACTCCTGTCGACGCCCTGAATGTTTGGTTCCAAGTCCTTAACTGGGCGAACGTCATTCTGGCAGCCCTACAATTCTACTTCGGCTACCGCAGTTCTTCACATCGTACCGCCTAAACTAAGTCAAATGTATCATCTTCCCTAGTAAGTCACTAAAAGCCACCCGAGATTCCCAAGTCTCAGGTGGCTTTTTTGCTAAATTAATAACCAAGTAACGATTAACCCGAAACACCCAATGACCAACAACACGCTAGTAATCATTCCAAGGCTCGTCAACGGCTGTGATCGGTGTTGCTGGCGAACAGTCACTTCAGGGTACCAAGCTGCTTTTGGCAAAATTTCACCACTCAACTGACTATAGTTAGCCTTGATAGCGGCATAAGCGACTGGTGACTGACCAATATTCGTAATGTGCACTGTTACTGGTTGTGCTGTTGTTTTATAAGTGACTTGCTGCAACTGATTTGGTGACCCAATTTGATCAACCAATAAGTGCCTTTGACCGTATAACTGCATCCGAATGCGCCCGGAACTACTGCTTGGACTAAGTCGGAGCTGATTGTGCTCAGGCTGCGCGGGTAACTTGAAACTTAGCTGTTGTTGCGGTTGAATCACCTGACTAGTTGCTTCAAAATATGACCCGTTTCCTTGTCGACTGATCCTGCTAGTTGACGACGATTGCCTCAAGCTAGTTCGCCAAATTTGCCAACCACTTATTAATGTCGCTAAAATTAGTCCCACGCTCAATTCTCGGCGCAGGCGTGTTGTCAATCGAATTGGGCACAATTGCGCCCAATAAGCCGTTGCTAACAGCATTAACACGGGCAAGAGTGGCAATGCATAGCGTGCTTCAGCTTCCCACAGTCCCACATGAAAAAGCGTGAAACCTAAAATTGTCAGAGTAAGCAAGTTAACACTTAACTCTTGGCTGCTACGCCGTAAGAGACCGCCAATACTACCAATCAAAAGACAGAGCACCCATGCTTGTGTCACCATTGCTAGCCAAAATTGCGTCGCTTGCGTGTGGACACGATACCAGTTCGGCGCTTTTAGCCATTGGGTCGTCAATTTGAAACTATCAAAGTCACCGCTACCCCAGAAAACAGCTAGCTTTTTTGCCCAGTGACCCATTAACCCGCTGAACTTCAGCTGCTTCAATCGCGATTTGATGAGTTCGCTGGCCTGCCGCTGCTTGGCTTTGGCGGTTGGTTGATCACGAATCACCGTAAAATCCTGGTAATCATATTGACCACTTGTGCGCGGATTTAAACTCATCGCAATCCAACTCGTTGCCGGCACCGCTTGATTTGGATCGGAACGATAACCGTAATGCTTCCCAAGTTGTTGCATGCCACCAAACATCAGTCCGAGTGTCAAGACACTTCCCAGCAACCAAAGGAGGCCAGTCCGCCACTTGATTTTTTGTTGACTAATCGCCGCCAGTACAATACCACCAACAGCTAACCACAACACGATCAAATTAGGTTTCATGACCATAGTTAACGCAAGCAGCACCCAGGTGACGCCAGCAATCAGCCAGCGTGACCAACCGGCTTGCTTCTTAAAAATTAAGCCGAGTGCCAGACAGTCCACCACCGCTGGCAGCACTAAAACATCTGTATAATCAAATAAAGCATAAGCATATAGGGGCACGCTGATGGCCCAACCAATCAACAAACCAAGTGCCCCTGGACGCCAGCAATGCCAGTGGCGCAAAATGATTAAGCCTGCCACTAGTCCGGTATCAATCCAAATGAAACGTCCAATATTGAATAATATCCAGGGATTGTGTAATCCTAACCACATGGCCCCTTTCAGCGCCGTTGCAACAAGTAATGTGAAATTGACATTATTAGAATATGTTTCAAAGTACGCGGTCCAAACGTGCTGGCCTTGCGCCAACGCAATCGCTTGGTTGCGAATCCAGAACGCATCCGCCCGACTGACGTCCACAAATGAGGTGGCGACGCCTAGCTGCATGACAAGTATTACTCCGGCTAATCCCCATAAGCAACGGCGATAAGTACGGACCGACCAGCGCTGCTGCCATTGTTTCAATCCGATAAAACTAATGCTGAAAATAAGGACCAAGAAGAGTCGGGGGACCAGTGACGTCCAATCCTGAGTTGCCAATAAATTGGTTGGCCAAAAAGTCGTTAACCCGGCTGCGACGCAGAGAATGATCACGACGAACCAATTGAAAACTGTTAATAGTCGTTTGCTCATCTGACAGTCAGCTCTGCCATGTGATTGGCTAAGTGCTTGAGTTGTGTCCTTTGCATTTGCAATTCCCCCATAAAAACGATGATTATTAAACCCGCTCAATCATCGTATTATAGCGGCACATTGCAGTGAACAGCCAGCAGTCACACTCCAATCACTTCGCTAACAAATAGAACTAACGAAAGCACCACGTCGAAACGGCTTTCAACCGACCATGCCCTTCATTCATCTGACGCAATTCTAAGAAAATCTTAACTAAACCTCAGCCAAATCCAGTAGTAATCTGCAAAAGTTTCCACTATACTAACCTTATTGAATACGAAAAGCCTGCAAGTTCTCTGAAGGCTTTCCGGCACCAAGAAACGTCCTTTTAATCAGCTGTGTGGGCACTGATAAAAGGACGTTTTTTGATCCCACGGCAGTCGCCCTCATCTGAGCAAAAAAATGTCGTGATGAACTGTTCTAGTTTACATAATTTAAATTTAAAGAAGTTCTTTGCCTTGATCAAGTTGGTAATCTTGTACAAAGGTAAATTCCCCCGCATCATACTTAAATTTCAACACGACACAATTCGTCATCTTAATGCCGCACTGTTTGATCTCACTAATTGGTAACCAGCGACGCAAAAACATGAAACTAGCCCCACCGTGGCTGACGGCCAAGACTTGTTGATGGTCAGGTCTGTCCATCACATCACGCAAAGTGGCTACCATTCGGGCTTGAACTTGCAAATCGGACTCGCCACCATACGGTAAAAAGTAATCCCCATACGACTGACGAGCTGGGTCCTGTTGTGGATTTAGCCGCTCACTCTCAGCTTCAAATACCCCGAAGTTCCACTCTTTCAGACCTTTCAGTCGCTCATACGGTTGCGCCGTCACCAGTTCAAGCGTATCACTCGCACGTTCTTGCGTTGAACAATAGGCGTGATCAAAGGTCACCCCGTGCTCAGTAAAATTTCGACCGACCTGTTGGGCATCGGCAATCCCTTGCGCAGTTAACGGCGAGTCGCAGGCGCCTTGGATCTTATGCAATTGATTAAATAATGTCTGACCATGACGCATCAAATAAAGTGTCTTTGCCATCTAAATCGCTCCTAGTTAAAAATTAATGGTTACTCCAAATTATAGTGGGAAACGTAAGCGCTGTCACAGTCTAATAAAAATGTTCAGCAATGTGCTGATTCACTAACCAGACACAATGCTGAACATTTTTTAACTAAAGATTGAGACCGATAACATCCGCCATTTCACCTTGAACGGGCCTGAAACAACAACTTCCAGTTAACTCATGCTAAAAATCAGTCCGCTCATTACCTTCATTCAACGCGACTAGCGCGGCCTTTAAGGTCTCACCATGCGCGATAACAGTCCCGGTTGCATGACCTGGTTCACCGGTGACCTCATCTTCATCATAAATTTGTAATTGATTATAAGGGAACGTATTGGCTTGCACGAAAATTGTCTTTAAGTTCGCCATATCCGGATAATCATACATGACTTTATCCAGTGATTCGCCTAACTTAACGTGTAATAAGAGCCGGGTTACACTGGAACCACTCGCTTTGCTGATCAATGCCATGGTTGCGAGACTCATTGGCTCAATGGTGGCCAGGTGTAACGCTTCATCAACGATCGTTAGCCGAACCGTATATAGACCGGGCACACCAAAGGCTAAGACCCGTTGTTTAATTTCAGTACTTAACGCGGCTATCGCTTGGTTTTCCGCCTTATCTTGGATTGGGAAAACCGCGACGGAACCATGGACGCCCGAACGTAAATTGTTACCAGCAATAATCTCACTGATTCCAAAAATAGCCACGTCACTGCCATCCGTAATCACTTCCACTGCCGGTGAATCATTGGTTTTAATTTGTTCACGCGGCAACCCATTGTTAATTTGAACAACTTGGTAACCTAATTTGGTTAATTGTTGCCCAAGCCGATAATCATGATAGGTCGTGAAAATCACTTCCGGTTGTTCCACCGCCAAAACATTTAAAATATCCGAAACTTGTTTTGGCTCAATATAGCGTTTCGCGGCTAACTGTGGTGTCATCGCAACACTATTTGGATTGGCATTGATTAAAATCGTTTGATAATCGGCCTTCTTCAAATAGAACAGCAGCTGAGAAACCAAGTAATCATTCGCATGATTCGTCCCAATGCGGTTCGCCCCGGTCCCAATGACCACGGCGCGGCGTCCTGCCAACTGCGTACTTTCATTATCAAACTCATAAGTTGAATAATAAGTGTTCGTCTGTTCCGTAAACTCGCCGGCGGTTGGTTCAACTTCTTTGTAAGTTGCTTGAATTTCATTTTCAATCGCAAAATGAGCGACTTTAGCGGGGGTCGACTCCCAGGCAGCAGCAGCATCTTCATCCGTAAAGCCAAAATATTTTGCCCGACCCAGGGCGTGGACATCAAAGGGATGATCACGCAGGGCTTTTTCGATGGCAATAATATGACTTAACTTATAAAAATAAAACGCGTCAATTTTTGTCAGTTCGGCCAATTCGTCAATTTGATAGCCCCGGTTTAAGGCTTCTAGTAAGACGAGCATTCGGCCGGCCTGCGGATGAATCAAACGCTGAATCAATTCGCCTTCGGAATAGCGTTGCGGCTGATTGGCAATGACGTGATAACGAGACTCGTCAGTTGCACGCAACCCTTTTAGCAGCGCTTCTTCTGTCGATCGCCCAATGCCGATCACAGAACCCGTCGATTCCATCACCGTATCCAACTGATGACTGACCGATTTCAAAACATTAAATGGCCAAATTGGAATCCGGCAGACGATATGATCTAGCACTGGTTCAATTAAAGCGGTCTGCTTGCGATACGTGACCGGCAATTTAACTTCCGCCAAGCTGAGATTGGCCAATAAATTCGCCACGATTGTCGCGACTGGATAGCCGGTCGCCCGCGCAGCCAAGGCCATAGCACGATCAAAGTATGGCGTGACCTTAATCACATAATAGTTCTGCGTGGTTGGGTCTAAAGCAAATTGCACGTGACAAGCACCGACAATATGCAGGGCTTGCATGATTTTGAGCGTCGCCGAACGAAACTGCTGATACTCTTGATCAGTAATCGTTTGTGTCGGGACAAAAACGATTGAGTCGGCAGAATGAATGCCTACTGGGTCAAAGTTTTCCATCCCAGCGACTAATAACGCCGTCCCTTTGTGGTCACGCACACCGATAAATTCAATTTCTTTATAACCAACGATACTTTGTTCAACGATACATTGCTTGGTTGCAGATAACTTGAACCCATTGGCTAAGGCTCGTTGGAAATCTTCTTCATCTTCACATAAGCGTCGGCTCGCTTCAATCCGTGGCGCAACGGATTTGACGATCACTGGAAAGCCGACTGTCCGAACCACCTGATCGGCTTCGGCTTGATTGGCAACGACCTGTGACGCAATGACTGGCTGTGAAAGATCTTTGAGTCGATTACTCATCAAGGCCGGATTTACTACTAAATCAATTAGTGCCGCATCCCACTGCAATAGTCGAGTCTGATTATTTTTGAGCACATTATTGCGAATTAACCCCTGAATCAGATTAACCGCTTGAATCCCACCTAAAGATGGAATCAGGCCATCTGGCTGTTCAGCTTGAATAATTTTAGTAATCGCGCCCACTGTCAGTGGTTCAATGTACACCTTGTCGGCAAAATTATTTTCAGCCGCAACCGAAAATGGGTTGTTGTCGACGAGAATCACGGCAATCCCCAATTTACGAATGGCACTACCAATTTGTGTGACTGCGGCATCATGTTGGCCTTCACGACCAATATCGTTGTGGCCCGCGCCGATAATTAAGACTTTTGAAAGTTGATTATTCACCAAACGGGCCCCCTTGCTTGTTGCATTGATTCCACAAATTCATCAAAGATATCTCGTGTTTCAGTTGGACCAGGCGCGCCATCCGGGAAAAATTGGACCGAAAATGCCGGAAAATCACGATAGCGGAGGCCTTGAATCGTCCCATCAATCAGATCAACAAAAGTTGTAATTAATTTATTACGGTCGATGGTTTCAGGGTTGACGGCATAGCCTTGGCCCTGTGACGCATAAATAATTTGATTGGTAATGACTTCACGAATTGGATGATTCGCCCCATGATGTTCGGGCGAAAGCTTCATGATTTGAGCGCCATTAGCCATGGCAAATAATTCATGCCCCAGTCCGATGGCAAATAACGGAATCCGATTTTGGATGTTCTGAATCATCGTCAAGACGCTTTCTGGCAAGTCTTGTGGCTTCCCAGGTCCCGTTGACAATACCACCCCGTCCGGATCCAAATTAATGATTTCTTCCGTCGTGGCCGTATAAGGTAAAACCGTAACATTGCAAGACCGTTTACTGAGTTCCCGCAAGATCCCGTGTTTGAGGCCAAAATCAATCACAATCACGTTCAAGCCGGTATCAGGGTTAGGATACGGTTTTGGCGTTGCGACCGCCGCAACTTGTCGATTGGTCAAAACCGTCGCGCCCAATTGATCAAAGGCGTGGGCATCCGCCACATCGACAATACTGGCCTTCATTGGCCCACTCGCGCGCAACTGTTTGGCTAAATGTCGCGTATCAATATGACTAATCCCAGGAATATTTTGTTGTTTTAAATATTGGTCTAATGACCAACGACGCTGCCGATTGGTTGAAATACTAGCAACATCGCGCACCACCACGCCTTTAACAGTCGGCAAAATTGACTCATAACTGTCATGATTAATGCCATAACTCCCAATGGTTGGCTGTGTAAATGCAATGATTTGATTATGATAGATTTGATTCGTGATAATTTCTTGATAACCTGTCATGCTCGTGTTAAACACAATCTCACCGGTCGAAACTGCTGGTGAGCCGAAGCCTTCACCCAGGTAGGCACTGCCGTCTTCAAGAATTAAGTAGCGGTCTGCCATGTTGATCCCTTCTCACTTTTGAATTAAGAGACTAATTAATAATTTCAATACCATCGTGCCCGTCAACCTCAGTCACCGAGACTTTGATTCGTTCTTGCAACGCCGTTGGAATATTTTTACCAATAAAGTCCGCACGAATAGGTAACTCACGATGCCCACGATCAACGAGTACGGCCAGCGAAATGCTCTGCGGCCGCCCCCCACCCATTAAGGCATCCAGTGCAGCACGAATGGTTCGTCCCGTAAACAGCACATCATCAACTAAAATCACTTGCTTGCCCGCAACATCAAAATCTAATTGATACGCAACTGGCGCCATGGCAACCGTCAATGGCTGGTCATCACGAAAGGCCGTAATATCCAACTCACCAACTGGAATGGTTGCCGCCTCCAATTGTTGTAATCTCGCCGCAATCCGTTGCGCAATATACACGCCACGCGTTTTAATCCCAACTAAAGCGACATCGCGGATGCCTTTATTTTGCTCAATAATCTCATAAGTGATGCGCGTTAAGGCACGCTTCATCGCCATTGAATCAACAACTTCTTTTTGCATGGTGGCCTCCTAAATTTTAGTGTCCTTAGCAGCAGGCGTTGTCACAAAGAAAGACGGTCGGACATAGGCTGTCACGACCGTCGACGAAAGTTTAGTTAACATTGGTTCGCCTTTCAGTCTCTCTGGGCCGGATTAAAGGACTCTTATTACTGTTAGACTAATGATTCAAGTCTGTTTTGTCAAGCTTTGCCAGGGTTGCCTGAAAGATTTCTGGCAATGGCGCTTCAAACGTCAATTCTTCGCCCGTTACCGGATGTTTAAAGCCCAATAAGCGCGCGTGTAAAAACTGACCATGGCCTTTGATGGTCTTCTTAGGCCCATACAAAGGATCGCCAACGAGCGGATGACCAATTGATTGTAAATGAACACGGATTTGATGCGTTCGTCCCGTTTCTAAGCGACAGCTAATCAAAGTATAGTGCTGATAACGTTTCAGGACGGTGAAATGGGTCACTGCCGCGCGACCATCGGACACGATAGCCTGCTTTTTTCGATCCTTCGGTGAACGACCTAGTGGCGCGTTAATTGTGCCACTATCTTCCTTGATGACACCATGCACCAATGCCACGTATTCACGGCGGCTAGTCTTCGCTTTTAGTTGTGCCGCTAACGACTGATGAGCATGATCATTTTTGGCTACCATCAGTAAACCAGAGGTATCCTTATCAATCCGATGCACAATTCCCGGCCGAAACTCACCATTAATCGTCGATAACGGACTGTGATAGAGTAACGCGTTGACTAGGGTTTGGTCCGGATGCCCTGGCGCTGGATGGACAACCATTCCTTGTGGTTTATTAACTACAATCACATCGGCGTCCTCATAAACAATGTCCAACGGAATATTTTCCGGAACGAGTTCGGTCGTTTGAACCGTCTGCGCGGCCACGACAATCACATCACCAGATTTGACCGTCCTTTTGCTTGGCACGTGCTCACCATTCACCGTAACCTGGTCAGTCTTGATTAACTTATCCAGCTGCGATCGGGTCCAAATGGTTTGAAGCCCCGCGAGCACCTTATCCAAGCGTCCCGCCTGATCAGTAATTGTATAGTGTTGTTCTGTTGTTGCGCCAGCCAAACGATCGACTCCTTTATTTTTTACTTATCAAAACTTTCATCTCGTAAAACGGCAATCAGAATCAAAATAACCCCCACCGTCAAACAAGAGTCTGCAAAATTGAAAATTGGAAAATTAATAAAATCTAATTGAAACATATCGACAACATAACCGATTCGAATCCGGTCAATAAAGTTTCCTAAGGTCCCAGCGATCATTAACACAATGCCAAATTCATACAAGCGATGTGTCCGTAACCGCCAAAGTAAATAAACCATGACACCGAGTGCCACAATTGAAATCAAATAGAAGAAGCCGAGCTTACCTTGCAGAATACTCCAAGCCGCCCCGTTATTATGTAAATTTGTTAACGACAACAACCCTGGTACGACTGTTTTAGTTGCCCCTAAAGCAATTTGACGAACAACTACAGATTTAATCAGTTGGTCGATGACGACCAGTACAAACATTAACGCCCAATAAATCCACATATTTTCCCCTCACAATTCACTAAACTTGTTCAATTATACCAGACATCTGGTTTTAGCACGATAAGAACGGCCATTTGGTAAGTGCCAAATTTTTCTTGGCTTGTTCTAAGTTCATTACTTGTTAGGTCTTTCATTCCAATTCCCAGCTCGCTAATTAATTAGTGAATAGATTCTAATTTCCGCCTACCGGGTGGGTCGTTTGGGGCTGGAACGCCATGAACCATTTTTGAGCCAAAGAGCGGTCTCAAAAGCTGGTTTTTGACTAACCGCGGACAAACCACCACGCTAAGTCAATGCCACGGCTGAGCCCCAAACGACCCACCCTCACGGCTAAAAATGTGCACTATTTTAAGAAACGGTTAGTTAAAAATCTTGAACAGTTGCTGGCTGACCACAACAATCAGTGTTTAAAAATAATCATCTCCAGACAAGCAACTAACTTAATGTGTGCTAACTCAACTAGGGATTAAAGAGACTACTTTGTCCGGCAGTCTTCCTAATGAGAGCAATTTTACAGTAGCAGCCATTTTCTCCTAGTTAGAAAGCTCTTGTCCATGACAACAAAATGCGAACTAGAACAATATTAACCTCAACAAAGCCACCGTATCAACTACGACGACTTCATTGAGGTTAACAATATACTTATTCAAACTGAACGCTAATTATAGATTTCTCAGCTTGTCTCAAACTTTTTAGAACAATCCTGAAATCTTGCCGTCATCCGTAATATCCATATCCAATGCTGCGGGATGCTTTGGCAGGCCTGGCATTGTCAACACATTGCCAGTCAGTGCCACAATGAACCCAGCCCCTAATTTCGGGACAAATTCCCGAACTTTAATCGTAAACCCAGTTGGTGCCCCTAATAACTTAGGATTATCACTCAATGAATATTGCGTCTTTGCCATACAAATTGGCAGCTTATCCCAGCCATAGGTTACAAATGAGCGTAACTGACGCTTGGCCTTGCCTGAATACTCAACATTGGCGCCACCATAAATCTTAGTGACGACCGCATTGACTTTGGCCTCAATGCTGTCAGTTGTCGCATACAGGGGTTTAAAGTCACTTGGTTGGTCGGCTAATTTGACAACCGTTTCGGCAAGTTCCGTGGCGCCAGCACCACCCTTGCCCCAAACATCGGCTAAAACGGCTTGGACACCTAAGTTCGCACAATACGCCTTCACTGCGGCAATTTCTGCCTCCGTATCGGCAGTAAATTCATTGATTGCAACGACTACTGGTACACCGTATTGCGCCATGGCGTGAATATGATGCCCGAGATTCGCGGCACCTTGTTTCAACGCCTCCACATTCTCATCGCCTAAATCGGCCAACGCCACACCACCATGCATCTTCAGCGCACGAATCGTTGCGACAATCACAACCGCATCTGGTGCCTGTCCCACTGCCGGAACGTTAATGTCCATAAATTTTTCGCCACCGAGATCGGCACCAAAACCGGCCTCTGTAACTGTATAATCGGCTAAGTTCAAACCGGCTTGGGTGGCTAAGACACTGTTACAGCCATGCGCAATATTCGCAAACGGCCCACCATGAACCATGGCCGGCGTATGTGCCAGTGTTTGAACCAAGTTTGGTCGTAAAGCTTCCTTAAGTAATAGCGCAATTGCACCGCCAACTTGTAAATCTGCCACCGTGACTGGTTGCCGGTCACGCGTATAGCCGATAACGATCCGATTGATTCGTTTCTTTAAATCGGCAATGTTTTCTGATAAACAAAGAATTGCCATAAGTTCACTAGCAACGGTAATATCAAAACCATCTTCACGTGGCACACCAGAGGTTGGCCCGCCTAAACCAATCACAATTCGACGTAAGGCGCGATCATTAATATCCAACGTCCGTTTCCATTGAATTCGACGCTGATCAATGCCAAGCGCATTGCCTTGTTGGATATGATTATCAATTAAGGCGGCCAAGGTATTGTTGGCGGCGGTTAACGCGTGCATATCACCAGTAAAGTGTAAGTTAATGTCTTCCATTGGAATAACTTGAGAATAGCCGCCACCCGTGGCGCCACCTTTCATACCCATGACTGGTCCTAAAGATGGTTCCCGTAAAGCAATCATGGTTGACTTGCCAATTTTGGTCAAAGCATCTCCTAAGCCAATGGTCACCGTGGATTTACCTTCGCCAGCCGGTGTGGGGTTGATCGAGGTCACTAAGATCAATTTACGCTTCGTCGTTTTACGTGGCAACGGTAATTTGACCTTGGCCTTAGCGCTCCCATATTGATCAATGTCATCAGCTGTTAAGCCGGCCTTAGCCGCAATTTCGGTAATTGGTGCTGGTGTGACTTGTTGTGCGATTTCGATATCTTTCATTCAAAAATCCGCCCCTCTAATCAAGATAGGTTAATTATACCGGTTTTTACGACAAAAAACGACCAAATCAAAACATTAGTTTTGATTTGGTCTTAAAAGTTCGGTTATTAATCATTTTGCGCTAAATTAATTAACTGATTACGACTTTTCTTCGGCATCAAGAACTGATAGTCGTTGCCGTCAATTCGAACCTTAATCCCACCTTTTACCGCTGTGATCATTTCTAATTGATCACGGGGGATGACGAGCCAAGAATGATTGAAGACGGTACTAAAAATGATCAAATTGCGGTCAACCGTTACGCGGCGCATCACCAATTGGATCGCACTGATAAAGATGAACAGGCCAAAAATCAAAAGTAAGGGCCATTGAAATTTTAGCGTTTCCAGCCACCAAACAATGCCAATCATTAAGATTAATAATGTCCATGACCACACGATCAAACTTGAAGCTAGATTTGGTTGATACTTAAAGGTATGCTTAGAATTAGTCACCAATCTAAATTCCTTTCATAATGGAGTGAGTTTTAATGCAATTATATACTGACGCTGCCACCGAGCCAGCTAGCGAACATAGTGCCGCCGGAATCTTACTCATCGACAACGGTCACCAACAACAACTGAAACAGCCGCTGCCACCAAGTGACAATCATACGGCCGAATTCTTAGCGGCAATCGCCGGTTTCAAAGTGTTGCTTGAGCAATATGGGTCGACGCAGACCGTCTTCTTTTACACCGATAGCAAAATTGTCGCTGAGAGTATCAGCAAAGGTTATAGTAAAAGTTTTAACGTTGAATTACAAATTTTATTGCAGTTACAAGATCAGTGCCAAGTTGTGATCACGCAGTGGCTGCCTGAAAGCCAAAATCATGGTGCTCATCAGCTCGCACAACAAGGCTTACATTTGGCTGACTAATCAGCTGCTTCCAAATAAGTCTCAATTGGCCGCTGATAGTGGTCCCAATCAGTCTGGTTGCCAGTTCGAACATAATCTGCTAATAATTTACCAACCATTGGTCCCGTCGTTAGCCCTGATGAGCCCAAACCACTGGCAACTAGAATGTGCGGATTGTCTGGTAACGGTCCGAAGAACGGTGCGAAATCGTGCGTATAAGCACGTGTCCCAACCTTGATTTGGCTAATCTGATCTATTTTCAGCCGCTGATCTAATTTTGCCCCGCTGGCGAATAAATCTTGTTCAACCAGTTCAGACCTTTGTAAATCATAGCCCATGTCGTCTTCGTGGGTCGCACCCACAACGAGTTTGCTCCGGGTAAATGGAATAAAATCACGTTCGCCTTCAGGCATTAAGACTGGCACATCATCACCCCAAGACTCAGGTAACTGTAACTCAATCAGTTGACCCTTCTGTGGCCGAACATCTGCCACAATTCCCATTGGTAATAGCAGTGGTTTAAGCCAAGCCCCCACTGCTAAAATGAGGGTGTCATACGCTTGTTGACCATGTGGCGTCAGTAATTGTCCTTGATCACCAAGTGTAACCTTACCCTTATGCCGGACTAAATTGCGCTGTTCAGCATATTTCAGCAAGTTATGCGCAAATTTGTCCCCATCAACGCGTGCCCCACCACTAATAAAAATCCCCGGTTCTGGGTCAGTTAGCAACGGAATCCGTTTCTGCACCTCGGCAGCAGTCAGTTTTTCAACCGTTCCAATTTGCGGCGCTTGTTGGCGACGCGCAATTGCCAAGTCATACAGCTCTTCCAAATCAGCGGGATCATGTCTGGTCACAATGGTACCCGCCTGCTGGTAAACCGAATAACCCATTTGCGTGTCTTCGACAATTTCAGGATAAAGGGCGGCACCGGCTTTGGCCAACTCGTACCATCGCTGATTGCGACGCTTTGAAAGCCACGGTGAAATGATTCCCGCCGAGTTTTTAGTTGCTTGACCAATGCCCTCATCATAAATTGTCACATTGAGCGTGGGGTCCGCACTTAAATAGTAAGCAGTGACCGCGCCAACAATTCCACTACCAATAATCGTTACTTGTTTTTGCATCCTGACACCCTCCACAACCATTCTAAATTCTATTCTAGCATACGCCCATTTGATTGCGTTGGCGAACAATATCGGTTTGGGGATTTCTTTAGAAATTCCCAAAAGTGATTCGAACTGCAATGACCCACAAAAAAAGCCAACATTACGTTGACTTCAATGGATCAGCTTTATTCAAAAATCTTGAAACGATCGGCATCTGCCATAAAACCTTTATCACCGGCTGCGGCTTCAATTGACCCAAATGGCATTTGCCCGCGTAGTCGCCAGTTTTCAGGAATATCATAAGCTTGTGCCACTTGGTCATCAATGAGTGGATTGTAATGTTGCAAGTTCGCCCCGATGCCATTTTCAGCGAGCGCAGTCCAAACACTATACTGGGCATTGCCTTGAGCCTGTTCAGACCAGTCGGCAAAATTAGCGGCATATAATGGAAAATCTGTTTCATTTTGTTTAACAACCGCGGTATCTGTAAAGTACAAGATCGTGCCATAAGCGGCCTTAAACCCGGCTAACTTTTCAAGGGTCTTTTGATAAGCCGCTTCAGTGGGAACTTCGGATTTCAACCGCTCCGCAGTCATGTCCCATAAATCGTCATGATAGTGATTAAACAAAATCACGGCGCGAGTGGTTTGATTATTAAAAGCTGATGGCGCATTCTTGATGGCTGTTTCAATCAATGTCACGAGTTCAGAATTAGCTTGTGGCAGTTTTTTGCCTAACGCATAAATTGTCCGTCGTTTCGCTTGTAATTGAATAAATTGATTTTCCATAATTGGTTATCATCCTCACTTGGTTTAGTAAACTTAGTATATCACTTACTTTTAGTTAGTAAAGTATTTTAGTCAATTTAAACAAAAAAGCCGCCGTCAGTTTTGGTGACGGTGGCAGACATTATCATAATTATTTTAAAACCCAAACACAGATACGTTTCATATTACGTTCGTTAACATTTACCTTTGTTCGGTAACTTTCCCAACTGAATGCTGGTATACACATTATTTTTTGCTAAATTAGCCTAATTAGCTTGCCCAAGTTAGTCAAAAGTGCACGAGCTAGCCGTTGCACTTGAAATTGCTTGACTTCGGGACTTCTGGTCAGAAAAACTGGCTCAATATTCTTCAAAGAATAGGGTCGGTGTTTTAATTTCTGTATTTTGTTGTAAGATTGCTTTTCGAAAGACGACTTCATCTTGCTGCACCAACACCTGATTAAGTAGCTCATCAGGTAAGCCGTCCAAAAACTCTTTTAATTCCAGGCCAGTTAATCGCCTATTTTTATCGCTATCTAACTCGATAAACATGTTGGTTAAATCCTCCATCTCTCAAACCTAACTAATTTAAATAAGTTTAACGCATCCACCCATGCGAGACCTACAATTATGACTTTTGATACTCAAATTCTCATCAGATTAACGCCACTCCCCAGTAGTAAATCTAATTGGTTTAGCAACCATTTTATAGTATACATTTTAATCGAAAACTTGCGACCTATCACAGGAATAACCATCACCCCTATTAACTGTAACTTTAAAACTTGCTATGTAATTAAAAGCGCTTTCTCAAGCTTAATCACCCCTAAATTTCTCATGACTAACTCATGAGAGTTGACGGCATGACCCCAACGTACAAAGAACTTAAGAAAATCTCAAGGTTTACAAAACGTCTTAGTTTGGGCGATAATGTGTTTTACACTGAAATAAGCGTTACACTATACTTTATTTTAAAGGACTTACGTATATGTCAATTATCATTAGTACTATCGTGGCCGTCATCCTATTGTTGGTTGGCGTCGGCTGCTTTTATCTCAATTGGCGCAAGCCATATTTACAACCGACCACAGCACCAAAAACAAACCGCGCGCAGTTAAAATTGCAACAACAGGCGCGTCAGACAATTACAGCCGCCCAACCGGGATTAAAATGGTTATATTTAACAAGCCAAATTGCCCTGTGGCTTGGAATCGCCTGCTGGTTAGTGAGCCTCTACTTGTTGGAAGCCAAACTTGATTTGCTCGTGTTCCCAACGGCGTTATCCTGGGTCAGCGCCAGCTTAATGGTTGCTGGGGGAGCGTTATTGCTTGTTTACCCACTGGTATGGCCTAGCCAAAGTTACACTTATTGGGTCAACCACGCTTCGAACGAACAAGCCTTTGTTCCAGCTAACACAAAATCGTTTAACCGTTATCGCCGCCAACAAATCTGGGGAACAATCGCCATTGCGGCCGCTGGGCTCTTGCTCTGGGCCAGTCGTATTTTAGCAATTGGGACACAACCGGTTATCTCGGTTCAAGATTTAATCATGGCTTTAATTGCGGCCATCCCAATCATCGCGTTAGTCGTGCTTTTAGCGCAAATTCCTTACTTACATCAAAACCGATATTTATTAGTTGAAAGTAACGAAATCCGTTGGGGGCAACGCCACTACCAAGCGACTAAGGCGTTACTACATCACGAACCTACGTTGAAGACCAAGGTTATCACTGCACACGTGATTCGTATCGTTGGGTACGTTTTAGGCTTGATCTCAATCTCTATCCTCTATCGCAATATTATCGCCCCAGCCTTCTCAGTAGATCTAACCGCTGTCTTTCCAGCCACGATTATTGCTTTAGTTGGCTTGATCTGTGTAGAGGCCGTCAGCTTTTTCTGGCCAGCTCATCATTATGAGGACTTTGATCGGCTAGACACGACCAACTTACCATTCAAAATTGCTGAACCAACGACAGTTGCCCGCTTCCGTTACCATTTACGGGTCAGCCATGTCGCCGCAAGTATTATTTGGATCGCAATTTGGTTGATCATCTTAGCAAGTTACTATTACGTGACACTAATGGCCGCTTACAGTAGTTATTCTTACTAGCAAACCCAAAACTGGCAACAACCAAAATCGGTTGTTGCCAGTTTTTTATACTCATTACTCATCACCATAATGGCAAGCTAATTTTAATTAATCATTCATCATGGCTGATACGATTCATAAAGGCGACCTGATAGCGTCCAGCAGTCAAGGTTAACTTCGTCAAACTGGTTGGTTGCGGATCCGGAATTGCAACAATTGGCTGTTGTAATAACTGCGCTAGCAACACGCGCAACGTAACTCGGTGCGCAACGATTAACAAAGTTTCCTTGGGATAAACTTGTAAACTTCGTTCGAACCCTCGCTGTGCCCGCTGTTGTAACTGCGCAAATGTCTCACCGCCATTCAAGGCCTCAAACGCCGTGGGATCATGCCAAAATCGTTGCCATTCGACCGGTGATACTTGTTGAATGGCCCGGTGTGTTTGTCCTTCCCAACATCCCATATTCAATTCCTGAAATTCCGGAACCGTCGTGATGGGTCGCTTGATCTGGGCATTTAAATGTTGGGCCGTCTGTTGCGCGCGCGGACTCGGACTAACTAAAATCCGATCAATCTTTGGTAATTTTGTCAGGTGATACCCCAATTGATCCGCCTGCTGTAATCCTCGCGGGGTTAAAGCTGAATTTTTGAATCCTTGCATCCGATGTTCCTGGTTCCAAATCGTCTGACCATGCCGAACAAAGTATAATATTGTCATGCTAATCATTCCTCTCTGAAAACGATTATACGAGACCTGATTATTGCGGTATAATACAAAATAATCATTATTGATAACTTGAGGTTATCAGTTAGGCAGGCTTCCGATGAATTTACATCAACTTCACTTATTTTACGTCGTTGCACAAACCTTAAGCGTCGGCCAGGCGGCTAAAAAGCTTCATATTAGTCAACCAGCAGTTAGTAAACAATTAAAACAACTTGAAACGACTTACGGTGTCCGGTTGCTGGAAGCCCAAGGTCGTGGCATCCAATTGACGCCTTTTGGAAAGACCATCTTTCAAGCAGCCCACCCCTTGTTTGAACAGGCGGCCTACATTGAGACCTTGTTGACCACCAGTCAGGCAACGGTCTTGCAATTAGCCGGGACCCAATTAGCCCTTAACCAAGTTCTCACACCAGCACTCAGGTTGCACGCCCAACTTAAAGTGTTACGTTTGAATACCACTGAAATTATCGACCGACTACAACGGCATCAGCTAGATTTGGCACTATTACCTAAAAAACTAACTTGCTCAGACTATCGTCGCTTTATCGCAGCTCAGGATCATTGGGTATTCGTCGCAGCCAAAAGTTATCCAATCACAGCAGTCACTTTAGCCCAATTACGGCAACTCCCTTTGATCATTCGCGAACCTGGCAGTACCACGCAGGCCGTCCTGACCCAAGTGCTCGGAACGGATCAGTTTGAACATCCTTTGGAAACTAACGACCAGACCACGGCCATGCAGCTTGTCAGGCAACAACAAGGAATCTATTTCTGTGCCGCTGCCAGTGTACAGGCGCTATTAACGGCTCAAGTTCTAAAAATCCTGACTGTCACCGATTATCAGCCGGCTAACCGGACCCTTTACCTTTACGAAAATCAGGATGCAACGCGTTTAAGCCGTGTTCAGGCTTGTCGGCGCCAGCTCATCACAGCAATCTAAAACTGCGCGCTAGCCAAATTGACTTGCGCGCAGTTGTTTTAATTTTTTAAATAATGCCGTTGGACCAAGAAATAACTGGTCAGCATTAAACTACTAAGAACAATAATATAAGCTGGCAACCTCAAAATCGTGCCATTATGCAAGCAACTCATTAAATAAGTCAGCCCACTGACGACGAGATAGTAGGCTAAGCTGAACCACCCACTAGCGCGACCCATGATGGCTTCGTAGCCAATTAATGCGCGATTCAAGCAATTGGGCAAGGCAATATTCAAGCCTAAAAAAGTCATAAAAATACTTACCAATAGCCAAACCACTTGATCAAATTGGGCCGCCAGCAATAAGCCTACCGCTGCAACCGTGCTCAAACTAAACCCAGCTAAAATAAGTTGCTCCGGCCGATGAGTCGTCAACAACTGTGTCACGAGTAGTGCGGCAACCAAACTAGCCATCGCCAAGATTAAGCCAAGTAGGCCATATTGAACGGTTGAAAAACCAAAGTGCGTTTCAAAAATAAACGGCGCTTCAGCGTAATAACTAAACAAGATGCCATTAATGCCACCAATTAAAAAACCGTACTCCCAGACGACGGGATCTCGCGCCAGCCGCTTTAAAGTGACTGGCGTTGACGCTGTCGTTCCGGCCGTCATTCCAATTGGTCGCGTTTCTGGTAAACGCCAACCACTATAGAGCAAGATTAACCCTGCCATGCCAATCAGCGTGCTGAAAACTTGTCGATAGCCAAACCAAGCTTGTACTAGACCACCAATTAGTGGTCCTAAAGCAGGTGCTAGTGCCATCGCGGCGCTCGTCTGGGCAAAAATCTTTGCCCCAGCCATGCCACTAAAACTCTCACGCATGATTGTTTGTGTCACGACGGAGCCAGCACTGGCACCAAACGCTTGCACGCAGAGCCAACCAATTAGCCAACCGAAATTGGCACTTGCAAATAATCCGATGTTACCTAACAAGTAAACGGCGATGCCTGCCAACATGGCTGGCCGGCGACCGACCAAATCGGCTAACTGCCCCCAAAATAGGACGCCAATGGCAAAAGCAACAAAATAACTACTCATCGTCAACTGAACTTGACTAGCACTGACACGTAGCGCCCGGCTGAGCGCAGGTAAAACTGGTGTAAAAATTGATTCGCTGATTTGGGGAAAGCCCACCAACGTAATAATTAGCATTAAAGATGGTCCGTTTTTTTGGACGTTTTTCATGATCATTTCTCCTAAAATTTAATCTACGGAAAAACGTCCTCGACCATCTACAGCAACACAAACCAAAATTTGGCGATATGACATGGTCGTCACCTCATTTCTTAGTCTTTTTAGCATAACGACTCTAGTGTCAGCTGTCAAAGGCTATATCACGGTTATTGGTCATGACAAACGTTACGCTATGCCACTTTACCAGTGATGTTTTTTGCTGGTTTCCATTCTTTTGCCTGTCGAGATTTTCTTAGTCAGTCTCCCCGGCCAGGTTAACTTTATTTTGACACTGAGTTGGCCAAATAATCACGCCGCCGATCAAACAGACCAATCGTGAGTAACATGACGAATGTGAAAGGCAGCGCCCGCTGATAAGGCTGAATAAATGCCTTGGTCAACTCACGTTTAGTTTGATGTTTGATTTTCAAGACCGCCGAATAAATGCGCTGATTCGTCAAAGCGACTGAGTTGGTCACCTTTTGACGGACTTGCGATCGTGCCTGCGCTTTAATCGCTGCTGGCGCTTGCACCAGTTGTGGTTGTTGCAACACACTGGCCTCATTTTCAGCAATGAGCCGTTTAGTTTTGGCCGGGGTGATGAAGGTCTTGGTCGTCTGCGTCGGTGTCTTTTCAGTCGCTAATTGCGTCTTCACTTGTGTCAAGGTATCGCGCTTGGCTTGTGTAGAAATCGCCAATTCGGACACATTCGCTTGTGCTGCTCGCCAAATATGCTGCTTGGCGGTCACTAAATTCGTCGACAGCGCCGAAACGAAGATGGCAACAGCTAATGAGGTCCCAATTTGACGGAACACACCAATTACACTTTGTGAGGCCGTCAACAACGCGCCAGTAAAATCAGCGGCGGCTAACACGGTAATGGGACCGATAATGATGCCATAACCACCCCCAATTAACATTGCCGCCAACATGACCTGCCAGTAAACATTGGGGTTCATCATAGTCAGCTGCCAATAGCCCCCAATCATCGCGATTGTCCCAATGGCAATGACCAAACGAGGCCCCACTTTTCCAAGCAAGACCCCACTGAGCGGTGAAAAAATAAATATCATCACGGAAGCGGGCGTAATCATCAGGGCTGCCATTAACTCTGAGGCATTTTGAACCTTCGTAAAAAAGCTGGGCATTAAAACGAGCAACGCCACTAAGAAAATTCCGGATAGTACTGTCATCAGGGCGGCACCATTAAACTGACGCGCTTTAAATAACGCTAACGGCATCATTGGTTGTGAGACGCGAGCTTCCGTCACGATAAATCCAATTAATGCCAACAGGCTAAGTCCCAGTAACCCTAGGATGAGTTCACTTGTCCAGCCCCAATCACTCCCTTTGACTAATGCCAGCGTCAAGCTACCCAAAGTCACCATTGATAGCCCGCTCCCTAGCCAGTCTAAGCGAAGCTGATCTGGTCGACGGTCGTGCCAATCTAACAAACAGACACAACTAATCAGTGCAATGACGACCAGGGGCACGTTAATCAGAAAAATTCCGCGCCAACCAAACCATTGCGTGACCGCCCCACCAATCGTTGGTCCCATGGCGGACGCTAAACCTTGTGTAACACCCAACATTGCGATGGCCGTCGTTCTTTTAGCTAACGGAACAGCTTGAATCGCAATCGTCATGCTAGCGGGAAACACAATTGCCGCACCGATACTCTGGATTGATCGTCCGAAGATCAGCCAATCAACAGTCCCAGCGAGTCCAGAACTTAAAGAGCCCACTAGGAAAAGGCCTAGCCCCAGCACATAAATTTTGGTACGGCCAATTAAATCCGCAACCCGTCCTAATGGAATGGTCAAACTGGCAAATAGAATCGTATAACTATTTAAAGCCCACGATAATTGCGTTAAATTCGTCGATAATCCGGTCTGAATCGCCGGTAACGCAATGTTCATGACAGTCGTATCTAATAGACATAGAAAGATTCCGAGCGCCATCGTTAAGATAATTTTGGTTGTTTTCGTCATACTAAATTCCCCCTAAGTGATAATCGCAGTATAGTTGTGCGATACTAAAGGGGTAAACAGTTAGGTTACAAAAAGGAGGTTTTTGTTAACTATGAGTCCACAAGAACAAAAGCAGCAACATCTCGCTGCCACCTACCGTGCCTTGCTCCAACTAATGTCTCGCAAACCTATGAGCTTAATTTCCATCACTGAGCTCTGCCAAGCCGCGCAAGTGTCACGAACTTATTTTTATCGGAATTTTGGTAATTTTGATAAAATTATTTTTACTTATCAAATACAATATATGAGCCACTATTTACGGGGCTTACCGAACACCCCTAAAGTAACGTTGACCAAGTTGATGGCGAACTATTTTGAAATCATTCAGCAAGATGCTGTCAACAATCGTCTGCTCTTACAAAATGGTAAAAGTTTAATTTTCACGCAAACTTTTCAAACGGTCTTTGTGGCACTGCTTCGTCAAGACCGTATTGCGACCCATAGTCAAATCATTAATGAACCCTATTATTTAGAATTTTTCTCAGGCGCGGTCGTTAATTTAGCCGCAACTTGGTTACAACATGATTTTCCTGAATCACCGACCTATTTAGCGCAACAAGTCGCTAAATTCGCTTAAAAAACCAGGATCGCTACTAGCCATCCTGGTTTCGATACTAATCTATCAGTGTGGCAAAACTACCGTCCCAAATACTTTCGTGATGTTGCCGAATTTGAGCTGCAGTTAACCCGTTGGCATCATAAGTGGTGCTATTTCCCCGAATCATCATCATTTGAAACCCGCAAAAATGACCAACTCGAATCGCTGTATCCACACAATATTCCGTTTGTAAGCCACAAACTTCAACTTGCTTGACTTGCAAACGCCGCAAATAGTCGGCCAGCCCAGTCTCAAAAAATGAATCCGAGTGCGTTTTTAAGATGACCCGATCAACCGCTTGTCGTGGCAGTTGTGGCGCCAATTGCCAGGCTGCACTGCCGTAGACTAACTCATCATCCGTATGTTGCATAAAAACCACCGGGCGTTTGGCTGAGTGGTACTGCTCAATTCGTGCACTAACTTTCGTTAAAACGCTCGCGTAATCAACCGTATCGCTGAGCCCAGTTTGCATATCAATCACTAGTAACACATCTGATAGTGTCATTAACTCATCCCTTTTAATTTGCTTATTGATTAATACAACGACTTATTTTACATCATCATCATGATCTTTGTCAGCTCTAATAACCATTTTTATCGTCATCAAGTCAACGATTCCGCGATGCCGATTTTGGCTAACATCCAGCTGGCAAAGGCCGTCAATTGTGCTTGATCGTATTTCGGCGGCTTGGCCGCTGGTGACTGGTAAGCGGTTAACGCGTGTTGCATGACCGGCCAATACTGTCGTTGCAGATGCGTTAATCCCCATTGACCGCCGCCAGCTTTTGACAGAATCAGGCCATCAGTGCGATAGGCCAAAACTCGGCATAGGTTTAAAACCGTATACGTGGGGGTCTCATGGATCGTCTGTCGTGCATCCGCAATATCAAAAACTAGGCTAGCCCAATAATCTTCGCTGGGAACCGGTGCAAAAACGTTTGCAATCGCGGGGCCTAGTAACACCTGACCGGTAGTCGTTAAAATCGTTAAGTGCGCTGCCAAATCAGGGTCAGTCCCATGCATCTGTGCTAAATAAGCTTGCGGTCGCGCTAAATATTCCGCATAGTGCATCTTTGAAAAGTGGAAGTCGAACGGTAAGGGTTGCTGAAAATGCAGAGTATCCGCCAATAGTAACACATGAAATTCAAGTCCCTTTGCCGGTGCAAGCGGCCATAGCTTGGTCAAAGTTTGCGTCATCAAAGCTTGTTTTTCGGCCAACTTTAACGGTCGCTTGACGATGACAATGTAATCCAGATCACTGACTTGTTCTTGATATGACCCCAGGACATACGACCCATGTAAGTAAATTCCCACCAGATTTTGGCCCAATGTTTTTGAATAAGTGCTTTTTAAGCGTCGTAACAACTCAAGTGTTCGTTCTAACAGTTTAATCACCAGCTTGGTCTTTAAAGCGCTGTTTTAACTTTTGCTCACTCGCCTGTAACAATTGTTCTGGATCAAGTTTGAACTTACTACTCATAATTAAGACTTGATCTAAAACATCAGCTAGCTCTTCTTCTAAATTCGCATTTAAGTCAGCCTGACTAGGCGTTGACTCACCGGGATGATCACGGCCAATTTCAAGAGCGCGGATGGCTCGTGACAATTCACCGACTTCCTCAGTCAGAAAATTCAAGCGAATAAACGGGGAATATTGATACCACTGCCGTTGCTGATAAAATTTAACTAACCATGCTTGGTGCGCTTTAAGTGTTGTCAAAATAGGCCTGCTTTCAGATGTCCTTAGTTAGTGCCAACTGTGTGAGTCTTAACCCATTGCGATTGCAAGACTGCTGGTTTCATTAATGATCACTGACCTGCAACTTCGGCCAGCGCTGTTGCCACTGCTTTGCTTGCATGCGTTGCCGATAAATGGCTAAATGGCGGGCATCTTGTTGATACATGGGAATCGGTCGACATTTTAGTGTCATCAAGTCTTGGACTCCATGCGGCGTAATAAGTTCCAGTTGATCATCACTGGTCAATCGCGCACCGATACAAGTCGGGACTTCGACAAAATGGCCGATCGCATCCGCTACCGAGTCAAACGCCGGTCCATCATTAAAATTATAATGCGCCATATAGACTTCATTTTTAACTTGCCACTGATATTGCGGCGCCCACTGTTGGAGCTGCCCATCAATGGCTAAGTCATCATTTGCCGGTCGTTGTGGGTCAAAGAATACCACATCGACATCATTCAACAGTTCGATGGGCTGATCGCTCAATGCCTGCCAAACTGAATTCCGAATACTGCCTGCAGCTAAACAGCCCTGAGGCAGTCCCAAGCGGCGAATTAACTGTAAGATTTGCCATAAATCCGGCGTTGTTCGTAAGATGTTTTTGATGTAAGCCTCATCTGTCATCTTTTCACCATCCTCAATTGATTGCTGACACTAGACCGCATTTCATTTACGCTGATTACTAATAATTATGGCATGGTTTGACCAGCTAAACAATCCTAACTACAGGTTGCAAGTTTAAAAATAAGTGTGAACAGAACCATATCAGTACCGGTTCCTAATTAATCTGCATGAGCTGGTTATTGACACGATGGAAATTATTCGCGAATTTCATCTTTCAATTTTTAGATTCTAATAAACTGACGCCATTATTTTTAAAGATCAAATATTTTTAAACTTTTTTATCTTTATAACCATTAGCCTGGCTGGAAGGCGTCGCTGATTGCATCGGACGTGAAATTCCCGTTTGAGCGGCGTTTTTTAGCCGGTCTTACGGGACGGACGGTCCGGGATAGTTGCGGTTTTTGCAACCATTCCGGGCGAAGGGCAAGACCGCTCCCCAGGCTTGACCTGGTCCCTCGTCCGCATGTAATCAGTGATGCCTGGAAGCGACAACGTTGACTTCTTTTCATCTTTCAACCGCATTTGACTAACAGACAATCACTGGCAATCATATAAGCATCTCAGTTGTTTTTTATAACTTTTTCTGTCAAAGTTAAGTTATCAAATAATAAAGTGAGATTATTGCAATGGTTGAAATTTTGCAAAGAAAGTTACAAGATGTGCCCATCCTAGAAGTTGTCGCGGACGAGCACCGTTACCAAGCCACACCCCTAGTGGTTTTTTACCACGGTTGGCGCTCAGAAAAAGAACTCGTCTTAACTCAGGCGCGCAAATTGGCACAAAAAAACATCCGGGTCATCTTACCGGATGCGATGAATCATGGTCAGCGCCAGCAGCCCGTCAGTACCTTGCCGTCCATGACTTTTTGGAATAGCATTCAGGGAAACTTAGCCGAGTTTCAATTGATTATTGACTTCTATCGGCAACGCCACTTAATTTTAAATGACCAAATTGGAGTCGGCGGCTATTCCATGGGTGGGATGACCACTGGCGCCCTATTGACGCAACATCCTGAAATCAAAGCCGCCACTATTATTATGGGAACCCCAAATTTGAATGCCTATGCCCAATTAGTTCGTGAACACGCCGCCAAGCATCACTTGTATTTACCAGATGATATGCAACAATTAACCAGTTGGATTGATTATTATGATTTAAATCGACATCCGGAAACGATTAATCATCGACCACTACTATTTTGGCATGGCACTGATGACGAACGGATTCCGTATGCCCAGTCGCGCGATTTCTTTGACCGGATTCAGCCGCAACCCTATGCTGAACAAGTGGCTTTTATTACGGGTTATCAAGCGAAACATCTGGTTAAGATTCCATTGATGGAAAAAATCGCTAACTTTTTTGACTACTATTTGACCGACTGAATCACTGAAAGTGAGGGTCATGATGAAATTTAACTGTGCCAACTGTGGTAAAGCGTTGCAACACGATGAGCGCGCTTATATCGACATGCCCATTCCACCGCGTGGCATGACTGAGATTCAGGCTTATTTGAAACTTAATGGGGCGAAAATCTACTGTCACGACTGCGTTCAGATTCGATCAGGCCAACCAAAAAAAGCCTAAAAATAATGACACCGTCAAGTCGACGATGTCATTATTTTTAGGCTAATTACGACTTTCAGGCGCAATCATGTCAGCAATCGCCGTTAACTAATCACTCGTACGGGCAGGTCGAATTCGTTTACCCCAATACTGGAAGTAATCGGTACGTAACGCCCCGTTATACAGTTTCCGACGTTTCGTCGCTTTTTTGCCAAAGTAGTCTTCGAATTCTAAGTCGCTAGTTAAGATATACTTACTCCAACTAGGCAACTTCGCATAAACTTGACCCATTTGACGGTACAAAATGCGGACAGTATCACGGTCACTTAACCGTTCCCCATAAGGTGGATTGGCGATAATCACACCATTAACCTTATCAGTCGTGAAGTCTTTGACGGCCAATTGTTTGAAGTTGATGTCATGTAAGACACCAGCCTCCTGCGCGTTTAATCTTGCAATGTCGATCATTTTACCATCAATATCATAACCACTAATATCAAGTTCGATATCATGATTGATCTTAGATTTAGCATCATCACGTAGGTCTTGGCTCAGACCTGCCGGCACCCAATCCCACTTTTCACAAGCAAACGCGCGCTTGATCCCAGGCGCAATGTTGCGTGCCAACAAGGCGGCTTCAATTGGAATCGTTCCCGACCCACAAACCGGATCAACAAACGGATTGTCTGAGTACCATTTGGCTAACAACACTAAGGCTGCGGCCATGTTTTCTTTCAGCGGCGCGCCACCTTTTTCCAGACGATAACCCCGTTTAAACAAGCTGCTCCCGGTCGTATCCAATGTCAACATGACCTTATCCTTATTGATAGCGACTTCTAATGGGAACAACGCCCCAGTTTCGGGTAAATGACCATTTCGATGATAGGTAGCGGCTAACTGATTCACGATAGCCTTTTTGACGATTGACTGCACATCTGGCACACTGTGTAGTTTCGAATTACGTGACTTGCCTTCGACCGGAAATTCGGCATCCATCGGTAACAATTGATCCCATGGTAAGGCTAATGTTTTTTCGAATAACTCATCAAAGGTGTAGGCGTTAAACTCACCGACAATAATTTTGATACGATCGGCAGTTCGTAGCCAAATATTCGCCCGTAAAATATCTTCAATGGTCCCATTAAAACGGACACGGCCATTTTCCACTTGGGTTTGATAGCCGAGGTCGCGCAATTCGCGTCCTACCAAAGCTTCCATCCCACTCGCACATGTTGCAATTAATCTAAATTCTTGCATAGGTTCCTCCCGATTACTGTTTTTAATTAAAATTTATCGTTTAACTATTTTTACTGGCAAGCAGTTCTTTTTACTCGTAAGCTTGGCTGCTTCCGAAATGTGCTCAGTCCAGCTGGAGACTCCGCCGGCCTGCACACTCTAGTTTAGCATACTTCAAAGTTCGCAAACTTTCCGTATTAAAAAACTAGGACAAAAGCAAGCTTTTGTCCTAGTCTCCTGTCTAAATGTAAATTCCTGTAGGCCATGTTTTGTACCTAACTAAAGCACAGGTGTCTATTAGTTAGGCGGCAATCATCTATCTCGAGATCACAAGGATCTCCCCCCACATTTAGTTCATTTACTTATGTGAAGCGCCCCTACCGTAGTTTGGGTTGCCCGCTCGAGGGGTTTACCGCGTTCCAACTTAGTCGTTTCCAACTAAGTATCGTCACTGTGGCACTTTTCAGGAATACTCGGGCATAGCTTGCGCCTTAGTCGTTTTTTCCGCCGTAACCGATAAAATCGGTTCCCCAGCTTATTTTTTCACCGAGCACGAACACTACAAGCATCGCAGCTTGTGCGGGCATGGACCTTCCTCAGCCGACTTAAGCCGACCGCGATTACCCAGAATTTACATTGAATCACTGTTATAGACGATGTGATTCGTTTTGATTATTATCTAATTGGGCACCAAAGACGTGGCGTTCCAAGTTAGATAACCGTTTCAGAATATCCATGTTCGTCACCGTACTAGTTGGTTGTGAAGATGGACTGGTTGCACCAACGGCGACTTGCTTTGTCAGTTCGTCGACTTTGGCCCGCAACCGTTCGTTTTCATCTGAAAGTTGTTGGTTATCTTTAGTAAATGACTCATAGTCCTTAATGACATTGTCCAAGAACCCATCCACGTCAGCAGGATCATAACCCCGCATTTTTGGTTTAAATTCTTTTTGCAGGATGTCTTTGGGAGTAAAATTACGTTTAGCCATATTTAAAAACACCTCATTGTTATTCGCGCGACACCAAGTCGGCATCCGCATTACTTAAAACATTGTAGCAGACTTTATTCAAAATTAAAACCATTATTCTGTTTTTCTGCATACTCATTCGCACTTTCTTGTAACCAATCAAAATCAATGATGGTCAATGGATACGGATGGGTCTCATCAAACGACCGAATAATATCATAATCATAAGTCGGTTTCCCGGGATTATCTGGATCATACACCAAAGCCGCCCCATCCGTGTGCGTTAACATGAATTCTTGGTAATTTTTTAATTGTTGTGGATTTTCATAAGTTTGTTTACTAACTGCGGCGTGAAAATCAACTTGGGCTAATAAGGTTTGCAATTTAGCCTGATTGTTTTCGTTCCAGCGTCCCCCAAATTCACCGTAAGGGAGCATCATAGCCACTTTCAACTCAGGATAGGTCTGCTTCAACGCCAGTCCGACCTCGGCACACCACTGTTCCACACCAAGTTGACCGCCAGTGATTAGCCAGTCCATGCCGTCTTCAATCTGTTCGGTCAAATACCGCGTGAGTGCATATTTAATCACTTTTAATTTATCATCTTGATCACTAAACACACTTAATTCATAACTTCGATAGCCACTCATCCATAATCGACTCACAAAAAAATCTCCTTTTTACACGGGATTAGGTCTTCAAACTGTCACAGTTATTTCACATTACTTGCTTTAATGGTAAAATATGAAATTATTAGGAGGTTGATAATGTGACGATTCGTTATCCAAACGGCAAAGCATTTCGCCAACCCTCTCATTCTAAATCAAAGTCCACTAAGTTTGCCAACGTTAACTTCGGTGATCGGGGAATGAGCTTAGAATCAGAGCTCAATAGCAGCAATACCTATTATCTCGAAAATGATATCGCAGTTATTCATAAAAAGCCAATTCCCATCCAGATTGTTAAAGTTGATTATCCAAACCGTAGTGCCGCAGTGATTCGCGAGGCTTATTTCAAACAAGCTTCAACAACTGACTATAACGGGGTTTATCGTGGGAGATACTTAGATTTTGAGGCCAAGGAAACTAAAAGCACCACCGCTTTCCCCCTCAAAAACTTTCATGAACATCAGATTGAACACATGCGTAAATGTTTGGCACAAGATGGCATCTGCTTTGTCATCATTCGCTTTGCGGTCTTAAACCGTTTGTTCTTACTCACAGCGACCGACCTCTTTCATTATTGGGATCATCAAGCTGACGGTGGCCGAAAATCAATTCCACTTAAGGATATTGAAAAATTGGCCACTGAGTTGCACTATCACATCAACCCTCTCATCCCCTATCTAGACGCAATTGATCAGCTGATTGAGGGGTAATTATCACCTAGTTAAAGGAGATCATCATGGCAGGTAACAATGAACAAAATTCACGGGTTGCACGCAACCGTACCCAACCAAAGCCACCTAAAAAGCATTGGTTCCGACGTATCATTTTGGCGATTGTCGCGCTGATTGTCATCGGCGGCCTAGCAGGCGTCGGCTTATTTTTCTACTATGCCCAAAGTTCACCAACGATTACAGAGAGTAATCTAAAAAGTGAGAATTCAACGCGAATCTACGATGCCAATGGCAAGCTAGTCGCCAATCTTGGTGCTAGCAACCGGGACTATGTTAGTTCAAAAAACATTCCCGCGACACTTAAAAGTGCGGTCGTTTCAATTGAAGACCGACGCTTCTATCAACATAAGGGTGTCGATTATTACCGAATCTTGGGTGCCGCACTCGGAAACCTTAGAGGCAGCTCACTCGGGATGCAAGGCGGGAGTACTTTAACCATGCAATTGGTTAAACTCTCCGTCTTCTCAACCAAGGATTCTGATCGAAACTTTAAGGTCAAGGCCCAAGAAGCTTGGCTCGCCTTGAATGTTGAAAAGCATTTCAGCAAATCACAGATTTTGGAATACTACATTAATAAAGTCTACATGGGTAATGGGATCTACGGCATGGGTACCGCCGCACATTACTACTTCGGTAAGTCGCTCGACAAGTTGAGTCTCAGCCAACTCGCCTTATTAGCCGGCATGCCCCAGTCACCAACTTATTATGACCCAATCCAATATCCGACATATGCGACTAGCCGTCGAAACTTGGTGTTACAAGCGATGTACGACAATAAAGTCATCACGAAGCAACAAGAGACGGCCGCCATCAATGAAAACATTAAAACTGATTTAGCTTCAACTTCTGAACGGACGAGTATCATTGCCCAACAGAAACATAAGGTCATTGATGCTTATTTGAAAGAAGTCATCGCCGATTTGAAAGCTAAGGGTTACGATCCTTACAAAGATGGCTTAAAAGTTTATACAAACTTAAACTCCAACGCCCAACAACGGCTTTATGATATTGCCAACACTGACAATTATGTTTCGTATCCAAATGATACCGCCGCGAATCGTTTCCAACTAGGGGTTTCCGTGGTTGATTCATACACTGGTAAAGTCTCCGCGATGGTCGGTGCGCGTAAAAATGAGAATGTCACCTTTGGGACGAACCACGCCGTGCAACAAGATCGGTCGAACGCTTCAACCATGAAACCAATCTTAGACTACGGTCCCGCGATCGAGTACAAGAGCTGGCCAACTTATAAAACTGTCTCAGATACGAAATACAAGTATCCGGGCAGTAATACGTCAGTCAACGACTTTGATAACAATACTTTAGGCAACATGACCATGCGGCAAGCACTGGTGCAATCGCGTAATATTCCCGCCGTCAAGACGTTGCAACAAGTTGGTCGGGCGAACGCCACCACCTTTGCGAACAACCTTGGCATGAACTTTACTGGAACGATTCCTTACGCCTACGCCATTGGGGCTAACGTGTCCTCCCTGCAAGTTGCTGGTGCCTACGCTGCCTTTGCCAATGGTGGGACTTACCACAAGCCTTACTATATCAATAAGATTGTGACCCAAGATAACCGGACAACGAGTTATAGCAGTAATGGCAAACGAGTCATGAAAAAATCGACTGCTTACATGGTCACGGACATGTTGAAAGACGTCATTAATAGTTCAACTGGGACTGGGACCACTGCTAAAATCTCCGGCGTCTACCAAGCTGGTAAGACCGGGACTGATGGTTATCCAAAGAGCGCTAATAAGCCTTCTGACGCAGATATGGATTCTTGGATGGCCGGTTACACGAAGAACTACTCAGTCGCCGTGTGGACAGGTTATGACAAGCCAAATGAAGCCAATGGTTATATTGATTCCAGCACTGTCAAAATCTCACAAGTGATCTACCGTGAAATGATGACCTACTTGCAAGAACATTCACCAAATTCTGATTGGACCAAACCAAGCTCCGTTGGCACAGTTAAGAAGAACGGTATTGAAGAATTGTATGTCGTTGGGCATATCTTCTCTGCCACCGAAGCGAGTTCCGGAACTTCGTCTGCTGCTTCATCAAGCAGTGAGTCAGCTAGTTCAGATTCCAGTTCTTCATCTAGTGACTCATCCAGTTCCGAGTCGAGCTCATCGAGTTCTGAGTCGTCTTCATCAAGCTCAAGTTCTGAATCCTCATCAAGCAGTTCAGAATCCAGCAGTTCGAGTGAATCGTCAGCACCAGCCTCCTCAAGCTCAACTGAGCAGCCTGCTAATAACAATCAAGGTCAGTAAGTCAGCTACAAACGAAAAGCGCTCAAATCGCAGTTATTTGCGATTTGAGTGCTTTTTGTTTAATGACTAAAGGTTGAAAGAACAAAAGGGCTTGTAAGCACTGTCATATAGACAACAGACATTTCCAAATTAGTGGTAATTCCGCTTCAGCAGGCAGAAATCGCTGTGCTATGGTGGGACAGTCGCAGCCATAGTGCGGTCTGCAACTTCGATTTAAAGCCGATACCCCACGTCTTTGAATCGCCCTGTAAGATTAGGCGGCCAAGACCCGCCGGCCAATCTTACCGACACAGCACAACGATTTCTGCCTGCTTCCACTAAACCTAACCTAAAAATAGTTAAATTAGCTGGAAGTCGCCGCTGATCCCATCGGCCGTGACCGTGGCGTTGGGTCGGCATGTTTCTTGCCGGCGTTACGCCACGGACGGTCCGGGACACTTGCGATTTGTGCAAGGGTTCCGGACGAGGGCCAAGACGTTTCTCAGGCTTGCCCCGGTCCCACGGCCGCATGTGATCAGTGGCGACTGGAAGCGGTCATGGCAACTAATCTTCATGACTTAATCATTGACACGACGGGGATTACTTGCGAATTTCATCTTTCCATCTTTAGTTAATTAGCCAATCTCCTTATTTGGACTGATCTTCGCCAAGTTTAAATAATGGGATCTTGGGGCCCGCATTGGCTCCCGTTTGGCGTTGTGGTTTTGGTGCTGAATTCAGCCGGTTCTCAATACCGCGCTGCTTATCCGCCTCAACCTGCGCTGCGGTTGTCAAATTGCGCTTGTGCCAATTCAACAAAATTCGATCCATATAAGTCAGATTATAAACTTGCCGTAAAACGGCCTCGCGTAATGCCAAGGAAATGACTTCAGGATCATAATGATCCTCATCGAACCATTTACTAATACTTTCCATTTCCATCGGTGATAGTGCTCGGCCAAATTCAGTTTCGATTGATTTAAAGACTTTTTGTCGTGAATTTTCTTGGGTGCCAGTCGTCGTGGTGGTTTCAGCGCTAGCACCCTTCTTTAACGCCAGCGTGAGTTTTTCGTACAGGCCATCAAAATTATAGCGGTCATGAATCTTTTGGTCAGCCGCCGTCACTGATTCGATGGTTAATAGCTTTTTGGCTAACATTTCATGTAAATGTTGAAAAACTGTGTTACTCGTTTCACCGAGACTCTGTGCCACCTGATTGGCATCTGGGAACGTTTCCCCCTGGTCCATCAATCGTTTAAATTGTAAATAAACTAGCAATTCTTCGTTAGTTAAGCCAATTTCGCGATAATGCTGCAATAGCACATTCGCAATGGTCGTTTGACCACCATTAATCAGCGCTTGTGTTAATTGATCCATTTTTTCCTCCAATATTAACCACCAACTGCGTTTAGAACCCCGAACGATTGAAAGACCCAATCATTCGGGGTTCTATGTTAAGCGCAATGACAATCATCCTCACGTTATCAGCGCATTCAATTATAAGTTTGGTGCCGGTTGCTCGGCCATTTTGTGTTCAATGAACGTTTTCAGACGTTGGTAGGCCTTACGAAGTGAAACCATATCCGTGGCATAACTAATCCGAATGTGCCCAGGTAACCCAAATGCTTCACCGGGAACCAGCCCAACGTGCGCTTCATTCAAGACTGCCGTCACAAAGGCCGGTGCGTCCGCATACCCAGTTAAGCGTAACGTTTCCGTCACATCTGGGAATAAATAAAACGCGCCCGCCGGCTTACCACCAGGTAGTTTAAACCCTGGTAGCGCCGCAATCAACGGATACAATTCGTTTAATCGTTGTTCGAATCCCTGACGCATGGTTTCAACTGAACTTTGATCGCCGCTAAAGGCCTCGATTGCGGCATACTGCGAAACCGCTGCTGGGTTGCTGGCCGCGTGACCAAGCACAATCCCCATCTTCGCCATAATAGCTTTCGGACCGGCGGCATAACCAATCCGCCACCCAGTCATCGAATAGGCTTTTGAGACCCCATTAATTAAAACCACGTGGTCGAGATTGGCATCACCAAGTTCCAAAACGGAGGTGAAATGATTGCCATTGTACAGCAACTTTTCATAAATTTCGTCCGCCACGATCAGAATATCGTGTTGGACGGCCCAGTTCACAATTGCCGTTAATTCGGCCCGACTGAAAACCAATCCAGAGGGATTTTGTGGCGAATTCAAAACTAAGGCCTTCGTCTTCGAGGTCCGTTGTGCTTCCAAATCTGCAATGGTAAACCGCAGCTGGCGGTCGGTGCCAACTTCAACGGGCACGCCACTGGCTAACTTAACTTGTTCAGAGTAACTCACCCAATAAGGTACCGGCAACAAGACTTCATCTTTCGGATTCAAGATAACTTGAAATAAGGTGAAGAGCGCCATTTTAGCCCCATCCGTCACCACGATTTGACTTGGGTCAAAATGATAGCCGTGATCGGCTTCAATCCGACGACTAATCGCCGTTTTTAAAGCTGGTAAGCCGGTTGCTGGCGTATAAAAACTCGCTTGCCCGTTAGTAATACTTGCAATCGCTGCTTGCTTGATATTGTCAGGTGTTTGATAATCTGGTTCACCAATGCCTAAATTAATCACATCAATGCCATCAGCAATCATTTGTTTCGCCTGCGCACTAATTTTTAACGTCGCAGAGGGCTGAATCTGCATAACTTTACGCGATAATTCCATGAACAACCGAACTCCTTTTTCGTTTAAATGTTAATGATTGATTTTAATTGGCTGCCGTTTGAATATTGTAAGACTTCATAACAGAGGGCCTTTTTCTGATTTAAATAAGTGATTTCCCAAACAACTTCACCATCATATTTTCCCAATGTTGCCTTGATGACTTTGCTTGGATTGCGTTTCGACCAGACCGTTTTCAAAGCTTTCGTCCGCGTAATCCCGGATGATTGCTTCACGACCGTGGTTTGATGTGACTTATTAGTGTTGATCAAAGCATAGACTGGCACATTTTTGCTGGAAGTCCCCGTCACAACATAGTAGCTTTCAGTCCCGTTATATTGGGAAAAAGCGGTGGTCGTCTTTAACTTGGCTTTACTAGTGGCTAAACTATAGGCATTCTTTTGGGCCGTATGCATTGGCCGTTGCGCGATCCACAAAGTCCCATAGGCCGCAACAATGACCGCTAGAATAACGATTAAAATAATCATAATCAAGCGTTCTGGCCGCCGTTTGCGTTGCACTCTCATATTAGTTACCGATCCTTTCAAAAAACAATAGCCCCATTATAGCAAATTCCATTCAGTCCGGAACGCTTTCAATTAGAGTTTTGGAAAAACTTTTGTAATTCCGCCGAAATCTCCGTGACCGAGCCATTGATTGGCGGCATCGCTTTTGGCAAGGCGGTCAAGATGGTCTGTCCGTATCGTTTAGTGACGAGGCGGTCATCTAAAATGACTGCGGCCCCGGTATCTTGGTCCGTTCGAATCAAACGGCCCAATCCTTGCCATAATTTCAAGGCCGCTTTTGGTAAGGCTTCATTATAAAATGGGTTGAGCTTGGCCTGCCGTAATTGTTGATAACGGGCCTTAGTCACCGTTTGATCAGGCGAGTCAAACGGTAGCTGAGTCACAATCAACAGTTCCAACTGTTCTTGTGGCAAATCAATGCCTTCCCAAAAACTAGCTGCCCCTAATAAAATGGCGTTATCGCCTTGAACAAAGCGACGCAATAACTTCTCACGACTGCCATTCACACCTTGCGCGAGCAATTCTCGATCCGCGCTGAGCCCGGTCTGATGCAAACTGTAAAAAACGGCTTCAATTAAATTTAAGGAATTGAATAAAATCAACGTCTGTTTGGGCGCAGCCGTTACAATCTCGTGAATCGCGTGAGTCAAGTATGCGACCCGTTGTTTACCACTTGGTTCTTCAGCGGCAGTCGCATCCGTGGCAATGAGCAATCTGGACTGTTTGGCCAGATCAAATGGTGTCGATAAACGATGATAAACCGTCGTCTTTGGATCCAAATCCAGTTGACTATAAACGTATTGAGACTTGCCAGTGGCAAATAAGGTCGCCCCCGTAAATAGTGGTGCGCTAAAGTAAGGATACAATTGCGACTCAAAATAACCTTTCGTTTCAATCAGGCTACCAGACAAGGTCAAGCTGCCACGGTCATGCCATTGGTTGAGGGTCAGCCAGAAGACACGCTGGTCTCGAGTTGCTGGGATTAACCAAGATTGAAGCAAATCGTAGGCTTGTCGTAATTGTTGCATCCGATTGAAAAAATCGTCCAAAACGTGTTGTTCCGGTGGCAACACCTCTGCCTGATCGTGCTGATACTGTTCATTTAATTGTTTGAATTGTAAGAAACAATTCTCAATGGCCGTCTGCAATTGGCGAACCAAGCCATTATTTTCTGCAAAGAAACGCGTAATTTCTTCGGTGGTAATCGCAATTTCAACCGGCTGGCTGCCACCCTTTTGATGTGGCACGAAAGTTCTGGCCAAGGCCGCTTGCAACTGTTGAAAGTGCAAATCAGTATCATTCAATGAATTATCTAATAATTTCAACCGATAATCCGATTGCGGCTGTTCCGCAAACAACGCTCGCAAATTTAACCCGTGCTCTTGATCAATCCGGCTAGTCAAGCTGTGACAAGCGGCCATGTAATGATTGAAATCAAACCGTTGCCGTGAGCCGTGTAACACGCCATCGGCCAAATGTTGGGCTTCATCAAGCACTAACAATGGTTGTTGTTGGCGACTGCCTAACTGGGCCACATGCTGCATCAAATAAGCATGATTAGTAATGATAAAAGTAGCTTGCGCGGTCAATTGATCACGAAAACGAAGAAAATCATCCTTAAAAAATGGATCATCTGCTTTTAAGGAAGCCACCCCGTGATGCGCAATTTCGGCAAAATACGGCGCCTGATAAGTCGTCAGATGCAATTCGTCCAAATCGCCAGTCGTCGTTGTGGTCAACCAGACTAACACGCGTAATTTTAACAACTGCGTTTGCTTGGAATGTTCATGCAAGGCGAGCCCTCTAGCAAACCGATCCAAATCGACGTAATGTTGATTACCTTTGATTACTACGGCCGTCACCGGCACCGGTAACAACGTATTTAACAGTTGGACGCCTTGATCTAACAATTGTGTCTGTAAGACCGTTGTCGCGGTGCTAACGACAACTTGCCGATCCCCTTGGGCTAAATAAGCCAGTGGCAATAAATATCCCAGCGTTTTTCCCGTGCCAGTCGGTGCTTCGATCATTAACGGCACGGTTGCCGTCTCTGATTGCGTGTAGTGCCGATAAATTTGGTTCATCATGCGCGCTTGTTGTGGTCGATAAGTCAAATCTTCGCCAAATAATTGCATCTTTTGTGCTTTTGTCAGTGGATAACGCTGCTTTTTTCGACCGACTGCTTGTTGTGGCAATGATTTTTTTCGTAACGCCAACCCATTGCGAATGACCAGTTCTTTTGGTAACCGTCCCGGCTGCTTTTTACCTTGCTGTAAGGCATACGCAAAAAGTTCCGCCGTTTCACGTGGCAATTCAGGAGTCAATTGCACCATCTGTTGCAACGTGATCAACGGTAACTGGGCCAATCGTTTTTGTAAGAAAATGAATAGATGCGCGGTCGCAACCGCATCACTATCTGCCGCGTGCGGGTGATCATGTTCGATATTCAGTAGACGACTCAAATCACGTAACCGAAAACTAGGCGCCGTTGGGAGTAAAATCTGACTCAACGATACCGTATCGACTGCTTGAATTGGTAACTCTGGATAACCGACCCGTTGCAGTTCAGCATTGATAAATGGCAAGTCAAAATTAACGTTATGGGCCACAAAAACAGTGCCTTGCAGCAGACTGTAAATCGTCCCAGCTAAGTCATCAAATGGTGGCGCTTTGCGTACCCGCGCGTTACTAATCCCTGTCAAATTTTCAATCACAGGTGGCACGGTGGTCAACGGATTGACATCCGCTGCAAACGTATTGATTATTTTATTATTTTTAACGAACGCACAGCCAATCTGGATGATACGATCGCCATCCTTAACACTAGTACCAGTGGTTTCAATATCTACCACGGCATAGGTCGTGTTTGGTTTCATGGTTATTGCCCCAAATCAGTGATTAAGATTTAAAGCGACAGACGTCAAAGGACAACGTCGTCGTTTTTTAGATTCGACTTAAATTATAGCATAGCCGCCTCAATAATTACGCCTCAGAGACAATTGGCCGCAATGCCTATGGTGACCTCGTGCCCGTCTGATTAACTTCGCCCTGTTAGTCGAACTGCTACTCACTTTTTCAATATTCTGATCACACACGCAGTCTTTTAATAGAAACCCCATTATCTTTTTATCATTTTCTAATTTTATCACAGGGCGACCCGCTTGCCTACTTGGTTTAACTCAAAAGACAAGGTTTTTGGTCCCAGTTATCAATGATAAATTCAAGCGATTTGACATAAAGTCGCTTAAAACCGGCTAGTTATCGGTTGAAATATGGTCAAAACCGTCATTATACGGTATTATTATCCTATTATTAATCTATTTAGAAAGGCAGCGACACGATTGAAAAATCTAGCTACCGGCACTAGTCATGCCAAAATTATTCTAATTGGCGAGCATGGCGTGGTTTATGGTCAACCTGCAATTGCGCTCCCAATTTCAACGATCCAGATGCAAGCAGTGATTCACCGCCAAACTGATGGCGAACAAACCGTTAAAAGTCGTTACTTTAATGGTGATTTCAACACCATGAGCGCTAATTTAGGGGGGATTCAAGCGTTAATCAAGACGCTGCTCGCACGCTTTGACGCCCCAGATCAGGGCTTCGATATTCATATTACGAGTGATATTCCTTCTGAACGTGGGATGGGGTCTTCTGCAGCAGCGGCTGTGGCCGTCACGCGTGCCTTTTATGACTTTTTTGAGCAACCGTTAACCCATCAAATTTTGCTAAAAACGGCTAATATTGCCGAAAGCTATACGCATGGTCAGCCAAGTGGCCTGGATGTCGCAACCGCTAGCGCCAAGTCGCCGGTTTGGTTTATTAAGGGTCGTGAGAACTATACGATTCCCGTCAAATTACCTGGCTACCTCGTTATCGCTGATACTGGCATTAAGAGCCAGACCAAAATTGCCGTCGCCACGGTTCGCAACCTACTGATGGTTGAAGGTGAAACGATTCAGGCGCGCATTGATGATCTGGGACGCTTAACTCGACAAACACGGACAGCCTTAGCAGATGGCCAATTAACCAGCCTAGCAACTGCCTTAAACGGGGCACAAGATGACTTACGTTCACTGGGTGTGAGTCATCCCGCCTTGGAGCAATTACTCGCGGTTGCCCGTCAAAATGGGGCAATTGCCGCGAAGCTGACTGGTAGTGGTCAAGGTGGCTGCATGATTGCTGTGGCTCCCGAGGAAAGCATCGCTAATACGCTATCACAAAAACTTTCGGCCGCCGGAGCCACTGCGACCTGGGTCGAACCACTACTACCAACCGACTAACTTGGAGGAGCCATGTCAAAAACGATTATCGCTAAAGCGCACACGAATATTGCGCTCGTTAAATACTGGGGAAAAAAAGATCCCCAATTGATGCTGCCCCAAAATGGGAGCATCTCATTAACCTTGGACCATTTTTACACGGAAACGAGCGTCAAGTTTGAGCCGACTCTCACACATGACCAAGTCACTTTTAATGGTCAACGTTTAACGGCAGCTAAGGCCCAACGAATCATCACCTTTTTAGACTTGATTCGACAAAAGAGCGGTGAAACCAACCGCGCCATTGTCGAAACGCGTAACCACGTCCCAACTTCGGCCGGCCTGGCGTCGTCAGCTTCTGGTTTCGCCGCGCTCGCCGCGGCTGGGAGTCGGGCAGCTGGCCTTGAACTGAGTCGCTCGGAGCTAAGTCGCCTCGCACGCCGTGGGTCCGGATCAGCGACGCGTTCGATTTTTGGTGGTTTTGTCGAGTGGCATGCTGGTCACGATGACGCCAGTTCGTTTGCCGAACCACTCCAAGATCCGGTTGATTGGGATATCCAAATGATTGCCGTCGTGCTTCAGGCCAGCAAAAAACCCGTTAGCTCAACAGTTGGGATGCAACGAGTCGTCGAAACCTCGCCTTACTACCCTGCCTGGGTCGACACCGCCAACCAAGACTTGGGCGCAATGCGGCAAGCAATCGCCAATAAAGACTTGACGCAAGTAGGCACTTTAGCTGAAACGAACGCCATGCGGATGCATGCACTCAATTTGAGCGCGAAGCCCGCCTTCAATTACTTTACCGCCGACACGTTAACGGCGATTAATGCCGTTCAAAACTTGCGTGCCCATGGGATAAACTGTTATTATACTTTGGATGCCGGGCCAAACGTGAAAATCATTTGTGCCAGCACTGACACGGCAGTGATTACGACAGCATTGCAGCAGTATTTTGCTGCCGATCAATTGATTATTGCCAAACCAGGACCTGGGATCTCAATAACCGAAGCTTAACTTTAAAAAGATTATATTGACTGGTGAGCGGTTCACCCCGCAACCATGAAAGGACATGATGGCATGATTACGGTGAAAGCACCTGGAAAACTCTACATTGCGGGAGAATATGCCGTAGTTGAACACGGATTTCCAGCCATTATCGTGGCATTGAATCAGTTTGTCACAGCGACAATTTCACCAAGCGATACTTTTGGGAGTATCGTTTCAGAACAGTATCAAGAAAACTCAATTTTCTGGCGTCGACAAGGAGACGCGATGGTTTTTGATAATCGGGATAACCCCTTCCATTACATCCTTGCCGCCATCAGTTTGACCGAAAATTATGCTCATGAGGCTGGCAGAAACTTAGGCGTCTACCACCTTGGCATCAATAGTGATCTTGACAGTGCGGACGGTAAAAAGTATGGTCTCGGCTCTTCAGCCGCCGTGACAGTTGCGACTGTTAAGGCCCTCTGCCAATTTTATGAGTTACCAATGGATAAGCCTAAATTATTCAAATTGGCAGCTATTGCGCACCTTTCCGTTCAGGGCAACGGGTCGCTCGGTGATATCGCTGCCAGCGTTTATGGTGGTTGGATCGCGTACCACTCTTTTGATCGCGACTGGCTCAATCGTCAGCGTGAAAAATCAACCTTAACTGAATTACTCGGCATGGACTGGCCAGATTTAAAAATTGATCTACTGACCCCACCACGCGACTTGCGCCTGATGATTGGTTGGACCGGCTCACCCGCGTCAACGTCCCATTTGGTTGATAAGGTCGCGCTCGTTAAGGCCAAACAACGTGGTGAATATCAAACTTTCTTACAAGACAGTAAAGCTTGTTTAAAGCGCATGATTGCTGGGTTTCAAGCTGGCGATTTGGCAACGATTCAAACCGAATTACGTCAAAATCGGGCCCTATTGCAGACACTCGGAGAATTCAGCCATGTGACCATTGAAACGCCTATTTTGGAAAAAATGATTGCAATTGCTGAGGCCGCCGGGGCAGCAGCTAAAACTTCTGGTGCCGGTGGTGGTGATTGCGGGATTGTGCTCATCGACCGCAGCATCAATCCACAACAACTCTTAAAAGACTGGGCCAGTGAAGGCATTGAGCGCCTAAATCTCAATGTGCACACCGTTGCAGATAACCCCGTCGCTTAAACACAACCAAGCATCGCCTAGAAACCCGAATGGTTGGCACTTTCAATCATTCGGGTTTCGTTCTTTTGTCCCATTCTCGTTAGTATTTCTGAAAATTTTGGAGGTGGCCGTATGCCACAGAGTAAACAATCTCACCGCAAGGACGAGCATGTCTCGTTAGCAGAGCACTATTTTCACGGCGATCAGCCCAACGATTTCGATGAAGTTCGTATTCGTCATGATGCGTTACCGGAAACAACCGTCGCAGAAATTTCAACGAACACTACGATTGGGCCTTGGCATTGGTCATCGCCTTTATACATTGAAGCCATGACAGGCGGTTCAATTCAGACTGGCAAGTTGAATGCCCGGCTCGGAAAAATCGCGGCTGCATGCAAATTGCCTATTGCAACTGGTTCTCAAAGTGTCGCGATTAAGGATCCTAGCCTCGCCCCCACGTTTTCCGTGTTGCGTGAAAACAATCCGAACGGGCTGGTCTTTGGCAACTTGGGTGCTGGACAGTCATTGGCCGCAGCCAACACCGCCATCAAAATGTTACACGCGGATGCCTTGGAACTACATTTGAATGCCGTTCAAGAAATTGTCATGCCTGAAGGCGAGCGTGACTTCAACTGGTTAGCTAATATTAACCACCTAGTCACCCATTTGGATCGCCCGGTAATCGTTAAAGAAGTCGGCTTCGGTATTTCCAGACCGACAATGCAACAATTGTATGCGGCCGGTGTTCGTTATTTGGATCTTGGTGGTCGCGGTGGGACCGACTTTGCCGAAATTGAAAATCGGCGGCGACCACAACAAGAAATGACTTATTTAAGGTCATTCGGCCTATCAACGGTTGAATCCTTGCTGGCCGTAAACGATCATCCCAAGGACCTGACGATTTTTGCAGCTGGCGGTATTCGGCAACCACTGGACGTGCTAAAGGCGTTAATGCTAGGTGCCGATGCCGTGGGCGTGGCTGGCGTTATCCTGCATGAGCTGTTGCATCATAGTGACGATGAAGTCATCGCCATGTTAACTAGTTGGCAATACCAATTACGCTTATTAATGGCATTAGTTGGTGCAAAAAAGCTCTCAGATTTACCGCGATTATCTGATAAGCTCATTTACTCTGCTAAAATACAAGCTTATCGTCAATCACTTGCGTAATACAAAAGGTGCTTGACTAATCAGATTCAGTCCGTTAATCGGACCACTGATTAGTCAAGCACCTTTTAATTTTTTAATCATTACCAGACTCATTGACTGCCAGTTTGACTTATTTAATGCTTCTTACTGTCATCATGATGCTGGCGTTGCTTCTGATTTAGCCAAACAACGACGCCAATCAGCGCAATCGTATACAAATTCGTTAAGATCGATCCCCATTGCCAGATAAGTAACAGAACTTCAATGCCGCCAGCAACGCCGAGCACGATCCGTCCATTCTTGTTTAACATTCACCCATGCTCGCTTTCCCATGTAATTAGCCCTAACTAGTCATAGCATACCAGTAATTGACTAATTTCACCCTTTTTAGAACCAGTTATAACCAAATTTTAGAAAACGCAACTTCACTTCACCTAAATATTTGATTAATAACTTAACAAGCGTGACTAATAGCCAAATTAGCCTGTGTCGCGTAAACTTGCTCCTAAATGACATCGGGGGGTGTGGGTAATGTTTGTCTGCCAGAATTGCGGAAAAGTGCTTAAGAAGTGGGACAATGCCTATTTTTTACTCGAGGTACCGCCACATACACTGACTGAAATCACAACTTTTTTAACCCGTAATGCTGTCCCATATTGTGCGGATTGTATTGAAGTGTTACGTGAAAAAACGGCAAGTTCTAATAATTAATACGGCGGGGCTACTAGGCAAATACGAAACGTGTGACAACGGTCGATTAGACCCATCGTCACACGTTTTTTTATAGTGCCGTATTTTCGTCTGTCGCCAAAAAACGTAAGCCTTTCGGAAAAAAGTTTTTAACGGTTCGACCAACCACTTTACCAAAACCAACTGGTAATCCGGCACAAGTCAGGACAGCAAAACCATTGTCGCCTGCCTGAGCTAATTGGAACGTCTCGCCATGAACGTAACGCTCCCATTGCTCATGATCAATCGCCAATTTTGGCAACGCCAAGTCCGTGCTAGCTAGGGCCAAGGCATAGCTTGGTTCGAAGCGATTTTTCTTAAAAATTCCGAGTTGAATCCCTGGTCGAAAAATCTTTAACCGCCGCGTAACCGGCATCATGGCTGGCACGCCATACAATTGATCACCGTGGACTTGCAAGGCCAAACCAGCTAGGTCGTCCAAGCCAGCCTGAGTCGCATAACTTTCCCATAACCGTCGTTGTTCTGGCTTTAATTCAGGACGAACTAGTTTAGGGTCTTTGGGCTCGACTGCCCCATGATAAACCAATTTGGCAATAAAGTGACCTTCACCGCGCATCAAATGTGGAAATAACCGAGCTGCTTTTGCCAACTCGGGATTACCATCGGCCCATTCTGGCTTCGCGTCAACCATCCCGGCCACTTTTTCAATCGGCTCTAATTCAAATTGTGGGTAAGTTTGTAGTAGCCAAGCAATCATCTGCTCATCTTCTTCAGGGGCAAAGGTACAAGTTGAATAAATCAAATGGGCCCCGGGCCGCAATAGTTTGACTGTCTCGGTTAAAATTTCACGTTGCCGAGCCGCACATTCTGCCGGATAATCTAGTGTCCAATATTGCATCGCGGCTGGATCTTTTCGAAACATGCCCTCACCAGAACAAGGGGCATCGACGAGCACGCGATCAAAAAAGCCCGGCAAGGCCTTAGCCAGATGAGCTGGCGTCTCATTGGTGATGACCGTGTTACGCGCCCCATAACGTTCAACATTGTCACCCAATGCCGTCACCCGTTTTGGATTGATTTCATTCGTGACCAATAGCCCCGTTTGCTTCAAATAACTTAATAAATGCGTCGTTTTGCCGCCGGGTGCCGCACATAAATCCAGGACCCGTTCATTTAATTCAGGCTTGGCGACTTCACCAACCGTCATCGCACTTGGTTCCTGACTGTAGACGGCTCCGGCCAAATGTTCAAGCGCATTGCCGTTCACTTTGCCATAATAACCAATCGGACTATACGAGATTGGCGCGGTCATCTTTGCTTGCATGGCGGGCGTGATAGGCTTCATCGGGTTGACACGAAAGCCCTTTTCCACCGTCCCATCAAAGGCCGCAAAAAAAGCCGGCGCCTCATCACCTAATAATTTTTGATATTTAGTTATAAATTCTGCTGGTAGGTTCACTCAAAATTCCTCCTATTACGAAACACTTCCTCAAATAGATTACCACATTTTAGCCAGTCAACACCGCTCAGAATTCGCATTCTTTCAGAAACTATGCTAAATTTAATGCACTTAAAACAATTCTGAAAACTGAGGTGACTTTTTACCATGACGCGCAAGTTAATTGCTTTAGATTTGGACGGCACAACGTTAAACGCCGATTCTAAGTTAAATGACCCAACAATTCAAACGATCCAGCGACTACAAGCCGCTGGTCACATTGTTAGTATTATTACAGGCCGGTCGTACCAAGGCTCTCAGGCAATCTATGACGGCCTACATCTCACGAGCCCAATGATCAACTTTAACGGGTCACTAGGTCATCTGCCCCATCAAAGTTGGGCTTCTGAATATCAATTTACCCTTAACAAGGCAATTGTCTTGGCGCTCGTTAAATACCGTGAGCAGTTAGGTATCAATGAAATTATTGCCGAAAATAAAAACAGTACGATGACGGCCGGTCAAGACCTGATTGCCGGTAAATTTTTCCCTGAGATCGCTGACAGTCCCCGGTTAACACCAGCAGCCTTGACACGCAATCCCAATTCGTTAGTGCTACTCGTTCAACTAGATAAGCGATCGGCTATTATCGACTGGATTAACGACCGTTTTGGTGACTTGGTAGACGTTGGCGTGTGGGGCGGACCAAATGCAATCCTTGAAGTCACTTCTAAAGGGGTTCATAAAGCCAAAGGAGTGGCGTATCTTGCCGATCACTTCCAAATTTCGCGCCAAAATATCATTGCATTCGGTGATGAGCATAACGATTTGGAAATGTTGCAATATGCTGGTTTAGGGGTCGCAATGGCCAATGGGACCGCCGCGATTAAAGCCGCTGCTGACGATATTACCCCCTACGACAATGATCAAAATGGGGTTGCCCGTTATTTGAATGAACACTTCGACATTGCAGAATAAATGATTGGCACATCAGCCTTTGACCATCAGTCAGATAAAAAAAGGCCGTAAAAATGGCGCTGTGACCTTAGTCATGGCGCCTTTAGTCTGCAACTGATCTTCACATGTTACTTCTTAACATGTTTCGCACGATACCAACAATAACTTCCAACTGAACCACCGGCCACTACTAACGCCAGGCTCAATTGATTCACCTTATTGGCATTAGCATCTTGATTAGTTGCCATAGCCAACATGGCACCAGTTCGGCTATCAAAGAGTTCTGACTTTTCCGGATGAGCCGGTGACTCGGAGCGTGCCGTACTGGCCTTAATTTGCCAACTCAAGCCACCAAAAACTAATACCAAACTCATCATCAAAACAATTAACCATCGCCATTTGTGACCGTTTTCGCGCAGCCCCGTTAACCAAACTAAAACGCGTTGATGACTTTTCATCACTGTCGCCCCCAGCTGTTCACTTATACAGCAACAACTTTAGCGCAGCCCAACCCAAAAACACAGCTGCAAGTTTCATTTGGTCAGCTACCGAACACTACTTTTGTTTAGACTGGTGATGGCTTGACTCTTGCCGCTTCAAGTCGGTTTGGAGTTGATCAACTTTTTGCGTCAACGACTCTATCTTTGCCAGTAACAACTTAAGTTCGAGCTCTTTTTCATCCTCTTGATGACCTAAATTCTGACGGGTTTGCGTTGTAAAGAAATCGGTAATCGTACTCGTTAACAACCCAATAAAGCCGATTCCACCAAACATCAGTGCCGCCGCAATGATTTTACCCACTGGCGTATGGGGTGTCACGTCGCCGTACCCAACCGTAGTTGCGGTCGTGACGGCCCACCAAAGCGCATCAGACAAACTTTGATGTTCAAAAACTGAAAACAGTAAGGCACTCAAAACAATGATGGCAATGCTGATTGAAAACAAATAAATGAACCCGGTACGATAGACGAACCGATGAAAATCATGACTCCATTTGCCATCCAGTCCTAAGCGCCAAAAAAGATGATGATATTGAATCATCCGTGCCAATCGACCGAGCCGAAAAAGTGCAAATACTGGGTGCATCGGTATGATTCCGAGCAGATCAAACGCCGAATGAATCAAGAAAGTCTTACGATCATTGGCAATGACCAGGCGACTAAAATAATCTACCGCAAACACCGCTAATAATGCGTTGGCAATGTTCATTTCAAGTTGCCAATGACCAATATGAAAGATCATCAAAACGACATTCACTACCGACCACAAAGTTAAGACAGTGACTACAAGATGATAACCGATAGTTAGCGATTTTTGGCGTTGCTTTTCCATTCAATCAGACTCCTAGATATAAGCTAATTAATAATATAGTCTTATCTGGTTAAATTAACTAGCCACGACAATTTAAACTTAGAACTTTGTTAAGGTTCAAGCCGAACCACCGCGGCGCCTATTACTAAAAATGAGTCCCATTAATTTCACAATTAACAGGACTCGTGGTTTAGGCCGTAATATAATCTAATATTTTAAACATCATTTCGCGATTTTCGGCTGGAACGGGCGTCGCCAAAATCATCTGCGGCGTTTGGGCTAAAACAGATCCCCTCGTGTAGGCGCCGTCGTTGACCACGATTTCGCGAACATCATCCGCTTGTGGCTCAAAATGAAATTGTAACCCGACAATTCGATGGCCCATCACAAAGCCTTGATTTTTAACCCAGTCACTCGAAAATAGCAGTGTCGCTTCCGCTGGCACTTCAAACAGTTCTTCATGCCAATGTAAAACGATTAGCTTGGCTGGTATTCCCGGGATCACCGTACTTTGACGATAAACCGGTGCCCAACCGACCTCTTTGGCTGGTGATTTGCTTACTGAATAACCGAGTGCCTTTGAAATTTGTTGGGCCCCATAACAAGCGCCAAAGATTGGCTTATTCGCAGCTATTAAAGCCTTAATCAAGACGCGTTCAGCTTTGATCCAATCCAAATTATCATTGGGACTCATTGGCCCACCCAAAATGATCAGTAAGTCAGTTTCAGCCGCTGTTGGTAATTGGCCAAATTGATAGGGATGATAAATAAACATCTGATGACCATGGGCCTGCGACCAAGCTTGAATCGCGCCTGGACCTTCATTCGGCGTATGTTGCAAAACATTTATGCGCATTAAGTTAACCTCACTTCTGAAATGATATTGGCTTATTTTACCACTTACCGAGGCGTTAACTGCTAAAATGGCAATTTGAAACGGTTCTGCTACCCGTGCGCGATCTCAATGCCATGATCAAATAACTGTTGATATAACTTTAATTCTGACACGGTATTCCGACTGCTCATAAACCGAACTTGTTGTTGATGCGACTCCGGCCGCAATAATTGCGCTTGTGCCAGGGTTGCCTTCAAATTATTGGCCACCCCCTCATAACCGGTATAAAATGCCGTCGATGGCGCAAACTTTTGGCGAATCAGCTCAGTAATAAATGGATAATGCGTACAGCCTAAAACAACTGCATCAATGGGCTGATCACTGAGTGGTCGCAACAACGATGCGAGCAACCTTTCAATTGCTGGCAACTGGGCGGCACCGCCTTCAATCAAGTCTGCCAGACCCGGGCATGGTAAGGATTGGATCAAGGCCTGCTGGCTAAACCGATCACGTTGCGCTAAATACTTCGGTTGACTCAGCGTTAATGGCGTGGCCATCACTAAAATATGTTTTTTGCCCGCATCGACCGCTTCTTTTAAGGCGGGCTCAATTCCTAATAATGGGATGTCAGGATTTGCCGCAATCAATGCCGGTTTTGCCGCCGAAGTTGCCGTATTACAAGCAATCACAATCGCCTTCACTTGCTGCTTTCGTAACTCGTCAACCACTTGCTGGGATAAGGCAATAACCGTGTTGGCGGCTTTCTCCCCATAAGGCGCATTCTTAGAATCACCGTAAAAAATAAAATTTTCTTTCGGTAAAGCTTGCGCAAGTGTCCGCAACGTACTGATACCGCCGACACCAGAATCAAAAACACCAATTGGCGCTTGTAAATTTGTCATCATAATTCCTCTCATTCAAAATAATTTTTAATCATGGCCGCAATGACCACGGCGTGTGTCTCTAAGGCAAAATGGCCACTATCCACTAATTCGACATCGGTATTTTGATCATCACGTTTGAAAGCTTCCGCGCCGGGATAAATAAAGGACGGATCATTCTTACCCCACACGGCCAATAATTTAGGCTGATGGGCGCGCAAATATGCTTGAAATTTCGGGTACAATTTAATATTATTTTGATAATCATAGATCAGATCAAGTTGTCGTTCGGCGTAACCCGCGGATTGCGTATAGGCGATATCCAACAGATAGCCATCCGGCGACACCCGATTTGGCTGCGTCCCAAACGTATATTGCCCAATAATCGTCTTGGAAGCAAATGCTGAGCGGTAGCTGTCACGTTTAGCAGTTGTCGGATGATCCCAAAAGTCTTGCCGCGTCGCCCATTTTGGCCCGAGCCCTTCTTGATAAATATTCCCATTCTGACTCACGATGCCCTCGATCCAGTCTGGATGAGCCATGGCAATCCGAAACCCAATCGGCGCGCCATAATCGAAAACATATAAATAAAATTGTGTTAAATTCAATGCTTGTAAGAAATCGGTGATCACAGCCGTTAGATGATCAAACGTATAGCTAAAATCATCATGACTAGGCGCACTGGATTGCCCAAATCCTGGAAAATCGGGGGCAATTAAGTGGAAACGATCAGCCAATGCTGGCATCAAGTCCCGGAACATATGGCTCGCGGATGGAAATCCGTGTAACAGTAACATGGTTGGTTTAGTCTGATCCCCCGCCTCTCGGTAAAAAATACTCAAGCCGTCTACTTCAATTGTTTGATAGGTCATCATTTGAAAGCACTCCTTAATTTTTGATTGTTGGTTGTTAATAATGTCGTCATAGCTGGCTTATCAGCTCCTAATAGCTGATCAGTCAACTGACCAAATTGAACCAGACACTGATTGGCAGTCGTTAAAAATTCTGAACTAGCTGGGCCTAAGTCAATCGTGGTTGCCCGTCCAGCCGCAGCCAGCGTCACTAATTGTTGCTGCGCTAACGTCTTGACCATCCGTGAGACCGTCGACCGCTCATATCCCAATGCTTGTGCTAACTGCATGATGGTTAGCGGATGCGCGTCTTGCAGTGTCATCATAATATAAGCATAGGCCGGTTTCATCCCAGTTGGGGCATAGGTTTGATCTGCCAGCTGCTCAATACTCCGCATGTAGCGGGCCGCGGTAAAGTAGGCGCATGTTCGCGTAAAATGATGAGTTGCCATTTAAACACCATTTCCTTTCTTGCTATCGTGTATGTACACACTATAATCCAAATATGTATTTAATACAAGCAAATTCATAAAAAAAAAGACGAGAAATAATTCTCTCGCCTTCTAAAACTTAATCCGTCACTTCAGTTTTCGTCACTAATGGCACATCTAAGCGCGTCAAGTCCGCATAGGTTTCTCGTTGAACGACGAGTTGACTACGCCCATCTTCACAAAAGACGACGGCCGGCCGTGGATTACGATTGTAGTTACTTGCCATGGAATAACCATACGCACCGGTATCCAAAATGGCCAAAATATCGCCGGGTTGCGTTTGTGGTAATTTTTGATCCCAAATCAGCATATCACCCGACTCACAATATTTACCTGCAATCGACACCACTTCGTTGCTTGCCAAGGTCGGATTTTTAGCTAAAACCGCTTCGTACTTGGCATCATAAAGGGCTGGTCGAATATTATCGCCCATCCCGCCATCCACGGATAAATACTTGCGAATCCCAGGAATCTCTTTAGTGGCACCGAGCGTGTAAAGCGTCATACCAGCGGTCGCAACTAATGAACGGCCGGGCTCAATCCAAATTTCCAACATGGGAACTTGCTTGGCCTGCGTTTGAGCAATCGTTTCTTTGATGATCGCATCAACAAATTCAGTCGGTAACAACGGCTGATCTTCCGAAGTATATTTGACCCCAAAACCACCGCCAACATTAATAATTTGTGGGTAAAACCCCAGCTCTTTTTGCCAGCGCGCAAACAGGCTGACTAATTTATCAACGATCATCTTGAAACCATCTAATTCAAAGATTTGTGAGCCAATATGACAGTGAATTCCAACTAAGTTCAAAAATGGGGCTGCTTGAGCTTGTTTAACCGCTTCATCCGCCTGTCCACTGTTCAAGTCGAAGCCAAACTTAGAATCCTCTTGACCAGTCGAAATATACTCGTGCGTGTGCGCAGAAATTCCGGGGGCAACCCGCAACATGATCGTGGTCAGTTGCTCACGGGCCGCGGCTAAATCAGATAATAACTTTAATTCATAAAAATTATCGACAATAATGCAACCAACACCTGCGTCCAATGCCATGGTCAGTTCTGCTAATGACTTATTATTCCCATGAAAAGAGACTTTCGCCATCGGGAATCCAGCCTGTTGGGCCGTGTACAATTCGCCACCAGAAACGACGTCACAATGAATCCCTTCTTGCGCAATAACTTGATACATTGCCACGGCTGCAAAAGCCTTGCTGGCATAACTAATTTGATAATTAACTTGGTTGGCTTCAAAGACTTGTTTGAAAGCCTTGATTTCAGCCCGAATTTCACCAGTATCATAGACATATAATGGCGTTTGATACTGCTGTACTAGCGCTAAGGTATCCACGCCACCAACCATTAAATGCTGTTCCGCATTCAAATCAGCGGCCGTAATTTGTTCGTTCACGATCTAACCTCACTTTTTAGACAACACTCAACTTTCAAAAAAACCGGCCACTCAACCCGGGCCGGTTTGGACAATCAAGCTTATTTAGCTTCTTCGTCACTCTTCAAAACACCGCCAACACTGTAACGGTCCTTTTGCATTTCGCTTAAAATCACATGAATGTGTTCGGCAGGTGCGCCAGTATTTTTACTGACGGCTGCCGTCACGTCTTTAACTAACCCTTTAAGTTGTGCCTGTGAACGACCGGCAATTAAATCAATGTGTACGATTGGCATCGTTGTCACGCTCCTCTGAATCATCTTTATTGAATTGAATCTAATCATATCTTAACTTTCTAATTTTGTAAACTCTTGCGTTGTTCTGCTTGCTGACGTTCATTCATAAACAGCCCAGAGGTATCAACCGTATTTAAAATATTAATAAATGCGTGCTGATCGGTTTGTTGCACGGCCGCTTGTAGCGCATATAATTCATAGCGACTGAGAACGACCATCAACGTTGCGTTTGGCCGACCAGAATAGCCCCCGCGCGAATCTGTAATCGTCACCCCACGCAAAATCGCGGCTTGAATGGCTTTAGCAACTGCCTCAGCCTCCGTTGTCACAATCAGCGCCGTTAATTTTTGATGGCGGGTGTGAATCAAATCAACCATGCGAGTCGACGCGTAGATCGAAATAATGGTAAACAAGGCATTTTCCCAGTTGAACAAGATCCCTGACATCAAAATAATCGCAAAATTAGTCAGAAACATTAAGCTACCAACCGTTCGACCTGTAATCCGTTCCAAAACTAGCACGATGATATCAAACCCTCCGGTCGAGAAACCATATCGCATCGTAATGCCAATCCCAACGCCAGTTAAAATACCGCCAAACAGCGCCCCTAATAGTGGATTGTGGGCAATATTAACGACTGGTATCACTACTGCAGCCGCGGAAGTCAAAAAGGCCGTTGCAAAACTCATAATTGTGAAACGATGGCCCAATTTGAACCAACCGAGCAAGGCAATTGGCATATTAAATAATAGAATATAATAACCGGTATTAATATGTAGTCCCATCGGTTTACCGGCCGAATATAAAATCTGGGCGATCCCGTTGACACCACCACTAAACGTATTCGCCGGAATCAAGAACTCATTTAAGGCAACTGCTGAAACCACTGCCGAGGCAACCATGACCACTAATTGCCAAAGAAATGCTGACCGTGGATTTGAAAGATGTGACATACTCAAACCTTCTTTACAATTTTCTCGTTGCACTTATTATAGCGAAAAACCCCACTTGATACAGTTAAATGATAGAATAAGTTTAGTGAAATTTTGAGGAGTCGTTATAGAAAGAAGGTTCTTTATGCTGACGCATCAGTTTAATCCTTATTCAGCTTGCACCAGTATTTTAATTGGTAAAAATGCCACTGCCGATGGTTCAACCATGATTGGCCGTAATGAAGACTCACGGGCCGCTTGGGCTAAAAAATTCGTGGTCCATTCACATACCGAATTTGATCAGCCACAAACGTTCAAGTCTACGGACCAAGATCACCCATTCACCATGACCCTACCGAAAATCCGAGCAAAGTATACCGCCACGCCAGAATGGACACCGAAATACGGTTTATTTGAAGAAGATGGGATCAATGAACATGGGGTTGCCATGAGTGCAACCGAAAGTGCTTATTGTAACGCGCGCGTCTTAGCTGCCGACCCTTATGTTCAGGATGGGATTGGTGAAGAAGCGATGGTCACTGTCACGTTGCCATATATCAAGTCTGCCCGTGAAGGTGTCGAACGCTTGGGTCAAATTGTTGAAGAGCACGGCACTTACGAAACCAACGGTATTCTGTTCAGCGATGACGACGAGGTTTGGTACATGGAGACCGGTGCTGGGCATTATTGGGTCGCACAACGAATTCCAGATGATGCTTATGCAGTCGTTGCAAATCAATTGGCGATTCAGGAAGTCGACTATGCTGACCATGAAAACTTTTTATATGCCAAGGGAATTCGTGATTTTGTCGTTGACAATCAATTAGCCTCGATGGCAAACGGCCTAAACTTCCGAGAAGTGTTTGGCACTGCCGACTTATCCGACTTGCATTACAATACCCCCCGCGTTTGGAGCGGCCAACAGTACTTTACGCCGGATGTCGTTCAAGAACCCGAATCATTTAATTTGCCTTTTGTGCAACGTGCCAACCGGTTAATTCATATTGATGAAGCGCAACATTATTTAGCCTCACATTATGAAGGCACCCCATTTGACCCAGTTGGTGCCGGCAGTGATGCAGAGAAACACCGCTACCGACCGATTAGCTTAGCCAAGACACAGGAATCACATATTTTACAAATTCGACCAGATAAACCGGCTGGGACGCGTGGCATTCACTGGTTAGCCATGGGCGTGGCGGCCGAAAGTATTTATGTACCATTTTATAGTAACGTGGAGACGACCCCCGCAGCCTATCAAGTTGCGACTGAAAAATACGACGCACACTCCGCTTACTGGATTTTCAAGTTGGCGGGCGTGTTAGTCGATGCGCACTACCATGACTTGCATTCACAGCTAAACGACGTGCAAAAGGAAACGGCCATCGCATTGGGGCATCATTTAATTATGACCGATCAAGCCTTGACTAACGTCTCTGCCACTGACTTAACGGCAACATTAACGCAAGCTAATGAACAAGCCGCCAAAATTGCCTTGACCGCAGTTCGCGACTTATCAGCAGAGTTGATTACCCAAAGTACGGATTTATCCCCGTTAAATTATCAAACGGATTTAAACTTATAAAACGGGCGCTTAGTCCCGCGCGATACTGATGATTTGATTAATCAAAATAACAACCCACTCAAGATTAGCCACAACTAATCTTGAGTGGGTTGTTTTCATTAAATCTGCTGATCTTGCCATGGAAACTGGAGGCTAATCTGCTGGTTAAACTGTTCTTGACGTTTGAGCTTCGCCATTCGTTCCGCCTGTCGGGCAGGATAGCCCTGACAAACGAACCGGTATTCATCACGATCTGGCACAATTTGTGGCAAGACAATCTCAGGCGCCATGACCACAAATGATGAAAAACAAGTCAGACCGAGGAAGCGCTCTCCCGTCTTTAGATGCTCACCAATAATCTTCGTAAAGACCTCGATTGACCGGTGACCCACACCCGACACATAAGATTCCGTACACATTGAATCTTGCAAACGAAACGGTAAAATAAAGTTCACTTGATCAACGGATGCCGTGACCGTTTCAATACGCGCGACTCGCGATGCTGGGATTGATGAATTATCATCAATTGCCGCCAAAATTTTACCGCCAAACACGGTCGCATGTTCATTCAAATCAGATGAAAAGACCCGATGATTGCTGACCGACAGCGTTTGTGAAACTTTAAGACTTTCCATATGTCACCTCGACACTGCTAGAGTTAATTTCATTATACTAAAGAATGATAAAATTTTTTCAAAATATAATTTAACAGCGGTCGGTCAGTTCTGATCGACTTCAGAATCACCGCTACTAATTTTACGAGAGCTTCTCATAGCTGCCAACGCCGTCAATTTTTACATTAATAGTCTCTAATAACCAGCTTTATTTTACACTAGAAATGTCCTAAATCATTCAGCCAGTTGCCATTGTTTAAATTAGTTGGTTAAGTTACACTAACTTCATAAACCCGTTCTATCCAGAATTATACTGTCAATAAACTTAGTTCCTGAGAGGAAACACAATATGGAAAATGCCGACAACCTGCTACAGGTTCAACATTTAGAAAAGTCATATGGCTCACAACAGACCTTATTCGATGTCAACTTTAACTGCCAAACAGGCCGTATCATTGGCTTAGTTGGCGCAAATGGCGCCGGAAAAACGACCATCATGCGTGCAATTTTAGGATTAATTCGTTACGACGGCACGATTTTTATGAACCAAGCGCAACTCAGCTTCAACCATAATCAGCAGCCAGACCAAATTGGCTCGTTAATTGAGACACCCGGACTCTATCCTTATTTAACCGGACGTGAGCATTTAAAGCTCTTTTTGAATCCCCTTAAATCCAATTCCCAGCATATCACACAACTCATTACTGATTTTCGCTTAGAAAAATTCATTGACCTCAAAACTAAAAAGTATTCACTCGGCATGAAACAAAAACTGGGCATCGCACTCGCATTTTTAAACCAGCCACAGTTAATTATTTTAGATGAACCACTCAATGGACTGGACGCCCAAGCTACACGTGACTTGCGAGCACTCATCACCAAAACCAGTGCCACCGGGGTAACTTTTCTCATTTCCAGTCACATCTTATCAGAGCTACAGCGACTCGCAGATGATGTGATTGTGATTCAAAAGGGCCGCGTGGTCAAACAGACCACCATGAGTAAGCTGCTCGACCAAAGTCAACATCGACTGCATTTAAAGACCAATGATGATCACCAAGCCGAAGAATTATTGCGTGCTGCTCACTATATAGTTAGTTTTGAAGACGGCCTGCTGATTGAGCTAACACCTGATAAAACCGTTGAAACAGTTGTCCAACTGATGGCCAAGCATCAATTAGCCATTCAAGATATGCGTCATTTGGATGATAATCTTGAAACAGCAATTCTAAAAATGATTGATGAACCGGAGGCCCAAAATGCTTAACTTAACGCGGCAAGAGAGTTATAAACTGGTCAAGAAGCGTAGTACCTTAATTTTTATCATCATTCTAGTCATCCAAAATCTGGCGTTTACCGTACTTAGTCTTAAGATCGCAAAATTCTTTCCAGCTCGTTTTTTATTTGCTGGTAATTTTGGCACCATTTCGACCATCCAACTGATTACCATTGCCACCGCTGCCTCAATCGTTTCGTCCGAGTTCGACTATCAGACGCTTAAAAGTTTGATTCCGCGCACGAGTTCTCGCCAAGTCATCTTAATCAGCAAGTGGCTAACGATATTGGGCTATACATTGAGCCTGCTACTACTAACATCACTAATCACGCTCTTGGCCCAACTGTTCTTTTTTCAAGATATTTTTTCACTAACGGATACGATCCCTGAATTAGGCATCCCAATCTGGCAATGGTGGCTCACAAATATTTTTGGCAACTTTGTGAACCTCTGGTTATTGTTAAGTTTAGTCTTTTTACTCGCAGCATTATTCAAAAAGAATAGTGTCGCCATCACGGTCGGAATCGTGGTCTATTTTGCGCTACCAGTGGTGGGCACCTTAATGGGACTCTTAATTCACAAGTGGTCCGTGTTGAAATGGAACCCACTTAATTTTCTGAATTATCCGCTACAACTCAATTCACCAGAACTCATGGCAAAAATCACCAATTTATCAACGACTCAGCTCTTAATTGGTAATCTCGGATATACCATTCTCTTTCTTAGTATTGGGCTATTTTTCTTTGCCCGCAAAGAAGCCTAAGTTAAGAGAGTGGAACAAAAGGCGGGTTGCTACCGAGCATAGCCTAGGGAACCGGATGATTGGGACTTTCAATCGTTCGGTTTTCGTAGCTCTGTTGCATCCATGCCTCTTGTTCCACGTTTCAACTATAACTATTCGGGGCTACGAAAGAGTCTGGGATTTTGTCCCAGACTTTTTCTTATGGCGCTAACAAGATTTTACCCGCCACTTGACCTTGTTCTAAAGCGGTATGCGCAGCTGAAATTGCCGATAGTGGGTAAATCGTCGGTGTCGTTGGGACAATCGTTTGTCTCAAAACAGCCTTAAACAGCCGGTCAGCTCGTGCTTGCCGTATGGTTTCATCCGTCAGAAAATCCCACAAATCACCCGTCATCAAGCTCTTCGACCCACTCATCAGGTCAATTGGATCAACTTTAGGTGGATTGCCACCTGCCATCCCATAAAAGACAATGCGACCACGCCGCCGCGTGATTGCGAGACTTACCGGTAACGTTGACCCCACGCCATCAAAGACAGTATCAAAATAATTCGTGTGCGTGGCGGCCCAATCACTATGGCGTAAAAACACTTCATGGGCGCCGGCGGCATATGCCAATTGTTGCTTGGCCGTCGTTGAAGCAACCCCATCCACACTCACACCGTCTGCCGTGAGCAATTGTGTTAATAAATTTCCGACGCCGCCGCTAATCCCGTGAATGAGGACCCGATCACCAGCCCGATTTTGTGCCAAATCATGCGCTAAAAAATCAGCTGTTAAACCTTGCAAGCCGATGGTCGCGGCCACTTGATCGCTGATTGCCGCCGGCACATGAATTGCCCGTGCTTCTGGGACAGCAACCAATTCAGCGTTGGCGAATGGCACATCGACAAACAAAACGCGATCACCCTCTTTGACATGCTGCACCGCGGTCCCACAAGCGACAACTTCGCCAATGCCCTCATAGCCATCAATATACGGCGTCTGTTTTTCGAGATGATAAGTTCCTCGACGCCGATAAATATCAGCATAATTCAGCCCAATATACTGAGTTTTAACAATCAATCCGGTCGTTGTTAATTTCGGATCAGCGACCGTGCCATATTGTAAGACTTCTGGACCACCAAATTCGGTAAAATAGCCTGCTTTCATCCTGCAACATCCTTTCTAAATTAGTGCCAACCATTGTATTTTTTTTAACCTAACGTGACTTGGTTAGTATACCATCCTTAGTAAGAATGAATCGTTCATTCTATCTTGGACCGGTGCTATACTCGTTTCATTCACTGGAGGTGAAATCTCATGGAATCAACTGAAAAATTAACTCGCGTGGTCACGAGTGCCACGACCTTATTTATTGTCCCCGGCTATGCCGAGACTAAAATGATCGATATTGCTGGTCACGCCAATTTAGCAGTGGGAACACTCTACCATCTATTCAAGAGCAAAGACGATCTTTTAAAATTTGTTTTTGCAAGTACGCTCGACCCGACTATCAGTGATCAGATTCAGACCTTTCCCGTGCAACCGGTCCCAGATGATGAACTCGTCACACGCACGGCTAAAGTCTACCAACAGGCGACCGCTAACTTACACAGCATCGTGGCTCAGCATCCTGCCGACACCCGATTTGCCGCAATTCTAGCTTATCTATTCAAGAACTTCCATCAATATGGTGCTTACTTTTTAATGCTCGAACGTAATCCACACCTGAACGCCCGACTATTAAACTTATATAAACATTACCGCCAACAACTCTATCACGATATCGCTGAGTTACTCACTAGTTTAGCAACCACTGGCGAAATTCGTTATTTGGCGCATCCCGAAAATGACGCCATGTTAATTATCGACCAAATTTTTTGGTGGTCTGCACATAAGCCTTACGACTCATTTGACACCGTAACCACCCATTTTGACCGCCAACAAATGGAAAATTGCGTCTTACAACAGCTCACACTGAGTTATACCTAAACTACTGATAAAACGGTCTCGACCGTCTAGTTGACGATTAAGAACACCGTTTTTCTTTTAATCCGTCAAATGAATGAATCGTTCATTATAAAGCTTGGGGGCTTTAGTTATGTTCTTAGATGAATGGCAACACGTTTTTCGTACTAAAGGCTTACTGAAAATCATTTTGGGGATTTTATTAGTGCCAACTTTTTATGCGGTCATCTTTTTAGCTTCACTTTGGGACCCATATGGGAATGTCAAACACTTGCCCGTTGGGGTCGTCAATAATGACACGACCATCATCAAAAGCCATCATAAGTACCAGTTGGGAAAACAACTTACCACCAATTTGACCAAGTCGCAAACGGCTGACTTCAAGACAGTCACCCCAGCTCAAGCGACTCGAGACCTTAGAACCGGTCGTCTTTATATGGTCATCACCATTCCTAAAAATTTTTCTCAACGCGCGACACAATTAGGCCACCGTGATTTTAAACCAATCACTTTCAATGACCATACTAACGCGGGCTTCAGTTTTATTGCCATGAAAATGACCACGACCACGGCGGAGAAAGTCCAAGCCTCAGTTAACGCACAATTAACCACCAGTTATCTCCAAGTATTGTCTAAGGCGCTAACCGGGACTGGTAATCAACTCTTGGCCGCTGATAAAGTGCTCACTAAAACCACCGCTGGCCTCAATCACGTCACCACTAGTGAAACCCAGTTGGCAACGGCATCCCAATCTTTAAGCAACCACGAAAAAGCCGTTGCCACGGGATTAACCCAACTCGCCAACGGCAGCCAACAAGCCATTACTGGCGAACAATTAATAACCAAAAATGATCAACAATTACAAAAGCTGCTGACAACTCAAACAACCAACTATCCTCAGCTGATCGCATCAATTACCGCGCAACACCAAAGGCTAACCCAAGCTTTAGCCAGTCAAAATCCGACTATCGCGCAACTTAAATTGATCAATTCACAACTCACGCAAACGATTAATCATTTGCAAACCTTAAGCACGAGCACCCAATCAGCGCAACAGTTACTCAATACCAACACACGCACTGCCAATCAGCTGATCACCGCGAATACCCAAGCTCAGGCCGGCATAACCAGTCTCAATACCGGAACGACTCAGCTCCGTCAAGCAGCGACAACTATCGCTAATCATGAGACGCAAGTTGCCCAAGGAACTAATCTGGTTCAACAAACTAACGCTAAACTTGCCACTGGCCTCAAAGCAGGTGGCAATCAACTCACCAGTACCGCCGCTAGCACACCCGCACAGCTCAAGACACTCGTCGCGCCAGTCAAACTAGCACACACTGATACGACCCACGTCAAAAATAATGGTACTGGCATGACCCCCTATCTGATGTCAGTCGCCTTGTTTGTCGGTTGTATTACGTTTAATATTATTTACGATATGTTCACACCGCATCGTCGGCCCAGAAATGCGTTTGATTGGTGGTGTGAAAAAATACCTTTCTTCTTAACTTTCGCCTTTCTAGCTGCCAGCATCATGTATGGACTGTTGTTATGGATTAACCAGCTAACACCATTACAACCACTCAAGACTTGGGCATTTTGTGTTTTAACCATCTGGACATTTGGCAGCATTGTCACCTTTTTCAACTTAGTCCTAGGCAAAACCGGTGCTTGGCTGATGTTAATCTTTATGATTATTCAATTAGGTGGATCGGCGGGAACTTATCCAATCCAACTGTCAAATCATTTTTTCCAAGTCATTCATCCGTATTTGCCAATGAGCATCTCGATTGATGCCTTTCGTAGTACCCTGTCAATCGGTAACAGTATCTTGCCTGAAACCCTTATTTTCGGTGCGCTAATTCTTGGCTTTAATTTATTGATGCTACTAACATTTGCTTTAAACATGTCTAAAACAAAACAGTTATCATACGATCAATGAAATGTGGCGCACTCACGCCTACTCATACTTTCTAACGAAAGGGTCACGCCACAAATGATTGTCGGCAATGATTGTGTCACTCTTGCTAGTTTACAAAAACAGTCAGCCAGCATATCATTAATGACTAGAATCTAATTAAAGAAGGCACAACAAATGATTACTTATACTAATCAGGCACCATTGACGGCGATAGACTTAGCGAGGCTCTTTACTAGTTCTGGAATTCATCGACCGACAAGCGATTTACCGCGATTACAGCAAATGCTAGACCATGCCGATAGCCTTTGGACTGCTTGGGATGGCTCCCAGTTGGTCGGAGTTGCCAGAGCACTGACAGATTTCAGTTACGCCTGTTATTTATCCGACCTGGCCGTCGCTAAAGCTTATCAACACCAAGGTATCGGCCGAGAATTGGTAAATCATCTAAAAACTGAAATTGGTCCACAGGTTTCGCTAGTGTTATTAGCTGCACCAACCGCCATGACCTACTATCCGAAGTTGCGTTTTGAACACATTGATAATGCCTTTCTACGCCGTCGTGACCCATTTTAACTACTAGGTAAGCCATGACTGACTAAAACTGAAAAGGCAAGCACAATCAGAAAATGGGACAATCTGGTTATGCTTGCCTTTTCAATTTTCGGCCAATCATGGCCTCAAAAGCGGTACAATTATTTTGATAGATGAAGGGATCTGCTACTCTTGAAAATTGCCGTCATTCAAGCTACCACCCAAATTAGTAAAAACAAGCTACTATTCCAAGCCACTCAGCAGGTAGCCAGCGCCTCAAATGAAGTCATTAATTTTGGCGTCTTTGAAAATGAGCCAGTCCTGTCTTACGTCCAAGTCGCCATATTGATTGGCTTACTGTTAAATACGCGGGCTGTCGACTACGTTGTGACTGGCTGTAGCTCTGGCAACGGGATGACCATCGCGTGCAATACCCTGCCCAACGTGACTTGTGGCTACTTACCAACTCCGAGTGACGCATATTTATTCGGACGTATCAATCACGGCAACTGTGCGTCCCTGCCTTTGGGGCTTAACTTTGGTTGGGCTGGTGAATTAAATCTTCAATTCACATTAGAAAAATTATTTGCGGGTCCAATGAACATCGGCTACCCCCAGGAAGCAGCTAACCGCAAAGTACATGACACTCAGATGTTACAGGAAATCAAGCAACTTTCACAAACGACAATGCCGAAAATTATCGCCGGACTGTCAGCAGACTTCATGAAACCAATCAGCCAAAAACAGGATGTGTTTGATTACATCTTTGCGAATGGCAGCAATGCTCAATTGATGACTTATTTGAAAAAAGTTGTTCTTTAAATCACGAAAAAAAGTCGTTCTACACTAGTTTTCACCAAGTGTAGAGCGGCTTTGTTATGTGCAATCACACTATACATATTCTGAATAATTGCTAATGCTTGTCCAATTTGAGCTTTGTGATAAGATTCTTGTCATTAACAACTTTATAGTTGGTAATACCATAATGCTCATTAACGGTCAGGCGCACGACTTGACCTTTTTTAAACGGTCCCGGATCAGTCGCATCGGTATTTAGCGTTGCAACCATTTTATGTCCCTCAGCATCGACGGCCTGACCACGATAAGAAAACGCATTGACTGCATATGCAACTGGCACTGTCACTTGGTAAACACTGGTTGGATGGTTAATTTTCATATAATAATAATCGCCACCATACCGATATCGCGTCCAACCAATCATCACAATCACTTCTACAACTAACAATCCTAATAATAATCCCCCAATGGCACTCTTGAAACTGTTTTTCATCAATTCTCCCCCATAACTTTTACGATTCCAGCTAGTTATCAGCCACCCTAACCGTGTAGCACAGTTGTTAAAGTGGTCTATTATTTGTTAGTAAAGTTAACTTTTAATTTTCTCAAAAAATGCGTCAAAAGTCGGCCTATCAATTAATAATATAATAATTAGCAACATATAATATTATGTTACGGCTAATTTGAAAAGTCAATCGGTTTTCATGGTGACGCTAACCGCTAAATTGGTAATTGCTATATACAATTGGTAGTAGAAAAACTCACTGCTATCCGAAACTGATCATAAAAAATTATCAATGTCCTTGAGACTATCAAAAAAGCGCTAGGATTACTTCAAAAGTATCCCTAGCACTATCTTACCAACACAAGCTTGTTACCACCCTATTGGCAATTAAATTTTACATCTGTCACACCGCCGAAGGTCACGCGCAGAAATTGGTTCATGAAAAACCACCCGTACTTCAACAATTCCACCAGTGGATCACTACCTTAAATGATTTCTTACACTTAGCTGTAAGTTCTTTCAAACTAGCCATCTTCGTCACACACACCAAAATGAGGTTATTCGGGAGTCCCAGCTATCTGATCCAAGATCAACTGCGCCACCTCTGGATAATCACGCCCGGTCACATCAATTTTTGTTGCGTCGACTGACTCATAAAAAGACAAACGCTGAATAGCTGCTGGCAAGTTCGACGGCTTTCGTTTGGCGCTAGCAATATCTTGACTAAAGCGTTTTGTCAGTTCTGCCTCATTGGCAACCAAGGAAAACGAGTAAGTCGTGAAATCACCCTCAAGCCCACTTAATAAGTCATCAATAATTGCTTGCTGATGCATGACCCACACAAAGACAATATTTTCTAACGTACTATTCGCAATAAATGAGTTTAATAAGAATTGACTATTGCGCATTACCATTTTTTTTGTTTTCGTCATTAAAAATCCAGGGATGCATATACCAACACCAATCACCATCTAACAATACCGCCTGATTTAAGCGATGGTCCACGAGATATTTTCCAAGCGTCGTCTTCCCAACGCCCATTGGTCCACCAATTAAAATAAGATTCTTTTAGCCATCGGATTCGCTCCTAATAAGCGTATTTTTTTAACCATACCGACCAAGACTACAACCACTTATTCTGTTTCGCCACTCGTATGGCTTCCAGCCGGTTGTGTACACCCAACTTACTAAAAATTGCCGACAAATAATTGCGCACGGTTCCAGCGGATAAATATAACTCAGTGGCAATCGTTTTAGTCGGCAACCCTTGATCTGCCGCATTTAAAACGGCAAGTTCACGCTCAGTCAGTGGGTTCTGATCGGCTGATAACATATTCACGACCAGTTCTGGCGCATAGATTGTCTGGCCCGCCATCACTTGGCGAATCGCCGCGATGAGATCATCACTCGGGCTATCCTTTAACAAATATCCCGCAACCTGGGCCTTAACCGCGCGTTCGAAGTATGCCTTTTGCGCAAAGGTGGTCAAAATAATAACTTTAGTCGAGAGGTCGCTCACCTGAATACGGTCGGCCACGTCTAAACCGGATAGGCCCGGCATTTCAATATCTAAAATTGCCACTTGCGGCTGTAACTGTTGTAACTCCTGCCAAGCCGTTTGACCATCGCCGGCAGCCCCAACGACGTGTAACTCATCTTCCAATTCCAATAACTGCGTCAAGGCAGAATTTAGCATACTTTGATCTTCCGCCAAATAGATTGTGATCATGACTGTGCCGCCTCCTTAGGTAAGCTTAAATTTAACTGGGTTCCACGGCTGGGATGCTCAATTTTAAACGTCCCCTGTGCTTCTAATAATCGCGCTCGCATCCCAACAACACCATTGGCACCCACGCGTTCCAAGCGCCCCCCTCGGCCATCATCTTGAATAACGACTTGGTAAGCAGTGGGCGTTTCGGTAAAGTCCACTTGAACTTGGTGCGCATGCGCATGTCGAATCACATTATTTAAAGCTTCGACTAGCGTGGCGGCAAAAATGCCTTGAACCATTGTTGGCCACTGAATGGCTTGTTTCTCGCCAGTCGTCCCTAACCAAACGTTGGCCGCTAATAAATTACGATTTTGTTCAAATAGGACTTCACTGATTGACTGCTGGTGCAAATCATTCACGATTGAACGAACCAGTTGTAAATTTTCACGGCTCGTCCGCTCAATATCATCGAGTTCTGAAGCAACCTTATCGGGCGCTTTGACGAGTAGCTTTTTAGCCAATTCCGTCTTTAACGTAATCATCGAAAAACTTTGTCCTAAGTTGTCATGTAAATCTCTAGCAATGCGGTCACGTTCATCTCGCTGGACCATCGTTTGTAATCGCCGATTTGTCTGGCGCAATTGACGTTGACGAAGCACTGATCTAGAAAATGTATAGGCCAAGATTGGCGACAATAATGGGAATATCAGGCCCATGATCTCACCATTATGCCAGCCAAAAAGGCTCGGATCTGATGAATAAGCTTGTATAATCCCAATCAAGATAAAGCCATAATAGCCCGTTAAAAACCAATAAAAATATTTTTTGGGCCGTTGTGCCAAGATGAAGGCCACTTGCCAACCCGGAAAAATAATCAAATAATTATTAGCACCAAAAACTGAAAACAGCCCAGTCACTAATAACTCCAATGGGATTGTGACTGGTCGCCAAGCCGCTTTCTCAACAACTAAAATATATAGCACTAAGAAAACGACTAATAGTCCCAGCCAAAAATAATCTTGGCTCGTTTTAACTGGAAAATAAACTGCCACAGAATAGGGCAAATAGCCCAGCCAAATGTAACTTGTCCATTCAAGATTTTTAACCCTGGTCGACCACTTAGGCTTTGACAACCCCATCACCCCGTTTAAGTAACTGACGGGTGCCGCCAATCACGAGCGCTAATAAGCAAGCAACCCAAACACCCACGCCAATTACTGTTGTTGATTTAAGTGTAGCATGAGTTGCCACCGCGCCCAACCAATTATTCACAAAATAAGTTGGCATTAATTTGCCAATCGGCTGAACCCAATTTGGGAGCATCGACATCGGCCACCATAGCCCACTGAGAATCGCCATGGGAAATGTAATGAGGTTACTAACGACACTTAACGTTTCGGCACGATTGATAAATGAAATCAGTACCCCGAGTAACAGTGTTGGCAGTTGACCAATTAAGGCAATGCCAGCGATTGCTAGCCATTGACCAACCGTCAAGCTCACCTGGTTCACCCCAACGGCCAGTGCCCCTAAAACGACCACCGCCAGGCCGTTCATGACCATACTCCAAATGCCGACGGATAAATAATAAGGTTGCACCCCAGTTGGCGTGAGTTGATACCACTGCAATAACCCTTGTTCACGGTCGCGCATTAAAATTGCCGCAATTCCGAATAAGGCATTGATCGTCCCGCTGTACACAATCATGCTAGCCATATAGTTGACGTTAAAGCTCGCTGAAACCGATCCGGAAACCATCACTTTAGTGAACAACAAGTAAAAACCGGCCGGCATTAGAATTGAGAAAAATTGAAATGAAAAGTTACGTAAGATTAATCGCCGACCATCAAACCTCAACTGTGCTAAAAATGGTTTCATGCTTTTTCCTCCTTAGTCAACTGGACAAAAATATCAGACAATGATTCTCGATTGAGCGTGAGTTGATGTAACTGCGGTAAATATGGGACCAAGGCTTGTAATGTTTGGTCACCATCCGTGCTAGTCAGTTGGACGAGATCATGAACTTGCATCACCTTCGTCACCCCAGCCAATTGTTCAAATGTCGTAAGTTCAAGTGCCGTTTGAAACTTAATTTCAACGTGTTGATATTGACGTTGTAAGTCGGCAAAAGTGCCTTGAAACATGAACTCACCGGCACGTAATAGTAAAATGCGATCAGCGATTTTTTCGATTTCAGGTAAATAGTGACTTGTAATAATCAGGGTTTTTCCTTGGGTTTTCAAGTCTTGGACACGTTGCCAGAAGAGCTGTTGTGCGTTCGTATCCATCCCCACGGTTGGTTCATCCAAAAATAATAGGTCAGGATTGCCAATTAGCGCCAACGCGAAAGTCACCCGTCGCAGTTGACCACCAGATAACGTCGTCAATTTCCGCTGTGCCAGTTTCGTTAACGCCAAATCAGTCATTAACTTCGTCGGTGACAGTGCCGCCGCATAGTGCGTCGCCGCCATCGTCAGTAATTCCCCGACCGTGACACCCCGAACCGGTAAATCCCCTTGTAACATCGAGCCGATTTTTTGCTTTGCTAATGGACCACCAGGCTGCTGATTAAAGAGGGCCAATTCACCCGTTTTCACCGTACGGATTCCCAACAATAAATTTAAAAGTGTGGTTTTACCCGCACCATTTTCACCAATTAAGCCGATGATTTCACCCGGATTAATCGTGAGACTAATATCTTTTAGGACTGCCTGCTTGCCGTAACTAAAACTGACATGGTTCGCTTGAATGATTGGTTGCATCAGTGTCATCTCCTTTTGACTGGTCTTAGCATAGCAAGCCTAGTCCGTCATCGGTAGTTGATTTTGTCATGACTCTTAGGTGACAAATGTCATGTTTTAAGACGCATTACTGTGAGTTGATGACCTGTTCATTAAAATGCTTAGCCCCACAAAGCTTTTTACGAAATGTGACCGTCAATAAAACAAACACACCCGACAGACTCAATGACGAGCTTGTCAGGTGTGTTTCAGATAATTAGGTGATTTTTTAGGCTTGCTTCCCCAGTGTCAACTAATATTAGTTTCCTTAACCTGATCAATCACGAGTTCTCGGCACCACTTCATAAACAATCGCCGTCAAATTATAACGATAATAGGCCCGTAAAAGCCGCCCAGCATAGCAACTTAGCTGCTTAATTATCGGCAAAGCAATTAATGCCACCGCCATCATGGTTAGACTGGCTAACAGTCTGCCAAGGGTTAACGGCTGAATTTGCTGGAGACTTTGCCAAATTGTGACAACCGGCGCAATTACCCCAGCAAAAGTTAGCCCTAGTAAACTGAGTTGTAGCGGCACCAACACGACCAGTGCCACTACAAAGAATATGCCATTGACAATGACGCTACCAATCAATGCCAATAAGTTAAATTGATGCGCAACAATCCGATCGTCACCAAAAAAGGCGGCAGTCTCAACACCAAAGAGTTCGGACAGGTCTTGAATTGCTTTAACGGGTGGCACATGTTTGTCACTTTCCCAACGTGCAACCGTCTGCTGTGTCACATATAATCGTTCCGCTACTTGTGCCTGTGTTAAAGCCACTTTTTCACGTTGTTGTTTAATGCGCTGTCCAATCGTATCCGCCATCGTTATGTCCTCCTCAGTATTCCTCTTAAGTAGACCATGTACAGGCAGATAGTGCCAACAATTTATTTGATAATTGCTGTTAAAACGGGCTGCACGAAGTTGGAATCCGATTAAATTAGTGACCCTCAGTTGTCGCAAACAGGAATAACTGAACTATGCAGAAAAAAATTGCCACTACTTGGTTTAGTTTAAGCCAATCATTAGTCCAGATTAGGAGCCTGCTAATACTAGATATTTGACCAATACAACTATTATGTCAGCAACCTGCGCTGTTCAAGTTACCGTCGTTTGTATTAGACAATATGCTGACGCTTCAAAGATTAGTTTTCCGTTACTAGGCACCTGTTACAACTTTTTTACGAAAGGCAGCCTCCTGATCAAATCTATTAACACATGTAATACAACAAAAAAATCCCCCGCATAAACCGTGATTATCAAATTAATTGTTAGTCAGCATGCTCGCCAAGTAGTCTACTTAGAGTGAAAGCTGAGGTGGAAATGATTATAACATTAACGACTCAAAAAATATTAATTAGCATCATTGCTGAAATACAAATAACTTTTGTGATTAAACTATTCGGAGGTAGCTATTGATGACTGAAAAAGTAATCGCGGTACAGGAACTCTCAAAGGACTTTAGTCTAGGCAAGCACAAATCAATTCATATTCTAAAAAACATTTCATTTTCTGCGGCTTCAAATGACTTTATCAGCATTGTCGGGCCATCAGGCAGTGGTAAATCGACTTTGCTGAAATGTTTATCGGGACTCCTAAGACCAACTAACGGCTCAATCAGTATTGATGATATGGATCCATACCAATTGTCCCCCTCACAAACGGCTAAAATGCGACGCACGACCCTCGGCTTCATTTTTCAATCGTATAATCTTGTGCCAGCATTGCCGGTGTTTGAAAATATCGTGTTGCCACTCCGTTTAGCTGGCAAGCAAGTCAACCGAGCCAGTGTCGAACAATTATTGAAAAAGTTGAATTTTACAGCTGACATGGACAGCTTTGTAACGACTTTGTCCGGTGGCGAGCAACAAAAAGTTGCAATCGCACGGGTACTAGTCACGCATGCCAAAATAATTTTTGCGGATGAGCCAACTGGCGCTGTCGATGCCAATTCGAAAAAGATTATTTTTGACTGTTTAAGAACGCTGGCCGATAACGGCGCTTGTGTGATCATGGTGACACATGATATTGAGCTGGCTGCCATGACAGACCGGTCATTGGTCTTGAGGGATGGTCAGCTCATCAAGCGGTTAACTAACCCCACTGCTTCAGAAATTCTTGCTGAAATTGAGAGAGGATGAGCCAATTGTTTAAGCTAATCATTTTGCAACTGCGTTATACTTGGCAAGCCTGGATTGGGGCGCTAGTTGTGTTTATCGCCGCCGGCATTGTTTTAGGCGTCACCATGATTGGTGCCATTTCCACAATTAGTGTTCATTTAGGCCACGGCAACTATAATCCAGTCGCCTTTTTTGCAACCCCCGCAATTTTCGGCCTAATCACACTAATGCTGATTTTAACTGGCATCACCAGGCTCTTAATTACAAAATTCAAAACTGATTACAACTTGTGGGCGATCTTAGGTGCAAATCCAAACCAGCTAGCCCTGCTGATTGGCGGCCAAATGAGCTTGTCGGGAATGATTGGTGGCTTTTTAGGCTACTTTTTGGCCTTGCCAATTGTTAGAATTTACTATGCTTGGGTGATCTCCACCCCAGGAATGCGTGAGTTTCCCGCAATTAAGATGAAATTGCAGCTTAGCTCGCTGACTTTAACCGTCCTAATTCTGGGGGCTTTTATTGGCATTACGGGCATCATCAATGCAAAAAAAGTATTTTCTGATGGGCATAAAATACACCGCTTGACCAAAAAAAGAAGCTGCAACCTTTCCATCCTTGGCTGGCTTTGGTGCGTCATGGTGGTTGGGTGCCTAGCTTACGTTTATCTGCTTTTTTTCCAAGGATCAACGCGACTAGCAGCCCTGTTCGGCGGTCATTCATTAGTGGAGACGTATTCACAAGCACTGCTGGCACTGATTTTCTTAATGATTATGACAATCAATGCGGCTGAAACGGTCATTTTGCCCGGGTTAGTCAAACTTTTGACCCTTGTTTTTCCGACGACTCTCATCAAAACTTTTAAAACCGCTTATTGGAACGTCTTAGACAAAAAAGACTTCTTAAAAACAGTTGCAGTCCCACTTGTCATCTTCTCCTTAATCGCATCGTTTTTCATGTATATGATTTTCGACTTGGCAAACGTTGCCAGCAAGCGCAATCTAGCCGAAATTGTCGGAACCCTCTCACTCTTTCTTGGGGCGCCATTTTTGATTATCCTAGCCAATACGATTTCACTAACCATCATTTCGAGTTCTGAGCGAACGACTAGCATTCGTCAATTACAGCTGATTGGCTTTTCTTTGAAAGATCTTATGACTGAAAAACGGATTGAGGCAGAAATTTATGGGTTAATTGTCTTTATTCAAGCTACGATTGGAAATGCCTTACTATTCGTACCGATTTTAAAAGCAGCCGACAAGACGCATACCTATATGTTTGACAGCTGGTGGTCAATTTTTGAGTGGCCAGCAGTTACCGGAACTTTAGTATTCTTGTTTATTCTAATTGTGGATGATAGTTATAGTTATAAAATTTATTCTCAGAACAGGTTTAATGTTACCCAGAAATAATTTCCAATAAAATTAATGAACTGCTTAACCAGTACTTAAAAATGCGCCCCTAAACTAGTTGCTCAACTAGTTCAGGAGCGCATTAACGCTTTGATTTAATTAATTAGTCGCAGTATCTTGTAGTGACCAATCGACCGTTCCTTGATAACTATCAGCATAGACTCCCGGTTGTGCATCCAAGAAAATCCCCTTGGTTGCTGACCAATCGCTAGTAATCTGATTAGTACTCGTGTTATTCTGCCGCGTACCAGACTTGATCAAGACTGAATTATTAGTCATCACCGTCTGCTCAGTGCCATCCACGTAAACCACGTTTCCGGCCAACTCATGGTCAGCTGACTGCATCTTTGAAGCAGTCGCATAAACCGACCACGGCGACCCATTTTCACGGGTATCTTCAATTGCCACATCCCAATTATCGGTGGTTGGAATCAACGTTTCCGATACTGGGACTTCCGTCGATTTGAACGCGACATTCTTTGAAACCGACCCAAAGCTTAAACTACCAACACTCTTACTAATTGTGACATTGACCGCAGTCGATTTCACCCCGGCTTTAGTCGCATAGATTGGCACAGTTAGGGTCCCATCCGCAGCCAATTGGTTAATCTTAGTGCCTAAATCAGTATCATCACTTGAAAAAGTAATGTCATCGCTAGTGCCCGTATTTTCGTCAATCGCCGTGATACCGGCTGCTTTCACTAGCCAATTAATCACATCACTATCTGATTGTGTCGTCAACGTCGCAACATCATCCGGCACTAACTGAACATTAGGTGTCACGCTGCTAATTGTTAAGACGGCCGCCGGTTTAACCGTCGCTGTCGCAGTGCCGGGCGTGTCATAGGTTGAACCAGAATTCTCAGTAACGGTGACATTGCTCTTCCCACTCAGCCCAGTCCCAACAGCCAGCTGATACGTTAAGTCCTTACCAACCTTAGCCGTGGCACTGCTTGCATCACTGGAAACGGTGTCCCCAGCAAAGGTTCCCTTCCCAGTGATCACTGTTGAACTATCACTGATTGGATCATTGTCAATTGTCGGCGTTAACGGATATTGCACCGGGGTAGGCATTTGGGCAATTCCGACCCGGTTCCCATTGACTTGATTCTGCTCCATGACGTTAAAACCGAGATACCACCCCGTCCCATTACCAATTGAAGATGATAACACACTGGTAGCCGTTACCCCATCCAAATTCAGCGTATTAGTACTGTTGGACGCCACCCCTAGCTGCGCCAATAAATCTTGACTACCAGCTTTAATCGTTGACGGATTCAGAACTGCAGAATAAACTGCCTTGAACGCATAAGCTGAACCAATCCCCAACTGTCCACTGTAGGTCACCTCAAATGTATCCGTTCGGCGAGTTATTTGACCATTAACCACGTTATTTGCCATAACTTTTTCAAGTTTTGGATAAATAATTGTTCCTAATGAGTCATTTTTCCCGACTTGGCGATTATCAGTCGTCAACGTGGCCGTCACATCAGTCATGGTGTTATCGGCGTGTGCGCTTAAACGAGCACTCCCCCAAATTGCCACCATCACGCAACTACTCACAATTATGTCAAAGACTTTTCTGTGTTTCACCCTGATCGTCCCCTTAAGCAGTATTACTCCAATACCACAATAATTTATCTATTTAATTATTATAGTTGACTGGTTAAACGATTGAAAGAGGAACTGGTAAATACTGAGAAAAAAATCGACTCTAATTTTTAATATTAGTAATTTAATTTGAATAGAATTATCATATGAGACAAGCATTCAGACTTTCAATCTGAGTGCTTAATGCTCTAGACACCTTTATTAATGCATCGAGCATACTCTGATTCAATCTAACTAACACCTTCAAATTTACCCATTATTGACTGCTAACAATATCAATAGTGATAATTTTTTAGAAAGAACCTTTGTATAAATAATAAACCTTCTAGCGTCCCGGACACTTTTATTAATAGATTATTTCCCCACCGTGCGTATCTGGTCCCCACTCAGTATTAGTGGCAATTGCATGATGGATTTCTTCAATCGTATCATCGCTGACAAAATTAAGCGGATAAGGAAAATGAAAATGTTCCTCATATGCAATTAAAGCATGGCTTTTTCCTTTTAAATGGAGCGTAGAGCTCTTTATCAACTCCGAAATTTATTATTTAACCCTCGCTTCAGCAATATTTTTAACTATTTCAACTTACCGATTATACGTATTTGGAAAAACTGTTAATCTGCTCTGATGTCGCTATAATATTCCCTATTGCTAACTTTATACAAGTACGCAGAACCAAGATTTTGTGACCTAATCGGCTTCCCGGATTTAAAATTGAAGTGCAACACCAAGTAAAGTAAACAAATAGGCCATGGAGACCTATACTTTAATCAACGAC
>NZ_BJDG01000011.1 GCF_005404945.1 Lactiplantibacillus pingfangensis | reverse complement strand
ATCACAACGATGGTTGGCGATTTCATGGATTGGTATAACCATTCACGCCGCCAGCCAACCTTAAAGGGCATGACCCCGGTTGAATACCGGAATCATGCCCTCAAGAAAATTGCTTAACAATTTTAATTATTTGATTGTCTACTTGACACGGAGCCGCGCCGTTAGAACTTTTTTTGTTCCCAAGTTTGGACAAAAAACTATCCAACCCTGCAAAGATACGGGTATAATAAGTTTATTAATTTATTTATTGAAACGAGACGATTTTTTTGAAACTTCAGCTACGGGCGCTGGCTTTAACGCTTTTACTGGGCAGCACCCTCCTATTAACCGGATGTCATCGCAACACCGCTAAGGCCCTGCCTGCCGTCAACGGGCACCAACTCACCGCCATGGTCATTAGTGATGATCACGTGATTGCACCAAGCCTGCACGACAACGGGCAGGCCTTTGACACCTACGCTGGCAATGATGCCGGTGCTGATTTGAAATACAGTGCCACCATCTTTAAGGCATTTATCGCCAAAGCGCTCGCAACTAAACCGGATGTCGTCATTATTAGTGGTGACATCACCAATAATGGTGAAAAAGCGAGTCACGAGTACGTTGCGAAACAACTGCGACGATTGACCGCTAAACGAATTCACGTGTACGTCGTTCCGGGCAATCATGATTTGAATAACCCGCTGACTCGGGGATTCAAAGGCAAGAAACAACATGAGGTCGACGCCACTGATGCGGCGCAATTCAAGCAAATCTATGCCGATGCTGGGTACAACGAAGCCGTTTCACACGATAGCAATTCTCTGAGCTATCTTGTGAAACCAAGCAAAAAGACTTGGTTCTTAATGTTGAACTCAGCTATTTATAAAAGTAATTATCAACAAGGTAGTTCAACGGTGGCCGGTGGCTTACCTGACGGCACCTTGGATTGGGTTGCCAAGATCGGACGTGAAGCGAAAAAACAACACGCAACGCTTATACCGGTTTTGCACCATAATTTGATGAATCATACCATGATCAATCAGGGGTATACAATCGGTTATGCAGATCAAGTTCGTCAAGTCTTTAGCAAGGCCAACATTAAACTCGCGTTGAGCGGCCATATTCATGCGCAAAGTATTAAACATAAAACTGTTAACGGTCAAGAACTGACTGATATTGCCAGTGGTGCACTAATTTTAGGCGAACACTACTATGGCACCTTAGTCATCAATCAAGATACCGGTGCCGCGCAGTATCATGCAACGCCACTCAATGTTAGCCACTATATCCAACAACATCAAGGCACCAAGGCTGCCAAAGCCTTTCAAAAATATGATCACGATGTCCTGTATGCCTCGGGATACAATGCTGCGTTGAGCTCGCTTTATGAAGACCGTGACGAGACGCACTATTCCTCGAAGAAGATTAAAACCTTGGCAACTGGTATGGGTGAAGCCAATATTGCCATGTTTCGTGGGACCTCAGTCAAGCAAACCGCTGCGGTTGACGCTTGGAATCGGATGCCCGACAGCATTGGCCTGAAAGAATTTATTTTGCGCACCAAAGACTTGCATGGTAACTTACAATGGTCAGGTCAGGTTCGCTAGTGCGTCAAAAACACTAAAGGCTGCAAAAATAAACGGGACTATATCAGCAACAGTCGCTCCTAAACTAAACTCGCGGTGACCGCTCCGTCAGTCAGAAACGTTGTGCCATGGTGGGACAGTCCCAGCCAAAGGACGGTCTGGAACTTCAATTCAAAGCTGATAACCCACGTCTTTGAATCGCCCCGTAAGATTAGGCGGCCGAAAACGCCGGCCCATCTTACCGACACGGCACAACGTTTCTGCCTATCTCCGCTAAGCTTGATAGCTGAAAATTGAGACAGATGTTAATTAATCCCTATAGTGCTCGATGAGACTTACTCACAAATTTCATTTCTCAACTGTTAGTCTTATACCAAACAACGCCGACACATCTAATCGTGTCGGCGTTGTTTGGTTTTTGTTTTAGAAAGATAAGCATCTCAAATCTGACAGCTACCACAGACTTGTTGAAAGTGAGACAGACAGACGGCTGTTTGCTAACTAAAGACGGTTTAAGACTTCGTTTCAAAGCCGATAACCTCCGTCTTTGAAATTACCCCATAAGATTGGGCGACTAATCTTACCGACACAGCACAACGTTTCTGTCTCCGCTAAACTTAATAGCTGAAGGTTGGGACTGATCACATCGGTCGTGACGGTGGCGTTGCATCGGCCGGTTTTGCCGACGCTACGCCACGGACGGTCCGGGACACTTGCGATTTTGGCAAGGGTTCCGGGCGAGGGCCAAGACGTTCCTGGCTTGGCCCGGTCCCACGACCGCATGTTATCAGTCCCAACCGGAAGTGGTAGCTTTTATCACAGGACTCACTTTTTATGTGGCCCCTTTTTGATAATGTTTTGGTGTGACGCCACCGCCCGCTAATGAAAACTTGACGGTTTGGGCAACCGGTTTAGAGATCCCTAATTTTTGAATCTCTTCAATCGGCGCCCCAGCAATTTTAGTCATTGACCCAAATTTGCGTAATAATTTATTCCGCGTCTTGGGCCCGACCCCTGGAATCTCGTCTAAGCGTGAACTCAGCGAATGCTTCGTATGCACTTGTCGATGGAACGTGATCGCAAAGCGATGAACCTCATCTTGAATCCGTTGTAACAAGTAGAAGCCCTGACTCTTCGGATCCAAATTCAAATGGGCATCACCTGCCGAGGCGAGTAAATCGGCGGTCTTATGATGATCGTTTTTGACCATTGCCGCGACTGGTGTGGCAATCCCTAATTCGTTTTCTAAGACATCTTTGGCCGCATCCAGTTGAATGTCCCCACCATCCATTAAAATCAGGTCAGGCAAGGCGGTGTGCTCTTTGAGCAGCCGTGTGTAGCGACGCCGAATAACTTCACGGGTCGAAGCAGCTTCATCCGCATGATCCACGGTTCGCAATTTATATTTTCGATAAAGTTTCTTATTTGGTTGGCCATCTGTAAAGACCACCATGGCTGAAACGAGATCCGACCCTTGGATATGCGAATGGTCAAACGCTTCAATTTTATGACCCGGTGGTAGGCCCAGTGCGTCGGTAATTTCCTTCATCGCACCGGTCGTTTTACGTTCATCCATCTCAAGTAAGCGGAACTTTTCTTCCAACACAATCCGTGCATTTTTTTCCGCTAGATCAAGTAGATCACGTTTTTGACCGCGTTGCGGCGTGCGCACCGGAATGCCAAGAATGTCACTTAGGACTTCCTTGTCCATCCCATCTGGCACCAAGACTTCCCGCGGCAAAACGTTATTTTTACGATTATAAAACTGCAAAATAAAACTAGTCATTTCTTCCGGGGCGGTCGACACGATTGGGAATAAGCGCTTCTCACGCTTCATTAAACGTGCCTGGCGAATAAAGAAGACTTGAATTGACAACCAACCTTTATCCAAATAAAAATTAAATAAATCACGAGGCGTGTTATCGTTTGAAATAATTTTTTGTTTTTCAACGGTCATTTCAATATAAGTCAATTGATCGCGTAACTCGGCCGCCCGTTCAAATTCTAAATCCGCGGCAGCAGTGGCCATTCGATGCGTCAATTGCTTCTTAACCGTTTCCACATGACCATTCAAAAAGGATTTAATTCGCTTAATCTGCGCGTCATATTCGGCCACCGGGACTGTCTTGAAACAAGCCCCCAAACACTGCCCCATATGGTAATACAAGCATGGTCGTTTTTGGAAACCGTTACAGCGCCGCAATGGATACACTTTTTGAATAAAATTGACAGTTTCTTGTGCCGCATACACGTTCGGATAAGGGCCAAAGTAATAGCCACCATCTTTACGAACATCACTCACAATCAAAATTTGAGGATCACGTTCGTTCGTAATTTTAATGTACGGATAACCGGTGCCTTTTTTTAATTTAATATTGAAATACGGCTGATGCTTTTGAATCAAAGTGATTTCAAGTAAGAATGCTTCCTTATCGGTCGAGGTGACGATAAATTCAAAATCCCTGATTTCTGAAACTAAACGCGCCGTTTTCCCGGTGTGGCTACTCTTGAAGTATGACCGCACCCGATTTTTTAAATTTTTCGCTTTGCCGACGTAAATAATCTGACTGTTAAGATTTTTCATCAAATAACAGCCAGGTAAGTCTGGTAATAGCGAGAGTTTATGTTCAATGTGAGCCGAGGCCATCTAACCCCTCCTTACTTTAATACAGCGTTATTAGTATACCGCCGTCACCTGGTTGCGACAAGCAATTCGCCCACAACACAAAAAAGGCCGGGAAAATGCGCCCGGCCAGTCTGATTACATTAAAATTTTAGATAAGAAGTCTTTAGCCCGTTCCGTTTCCGGATGAGCAAAGAAGTTTTCAGGCGTGTTATTTTCTTGAATATAGCCATCGGCCATGAACCAGATCCGGTCACCAACAGACTTGGCAAAGCCCATTTCATGGGTAACTACCACCATCGTCATGCCTTCTTTAGCCAATTCTTGCATAACATTCAAAACTTCACCGACCATTTCAGGATCCAAAGCAGAAGTTGGTTCATCGAACAACATCACTTTGGGATCCATCGCTAACGCGCGCGCAATCGCCACCCGTTGTGCTTGACCACCGGACAAGCTACTTGGGAAAGCATCCGCGTGATCATCCAGACCAACGCGTTCTAATAATTCGTGAGCCCGTTTCGTGGCAGCGGCGTCATCGGTCCCTTTAACTTTCATCGGCGCTAATTTGATATTTTCCAAAACGGTCATATTGGGGAATAAATTAAACCCTTGGAACACCATTCCCATTTTTTCACGTAAGGAATTAACACTCTTAGTATCCAACGTCGTCAAGTCTTGGCCTTCAAACGCCACCTTGCCACTTGTCGGTGTTTCCAACAAGTTCAAGCAACGTAAGAAGGTACTTTTACCACCACCGGAAGGTCCGATGACAACAATTACTTGGCCCGGATCAACCTTTTCGGTAATATCTTTTAAAACTTGGTTGTCGCCAAAACTTTTTGCTAAGGCTTCAACTTCGATTACTGGTTTAGTCATGTTGCATCTTCCTTTCGAAGTAGTTCAAAATCCGTGAAGCGGTGAAGGTCAAAATGAAGTATAAGACCATGATGACAACGATTGGTGCCACCCCACGATAGGTGTCAGAACGAACAATATTGCTTTGATAAATTAATTCGGTGACCCCGATAATCGACACGATTGAACTATCCTTAATCAAGGTAATAAATTCATTACCCAATGATGGCCAGATATTCTTCAAGGCTTGTGGCAAAACAACGTAACGCATCGTCTTACCATTAGACATCCCTAAGCTACGTGCCGCTTCGGTTTGACCATCATCGACAGAATTAATCCCACCACGAATGTATTCAGCAACATAGGCGCCAGAGTTCAAGGAAATGGCAATAATCCCAGAAGTTAATGCGGGTAAGTTAACAAAGAGCCCTAAACCAAAGTACACGAACATCACTTGAACCATCATTGGCGTTCCACGAATAAATTCAACATAGGCCGTTGCTAACCAACGAAGCGCCGTTTTAAGGACGCCACCTTTCGCCATCCGCGCTAAGGCTAAGATAATCCCAATAATGAAGCCAAAGAAGACGGAACAAACGGTAATAATTAACGTATATTCAATCCCGGTTAAGAATGCTTTCCAATAATGCCCCATCGAAGTATTGACAGTATTGGTCTTCAAATACTTGCCGGCAGTTGGGAGATAATCCTTTTTAACTAGGTTATCCTTTTTGATTTGATCGACAGTCACATTGACTTTATTGACTAAACTCGTCGAGCCTTTCCGAAAGGCAATCGCTGAACTCGTCGCTGAAGCGCTCATGTTAAAGTCAGATGGAATGGCAACTAATTGCTTATTGTTTGAAACATAGGCCTCGGCAGATGGCTTTTCCATCGCAACCCCATCTAATTTGTGGCTTTGTAAGGCCAAAATCAAATCAGATTGTGACGTCATCCCTTTAACCGCCGTTTTTTTCGTTTGGCTTTTTGAAGCATTATATTGGGTTGTCCCAGTTTGTGCTCCCAGTGTACCGCCAGCGAATGAATCCTTATTCTTATACTTACCAGCGTCGGTCTTGTTAATGACAATGTCATAACCGCCTTGATAATAAGTATGCGTAAAATCAACATTCTTACGACGAGCTGGTGTTGGGTTCATCCCAGAAATGATCATATCGACCTTACCCGTCTGTAACGCAACGAGCAATGAGTCAAAGGACATTGATTTGATTTTCAGCTTAACGCCTAAATCCTTCGCAACCTTTTTCCCAATTTGGACGTCCATCCCAACAACAGCACTCTTGCCGTTGACCGTAGCTTGGAATTCATACGGTGGGTAATCTGGTGAAGTCCCCATCACCAAGACACCCTTTTTCTGAATCTTTTCTAGTGAGTCATCCGTCGCAGCTTGTGCATGTTGGGTACTCATCGGTACTACCAACATGAACAACGCAACTAGCATGGCTAGCAGCAACCCATATTTTTTCTTCATAAGCGATCTCCTTGTTTTCTTTTTACAAGAACAAAGTATAAACTCAAATGATTATTTATGCAAGTATTTTCGATAATTTCTTTATTTTATGCATAAATAGGCCTTTTATGCAGTTTGATTCGCTTTTAAGCTGCATAAAAGACGAATAACTGACAAATGCGGCAAAATTTGCTATGATAAGACACAATTGAAAGGAATGATTGCATGAGCTTAAAAGTCCAACGCCAAGATAACTTAGATAAATTATTTGATAAATTTGCGATTGGTCCTGATGATAAGGATAAGCTGAGCACCAAAGCGATTCAAGAAACCATCGACGAACATGCCAAGCGCAAAACAGATCAACCTAAAGCCAAAGACGCTAAAAAATAGTCAAAAAAATCACGCTGCCCATCTGATTGGGTAGCGTGATTTTATCATTCATTAACAAATTTTAGTGCCAATTGTGGCCATTTTTTCACGTAATTCAGCTTCAGTTTCAGGACTAACATCCCGCCAGTCAACAACTGATAATGCCCCGTCAAGCATGCCACTATCGTCTTTTAGTGCTAAACCACTATGCCAACGGGCGATGTTCAGGCCATTGCCAAGAAAATCTTGATCAGCTGGCGCGGTGGCCATGTCATAACCCGCGTTATTTTCTAACGGAATCGTATAGGCCGGATCGGCAGCCGCCAAAATGACCAGCTGAAATTTATTGCCAATGGCACAACTGCCACCCAAGCTAGAATACTTGTTCGACCCATCATCCGTCGTCAAAATCACCCGACTACCGGCTGGGATCTTATTAGCTAAATAAGCTTGTGCGTCATCTTTAATATTAATCTTCATCAGTCAACACCCTTTCAGTGATCCTAATTAAGTTGTGTACAACTCTTCTACAAGCTTAAATATACGCTAGCCGACTCGGAAATGCAATTATCGTGCTTTCAAGAACTGATTATCATTAAGCGCTCACGCCTTCTAATTAATTAACCAAGTTGTCAGTTTTTGTCCGATAATTGACGGTAAGCCGTCGGAAATGACTGCTAAGTGGTCAAAAACTGACCACAAAAAAACCGTCACCTTGAGTTGATGACGGTTTTTGGGTCTCGCCGCGTTATTTACGGGCTTTACCATTAGGATATTTTTGATTTAATTTCGTAATATTTTGTTTGGCAACTTCATCAAATGGAATATCTGCCCATTCGGCAACTTGTGACAAGTACCAAAGGACATCACCCATTTGTTTCGTCAATTGATCCTTGTTCAAGCTTTCGCCATGAAAAGTATACTTTTTCACCAAATCCACGACCTGCCCAGTTTCAGAAGCCAAGCCTAATGATAAGTTAGTCAAAACTTGTTCATTGCCATAAAGCGTTCGATTCGCTAAAGATTGATAGTCATTAAATTCCACGATTACTTGCCCCCTACTGTATGTGCTTCGATCCAGGCCCAAATGTCATCTTTGCCAGCCTTAGTTTTCGCTGAAAACGGAATAAAATCATCGCCGGCTTGAAAGTTCAACGTTTTCTTGATTAAACTTTCTTGCTTGTTCCACTTACCGCGCGCAATTTTATCACTCTTAGTCGCGACAACCAATAATGGCATTTTATAATAATGCATCCACTCATACATCGTGACATCATCCTTCGTCGGGGCATGGCGGGCGTCGACTAAAATAATCACCCCACGCAAGGTACTCCGATTCGTCAAATAAGTTTCGATCATTTGACCAAATTTTTCACGATCCTTTTTTGAAACTTTGGCGTAACCATATCCTGGCACGTCAACAAAATATAACTGGTCTTCAACCTGATAAAAATTTAACGTTTGCGTTTTTCCGGGTTGACTTGACGTCCGCGCATAGCTATTGCGGTTGATCAACACATTAATCAAAGACGACTTACCAACATTCGAACGACCGGACAACGCGACTTCCGGATAACCGGTGGTTGGATATTGGCTGGTCGCCACGGCACTCATGACCAGTTCTACGTTATGCACTTCCATCGAAAATAACTCCTCTACCAAATAGTCTTTACTCATTCTAACACAATTTTACGCAACGATTGATCTAGTTCTAGCGACTAAAAATAACGTTGATAGCAGTCAAGACCGCGATAAGCAACGCCCATCACGGTCTTGAAATAACACTCAATTAAATTTTAAGTTTTTTATGAGGCCTTTTGATCTGCCAAAACTAATTCAGGTTCGGTATGATCTTCAACTGTCGCTTGATTGATAATAACCTTTTTAACATCTTTACGACTCGGAATATCAAACATGATGTCACGCATCGTGTCTTCGATAATTGACCGCAAGCCACGGGCACCAGTGTTACGTGCCAATGCTTCACGCGCAATCGCTCGTAAGGCGTCATCTTCAAAATCAAGTTCAGCACCATCAAGGGCAATTAAACGTTGATACTGTTTAACTAAGGCATTCTTTGGTTCTGTTAAAATCCGAACCAAATCATCTTCAGTTAAACGTTCTAAGGCCGTCAAAATTGGTAACCGTCCGATGAATTCAGGAATTAGACCAAATTGTAGCAAGTCTTCTGGCACAACTTGTTGCATGATACTCTTCGTGTCATCCAAAATTGCATTTTTGCCATCGGTATCATTGCCAAAACCAATTGTCTTATCACCCAAACGGCGCTTAACGATCTCTTCAATGCCGTCAAAAGCGCCACCAACGATAAATAAGATATTAGTGGTATCAATCTGAATGAATTCTTGTTGTGGGTGCTTACGACCGCCCTGAGGTGGCACATTGGCGATAGTGCCTTCCAAGATCTTCAGGAGTGCTTGTTGAACCCCTTCACCGGAAACATCACGCGTAATCGAGACGTTTTCGCTCTTCTTGGCAATCTTATCAATTTCATCAATATAGATAATACCCTTTTCAGCACGTTCGACATCATAGTCGGCGTTTTGCAAGAGCTTCAATAAGATGTTTTCCACGTCTTCACCAACGTAACCAGCTTCGGTTAGCGTCGTTGCATCAGCAATCGCAAATGGCACGTCCAAAATACGTGCTAAACTTTGTGCTAAGAAAGTTTTACCTGACCCAGTTGGACCAACTAAACTAATGTTACTCTTTTGTAATTCAGGACCATCAGAATCTTTATCACTGTCTTCCATGGCCTTAACACGCTTGTAGTGATTATAAACCGCTACAGAAAGTGTCCGTTTTGCTTCATTTTGACCGATAACGTATTGGTCTAATTCGTCAACAATTTCCTTTGGTGTTGGAATATCTGTTAATTCATGTGATTGTTCTTCGCTGAACTCTTCATCGATAATTTCTTTACATAAATCGATACATTCATTACAGATATACACGCCGGGGCCGGCGACAATTTTTTTAACTTGATCTTGTGACTTTCCACAAAATGAGCAGTTAACTGGGCCGTTTGTCTCGGTATTTTCAAACATTCATTCTCACCTCATCGATGTATTTACATGGACTAATCATAACAGAAAATTGGGCCTAAAACCACCTAAGGCCTTGTCATCTACGTTCAATACTATAACATGTGTCCACAAAAACTAGAAATGATTTGTCTATGAACTTACCAACTATTTTAGACAAATGAAAGGCCTCAAGGATTACCCTCAAGGCCTTTCGTCAGTCGACTAATAATTTAGTCTTCCTTGTCTTCTTTTTTGTCGTCAGCTTTGGCAGTTTGCTTGGCTGAATCAGCAATCAAGTCGACAGCCTGGCGAATCGCAATATCATGTGACAACATATCGTCAGTTAAAGCACCGCGAACAGCGCTTTCTTCCATGTTATATTGACCAGCTAAGTCTTTAACTTCAGCATCAATTTCATCTTTTGAAGGTTTGATGTTTTCAGCTTCAACAACCGCTTCTAAGACCAAGTTAGTCTTAACACGACGTTCAGCTTCGGCAGCAAATTGCTTGTGCAAGTCATCTTCAGTAGTACCAGTTAACTTGTAGTAAGTCTTAGGATCGATACCTTGTTGTTGCATGTTTGCCAAGTATTGATCCATTTGACGATGAATATCGTCTTCCTTCATTGCATCAGGAATTGCTTCGATTTCGGCATTGTCAACAGCTTGATTTAAAGCTTCATCTTCAATGGCATCATGGGCAGCAGATTCCTTAGTTTCTTTAAGTTCATCCTTGATTTTAGCTTTTAATTCTTCAAGAGTGTCAACATCTTCGTCAACGTCCTTGGCAAATTCGTCGTCTAATTCAGGGAGTTCCTTAGTTTTAACTTCATGAACAGTAACTTGGAAAGTTGCTTCCTTATCTTGCAAATCTTCTGCTTGATAATCCTTTGGGAAGGTTACTTTAACTTCTTTTTCGTCACCAGCTTTAACACCAACTAATTGGTCTTCAAAGCCAGGGATGAATGAATCTGAGCCTAATTCAAGAGAATAGTTTTCAGATTCGCCGCCTTCAAATGGTTTGCCATCAACAAAACCTTTGAAGTCAATCACAACTGTGTCGCCCTTAGCAGCTGCTTCGTCTTCTTTTAAGACCAATTCAGCTTGCTTTTCACGACGTGATTCCAATTCGGCATCAACATCCTTAGCGTAGACCCGCGTGTTTTGACGGGTAACACTAAGTTCTTTGTAGTCGCCTAATTTTACATCTGGTTGAACAGTTACAACCGCTTTTAAGACCCAAGGCTTGCCCTTTTCCATGCTATCAACATCGATTTTAGGTTGGTCAACGGGTTCAATTTCAGTATCTTTAATCGCTTGTTCATATGCTTCTGGGAGCACGATGTTCAAAGCATCTTGATAGAGTGCTTCTTCACCATACATTTGATTGAAGATTTGACGAGGAACCTTACCCTTACGGAAACCAGGGACGTTTAAGTTCTTCTTTGTATTTTGGAAGGCCTTATCGATTCCTTCTTTGATCTTGTCAGCACCAATTTCGAATGTTAATTCGCCTTGGTTGCCTTCTTTCTTTTCCCACTTTGCAGCCATTGTATTCCCTCCGAAACATTTAGTTTTTCTACAATTCTAGTCAATTGCATACTGGTTAAGTTTAACCTATCAACTCCATAAAGTAAACCGAATCAGTTAAAAAAACGCGTAATCTGGCGTTTTATGATGAGTTTTCTTAAAAAAAGAGACCCGGAAGAAATCTTCCAGGTCTCTCAAATGAATCAATGAAAATCAACTAGAGATTAGTCATCAATTTCAGAAACAACACCGGCACCAACAGTATGGCCACCTTCACGAACAGTAAACTTAGTTCCCTTTTCAACAGCAACAGGGGAAATTAATTCAACTGTAAATGTAACGTTGTCTCCAGGCATAACCATTTCAACGCCATCTGGCAATTCGATAACACCAGTAACATCGGTAGTATGGAAGTAGAATTGAGGACGATAGTTTGAGAAGAATGGCGTATGACGGCCACCTTCTTCTTTAGTTAAGATATAAACTTCACCCTTAAAGTTCTTATGGGTCTTGATCGAACCTGGCTTAGCAAGCACTTGACCACGTACGACTTGTTCGCGGTTAACACCACGTAACAAAGCACCAACGTTATCGCCGGCTTCACCTAAGTCAAGGGTCTTACGGAACATTTCAAGACCAGTAACAGTTGACTTCAATGGTTCGTCATGCAAACCAACGATTTCAACTTCGTCACCGACTTTAACAGTCCCACGATCGATACGACCAGATGCAACAGTCCCACGACCAGTGATTGAGAAGACATCTTCAACAGGCATTAAGAAAGGCTTTTCAGTATCACGAACTGGTGTTGGGATATATTCATCAACAACATCCATTAAGTGTAAGATAACCTTTTCTTGTTCTGGATCGCCTTCGAGAGCTTTCAAAGCTGAACCACGGATAACAGGAATATCGTCACCAGGGAAATCGTATTCTGAAAGTAATTCACGTACTTCCATTTCAACCAAGTCAACTAATTCGTCATCATCAACAAGATCAGTCTTGTTTAAGAAAACAACGATGTAGTCAACACCAACTTGGCGAGCCAAGAGGATGTGTTCACGCGTTTGTGGCATAGGACCATCGGTTGCAGCAACAACTAAGATGGCACCATCCATTTGAGCGGCACCAGTGATCATGTTTTTAACGTAATCAGCATGTCCTGGGGCATCGATATGCGCATAGTGACGCTTTTCTGTTTCGTATTCAACGTGCGCGGTGTTGATAGTAATACCACGTTCACGTTCTTCGGGAGCGGCATCAATTGAGGCAAAATCTTGAGCTTCTGCTAAGCCCTTTTCAGATAATACCTTTGTGATTGCAGCTGTCAAAGTAGTCTTCCCATGGTCAACGTGGCCGATAGTACCAATGTTTACATGGGGTTTTGTTCTTTCATAATGTGCTTTTGCCATTAAATGAAACCTCCTGTGATTTTCGCAAGAATAATGTCAGTCCAACTAATGTCCCGACAATTCTTTAGTTAATATTATACTACATCCTAATGAAAAGGCCAAATTGCGCACCCATCACTAGGAATCCTTAAACATTATATATAGTAGGCTCTGGTTTGTAAACAGATATTATTCAAAAAATTGAATTTTTGTAAGAAAAACCTTATTGCTTTCAATTATTCGGCCAATTCAAGATTCAATTCTTGAATTTTTTGTTGGCAATCCAGCATTTTTTGCGCGGAAACAGTTAAATTTGGGGAAAGTGTTCCCGTTTGACTAGCAATCAGCAGTTCGACCCATTTTTGACTGTTTGTCACAATTTTTTCAGGATCCGGATATAAATACATTAATTGTAATGACAGCAAGCCTTGTAAACTTTCATACAGACTGACATCTTGCTGTGCCAAACGTCGCTGTAGCTCCTGCTGTGTCGCTTGACTCACGCGATCTGTCCCCATGACTGGCAATTGTGCGGGAATCACGCTGCGCTGCTTCTGATCAAACCAGACGACACTCACCTTGTCAGCCACAGCGAGTCCCTTTAAGGTGTACAACACCTCTACTCTTGAGAGTTGATGTAAAAATGGATCGACGAGCAAGAATTTGGCGGCAATTAAATATTTGGCATAAGTCAGGTGTTTCGCGGCGGCCAATCGTGAAATCTGTGCCGGAACTGGTAATTCTGAAAGATGATAGAACTGTTTCATCGTGGCCGTTAACGTTTGTGCCATGGTCGTCTCGGCATCCTGCTCCGCACTTAAAATCTGCCGCTTAGTGGCTTCAAGCCACTCTGGGGCGGTCTGTGCTCGCAGCTGTGCGGATAACCGTGCTTGAATAAATTGCTGACTCTGACAAAGGCAACTAATCAGGCGACTCGCCGTCTCATCAGTGGCAAGATAGCGGGACTCGTATTCTAAGGCGAGCGAACTCGCCTGCTGAAAATTCTGAGTCTCACAAAGCGCGGTCACCAACTGTAAATTCAAATCATAATTTTGAGTCTGTTGGTACGCTGCTTCAAATGCACTCGCTGCCGTTGACCACTCGCCGTTGGCCGCCGCCGTTTGACCGGCTGCAATTAATTGATCGGTCGTTTGCACAAACTCATCTCCTGTCGCGTGTGTGACAAAAAAAGTCGGGGATATCCCGACTTTTTAACGCAAATTTAAGCTTCATCTTCGGTTTCAGTTGAATCCGACTTCGTCTTCTTGGTATGGCGCCGATGATGCTGATTAACTTCCATGATCACTGGCAGAATCACTGGATGACGCTTAGTTTGATCCCACAAATAGTGGTTCAACTTTTCACGCACAGCTTGTTTCAAGTGCCCCCAATCGAATTCCTTGTTATCTAAATTCGATTGGACGGTCTCCTTAACTAATTCCGCACTCTCCTGCATCAAATCTTTGCTGGTTTTAACATAAACAAACCCACGAGAAGTGATCTTAGGTGTTGAAATAATTTTTTTCTTCTTACGGTCAATTGTGACAACAGCCACAAAAATACCGTCTTCAGATAAAATTTTCCGATCTCGTAACACAATATTACCAATGTCACCGACACCGATTCCGTCAATCATCGTATCGCCAATTTCGACCGAACCTGCGAGGTGCATGTCATCACCGTCATAGACATATTGATCACCCTTGGCCGTGATAAAGATATGATCCGCTGGAATACCGACTTCTTTAGCAAACTCAGCGTGTGATTCCAATAACCGATACTCGCCTTGAATTGGCATGAAGTATTTCGGTTTCATCAGATTCATCATCAACTGTAGGTCACGTTTAGTCGCATGTCCCGAAGAATTCATTTCATCCGCGATGGCTTTCACATCCGCCCCCGCACGATAAATCATATCACGCGTTTTGGCGACAACCGTTTCCATTGAGTGGGATGGCGTGGTTGTGATAAACACGAGATCACCAGCTTCAATATTCACTTTGCCTTCTTGCTTATTTGACATCCGTTGTAATGCCTTGATTGGTTCACCCATCCGCCCCGTTTGCAAAATAACGACTTGGGAAGGATCGAGTTTTTCAATTGAGGCCAATGGAACGACGACATCATCTGGCATCCGCAACTTTTTCAATTTCAGTGCCGTGTTAATAATACTTTCAACGTCACCGGGCATTAGGGCAACCTTACGACCGGACTTAGCTGCGGCATCCAAAACTTGTTGAATTCGCAAAATATTCGACGCAACGGAAGCAACGATGATCCGCCCATTATGATACTTGAAGGTTTCTAAAACATACGAGGCAATTTCATGTTCACTGACAGGTTGGTCAAAATTCTCCGAGTTAGCGGAATCGCTTAAAAGCGCCAGCACACCCTTAGAACCAATTTCGGCCAAGCGGGCAAAATCAGTTTGATAGCCAGCTGTCGCCGTCGGATCAAACTTGAAATCACCCGTATAGACAATCTGCCCAGCATCCGTCTGCAAAACAATTCCCATGGAATCTGGGATTGAATGCGTTGTGCGGAAAAACGAAGCAGTGACATTGCCAAAATCAATTTCGGTCTTTTCATCTACAATATGAAAATCAGTAAAGTCTTTGGCTTTCGGATCTTTTTGTAATTGAATTTTTGCTAATTCAATCGTCAATTCGGAACCAAATACTGGCACATTAAATTCGTTTAAAAAGTATGGTAAGGCACCAATCGCGTCGGCATGACCATGCGTCAAAAAGACGCCAACAATGCGTTCAGCATTTTCTCGCAAATAACTGAAATCTGGAATGACGATATCAATTCCCAATAACTCATTTTCCGGATACTTCAACCCGCAATCTAAAATATAGATGTCCCCATCGACTTCGACTGCGTACATATTTTTACCGTTTTCACGGACCCCACCAATCGGGGTAATTTGAACTTTAGAACTCAATTATTTCACCTTGATTCATTTAATATTAAGAGTGGCATACAATTTAGTTTGTTGTGCATCATTCAAAGGTAAGATTGGTAACCGTGGATCGCCAACCAGTTGCCCCAAATGATTTAATGCTGCTTTAACTGGTGATGGCGAAGGCGCACTAAACAGTGCCGCCATTTTAGGCGTTAAATCACGTTGGTATTTAGCCGCCTTGGCAATTTCACCTTTGGCAACTGCTTGAAACATCGCTGTCATCTCATCGCCATAAATGTGACTAGCAACAGAAATGACCCCAGCACCACCAATTTCTTTAGCAGCTAAGCTCTGTGAATCCTCACCGGTGTACACGAGAAAATCAGCCGGCGCATTTTCAACAATTGCGCCATATTCTTCCATCGAAGTACATTGTTTAATGCCGATGATGTTCGGATTCTGAGCCAAATCCAAGACGGTATCGACAGCCATCTTAACAATGACCCGCCCAGGAATATTATAAATAATCACGGGTAAGCCACCCTGATCAGCAACCGCGGTAAAGTGCGCCAACATACCGGCTTGATCTGGCTTATTGTAGTAAGGAACTACGACTAAGGCAGCATCAATACCCTTAATTTGACTCGCCTTTTGCGTAAACGCAATTGTCGCCGCGGTGCTGTTAGAACCAGTTCCGGCAATAATTGGGACCCGGCCGGCAACAATTTCAGCTGCTTTGCTGAGTAACGCCAACTTTTCCGTCTCGGTTAGTGTGGGCGCCTCACCCGTCGTACCACCAACAAGTAAGCCTTGTGTCCCATGTACCAATAAATGCTCAATCAGGCTCTTTAAACGTTCATCATCGACTTGCTGTTGATCATTAAAAGGTGTCACCATTGCAGTCATTAAGTCAACATTGTTAAAGTTCATGAATTAAAACTCCTTATTTATAAAATTTTTACAAGTATTTTCATACTTGAGCCGAATAAATAACTCTCTTCAGTTTACCACATTTTAAACTAAAGCAATAGCTTGGCCATTCAACACGGTAACCCGCGATCAGCGGCGCCGTTGCAACCTAAAATAACTCACCCAAAGTCCGAGAACTATGGCCTCCAAACAAGCCGTCACTAAAAAGATCGGTTGATAGCCCCAGTGATTCGCAATCGCGGCGGCCAACAGTGGCCCAACCACATTGCCGGTCGATTGGGCGGATTGATTTAGACTAAAGACGCGACCAAAAGCTGCCCTTGGCACGTGCTCAATGGTTAATACTTGAATCGCTGGTAGCAAAGCAGCATCAGCAATTCCCAAGATAAACCGCAAGAGACCCAATTGCCAAATTTCAACCACAAAACTCGTCAACACCAGATTCACAATGGCTAAACTCAAGAAAATGATTAAGCAGCGTGTTGCACCTATCTGATCCAACCAGCGACCGACACGATTCGCCATTAAAATGGTCGCAAATCCCGGTGCTGCCGCCACTAACCCGGTCATCAAGACAATTTGACTGTGTTCAGTAACGAGTTGGCCCACAAACAAGCTCAAAATCGGCGTAATTGCATTCGTCGTCGCTTGAATGACCAGCAACGATGAAAACAAGGCAAGCAAAAACGGCAGCCCAATTTGGCGTAGTACTGGCCACAGCGGCGGCAACGCTTCACGCTCAACGGGAGTTACCGCTTCAGTCACACCCCACCAAGTTAACCCAAAAACTAGTCCCATTAATAATCCGGTCACGAAAAACGCGCCTCGATAGCCAACACTAGTCGCTAACAGGCCGCCAAGTAGCGGTCCTAACAAAGTTCCAGTGATGCTCCCGGTAATGAGTTTGCTCAATTGCTGACCACGCATTGCCACCGGCGTCGTGAGTGAGACTAAGGCATTAGCATTATTAATATACCCTGAAAAAGCCCCTTGTAATGCGCGCAAGCCTAACAAGACTGTCACATTTGGCGCCAGACCAACGCCAATGATCGTCAGGGTCATCACGCCGGATGCGCGCAGACACACCCTTTCAAATCAGCCAAGCGTCCCCAGAGCGGCGAAACGAGGGCCTTACTCACATATGTAATTGCGAATGCCGCGGCCGCTAACCCATTGAGCTGCGGCGTCGTAAATTCGCCTAAAGTTTGAATATACAACACAATAAATGGCAAGGTCATTGCATTGCCCAACTCCGTAATTAAACTACCAAACCATAGAATTTTAAAATTACGCCGTAAATTGATTACCACGATCAACACATGCTCCTTCACTAACTGCTTTTGTTTTACAGTATAGCGAACAACCGTTTGCCTATGGTCAATTTTTTGTATCGTTTGTGTAACGCTGCTTTAAAAAAATTTACAAAAAAAGAGCCACCCGAAGGTAGTTCTTCTGAAAATCATTATTAACGACGAAGACCAAGATTTTGGATCAAATCACGGTAACGGTTAACATCTTCCTTACGCAAGTATGCTAATAAGTTACGACGATGACCAATCTTCTTCATCAACCCACGTTGTGAGTGGAAGTCTTTCTTGTGAACACGTAAATGTTCGTTTAATTCGTTGATGTCTTCAGTCAAAACTGCAACTTGAACCTCAACTGAACCAGTATCGCCTTCGTGACGGCCATATTTGTTAATAAGTTCCGTCTTTTTTTCGCGTGAAATTGCCATGTGTATCAACCACCTTTCGAATAATTGCCCCAAACTGAGTAAGTCGCTGGTGGTGCGCGATAAACTAAGTAAAGGGTTGCTGAACACTTGATATAGTCTAGCAAAGACGCGGTCGAAAAGCAAGCCTTAGAACATATCAAGTCAAATTACTTTACACATAACAGTTGCAATCAGGCCGGGGCTTATGTATAATAGCATTTGTTGAAAAAATGATGGAGGTGAATCTGATGCCAATTATCAAATCCGCTATTGAACGCGTGAAAACAAACAATAAAGCAAATGCTCGTAACACCACTCAAATGAGTGCGATGCGGACTGCTGTTAAAAAATTCGAAACTGCTAAAACTGCCGGCGCTGACAACGTCGATGATTTATACTTAGCAGCCGTTAGTGCTGTTGACAAAGCAGCTTCTAAAGGGCTTATCAAACGCAATAAGGCTTCTCGTGACAAGTCACGTATGGCTGCACGTTACGCTAAGTAACAAGCACTTCCAACTCCCAAGCATTCGCTTAGGAGTTTTTTTGTTGCTTCCATAATTACTGCTGGCAACTGCAAACAGGACGACCGTGTTTTTCAAGCGGTCGTCCTGTTATTTTCAGATTAGTCAACTCACGATATTGTCGTCCGACCGTCGCCCTAAAAACTAAGCACGACTGCCGACTGCTTTGCGCTCATTGACAAATTGAACCATAAACAATTCAAATAACAATTCCGGATCACGTTGGGTAGTCTTCATTTGCACTTCAGTCTGTAGCAATCCCAAATAAGCCGCCCGCAACGTTTCTTGATTAAATTGCCGGACAACTTGCATGGCCAGCTTGACTCGGTACGGATGAACCTTAAGTGTGCTTGCCAAACTCCCCTGACTGTAGCCAGCCCGTTCTAAAATTTTCACTTGCAATAATAACCGGAATTGGCCTAACAAAATGGCATTGATTTTCAGCGGTGCCTCTTGCGCCGCTACTAACTCGTGATAAAGCTCAACTGCCGCTTGCGTTTGATATCTCAACACATCATTGACCAAGTCAAAAACATTTTGCGTTAACGATTTGGTCACCAACGCGTTGACTGCGGCGAGGTCAATTTGCTGCGACTGTGCCGCGTAAATCATCAATTTAGGCAATTGGGCCATAATTAACCCGAGTTGGCCATCCGTTCGATTCAGTAGTTCTTGAAAAGCTGCCGGCTCAATCGTGATCTTTTTTGCCTGTAAGGCTTGTTGAACATAGGCTTGGGTCTCTCGTTCAGAAACCTGATTCACTTCTACGATCGTGGCCTGTTTTTTTAACGATTTAACTAATTTTTTTCGGGCATCTAATTTTTCATAAGGTGCCATCAAGACTAAAATCGTTGCTGGTTCGGGTTGATCAAAATAAGTTTGCAAAGCGTCTAAATCATGATCAATTTTATTTTTCTGGTGCTCGCCCGTCAAAAAATAAGGATGATTGATAAAGACTAAGCGCCGTTCACCAAAGAAAGGTGCCGACATCGCATCGTCCAACGCCACCGCGACCGGCGTCGTTTCCATATCATAACTGCCGACATTCATCGTCCGTTCTTCACTCGGAATCACTTGGATCAACTGTTGCTTAAGTTGATCGGCCAAATAGTCCACCGTGCCCAAAACAACGTAAATTGAAGCCAAATTTCGTGCTTTGATTGCCTTAATGGCCTGCTGTACGTTGATAAAAATTACCTTCCTTCAAATAAGTTGTCCAATGACCGGACTGCCCACCACCAAATTGATACGTAATCATACCTTGTAAGGCTGTCGAATACGTCTGGATGTGTTGTGTTCGCAACGTCGTGAGCGTTTCAGCATTCGGATGACCATAACGATTATGGCGACCAACGGACAAGATACCACGTTGAACACCCAATTGTTGCAAAGCTTCTGGATCGGACGCCGTCTTGCTACCATGATGTCCTAATTTTAACACATCCACCTTTAGGGTCGGATAGCGCGTCACGATTGCGCGCTCACCCGCACGGTCCAAATCACCGGTAAACATAAAGCGTTGCCCACCAAATCGACCCGTTAGGACCAACGAATCTTCATTTTCAGCTTTGCCTGGCTTAAATGGATGGACCGCCATTAAGCCATCCGCAAAGCGTTGGCCAGCCAGTGCTTCACGAACGACCGGTTTACCAATCGCAGGCCGCAATAAGTGTTGAAACTTCGGTAATGCTGCCATTCCTGCTGGAACCACGATTTGTCGCACCTTGATTAACTGTAATAATCTTCCAAGATCGCCCATGTGATCAACATCTTTGTGTGATAAATAAATCGTATCAATCTTTGCAATTCCTAGCTGATGTAATAGTGGCAGCGTGATTGTCTCAACTCGTGCCCGTGGTGTTGTCCCTTGCTGCCAGCCCGGGCGTGGAAATTGCAACCGTCCCCCGGTATCAATCAAACTGACCGACCGATTAAAAGGTTGGCGAATTAAAATTGAATCGCCTTGACCAATATCAATAAATTGGATTGCTCCTTGCCATGGCCAGTGGAGGCTGATGATCATGCCAGCGTAAACTAACGCTAACTTGACCGCTAACCGCTTAGTCGGACGACGCAATAACCAAAGTGTCATTAAACCAATCAACCAGCCTAGCCAAGCTGGCGGCTGACCAATCGTCAATAACCCCGGCAGTGTGCCAACCCAATTAATACCGGTTTGAAAAAGTGACAGTCCCCAGTCGCACCATGTCGCTATCGCGGTGGAGACAAACCCGAGACTAGCGCCAATTAAGGTCAGTGGTAATAAAACCCACGTAAAAATCGGTGCAACGAGTAAGCTCGCCATAATCGTCAACAAGTGCCACTGTGAGGTGGCTAACAGGATGACCGGTAAACTCAGTAATTGAATCCAAATTGCCAACCGCCATGCTGGCATGGCCGGCAATAAAATCAACAGTAAGGCCAAGCCATAGCTGAGCTGCCCACCTAATTGCATCAAGACTAGCGGATTTTGCCAGATTCCTAGCAACAAGGCCACACTCCAACCTGCTAGCGCACTTTGGGCCTTCCCGGTAATCAGTTGCCAACCGATGGACAACATCACGGTGACCACTGCCCGTTTAAGACTATCGGCACCACCACCAAGAATTAAATAGCATGGTAGCAGCCCTAATAGCCAGCAATCAATTGCTGGTCGGCTAAGGTGACAGCGAATTAACCCCCACCGCAACAAACCAATTAACAAAATAACATGCATGCCCGACAGACTGAACAAATATAATAATCCCAGTTGCTGAACACCACTCATCGCCGCCCGAAAGGTTGACGGACGTGAACCAATCAATAAACTGGTCGCATAAAGCTGCAAGGTTTTTGGCAAGCGCTCAGCCGCTTGACTGAACTGCTTACGCCAATGATGTACACAATCCACCAATTGCCAGCCAGTTGACCGTTGAGCCGGCAGGATTTGTCGAACCGTACTCAGGGTCAATTGTCGCTGGATGCCCTGACTACGATAATAATTAGGCGCATTAAATTGACCTGGATTAGTTGGCGGTGGAATGGGCGTCAATTCCCCGGTGACTTGCCATTTTGTGCGCAGTTGCAACTGCTCTAACCGACGTTTTTCGGGTTCATTGGACAACCGGCCATAGCTGATTAACCGACCGTATGGGCTGTCAGCAATCAATTGATACTGTCCACCATTAACGTTGATCTGATCAGGTTGAACGGTCAGTATCGTGCTAATTGTCCGGGGCTGTTCACGTTGAACTTGGGCAAACCTCGCATTTTGAAAGCTCAGCCAGCTCCCCAGTACCACAAGCGTCAGCAAATTCAAAATTAAGCTAACACGATGTTTTAAGCAAATTAGCCGTGCAAGCCAAACTAACAACAAAATAGCGGCGAGCCACTGTTTTCCCACTAACCAACTACTCAGTAAACCACCACTGATGGCAGCAAAGAATAACGCGCGCAATTACTGACGATTTAATAAAATCTGATCCAACCCTAATTTATCGAGGTCGGTCTGGTCAAATACCACCTGTTGTAGTGCCACTTGTTTCCGCTCAATTAATGACATGGCATACGCGTCATTGTGATAATTACGTAAATAATGAATCTTAGTAATTCCAGCTTGCAGTAACATTTTAGTGCATTGCAAGCAAGGAAAATCAGTCACATAAATTTCGGCACCATCCGTCGCCGCACCAAACTTGGCGCACTGTAAAATGGCATTCATTTCTGCATGAATCGTTCGCACACAGTGACCATCGACTAAATAGCAGCCTTCATCAATACAATGAACATCGCCAGAGACTGAGCCGTTGTAACCACCGGCAATAATCCGTTTGTCACGCACAATGGTTGCCCCGACTGATAGCCGTTCACAAGTGCTCCGTGTCGATAGTAAGACCGCCTGCATCATAAAATACTGATCCCAAGGAATTCGTTGATCTTTCATTATTTTGCCTCGCTTTCAATGACAGTAGTATACCAAATTGTGGCGCCGACGACTAGACAGTCAGCTGATCTTGAAATTTGGCCAGCGTCTTATCGCCAAAGCCCCCAACTTTTTTGAGCTCAGCCACACTCTTAAAACCGCCATGCTCATTTCGAAAAGCAATAATCTTTTCGGCTTTCTTTTGACCAACACCGGCGAGCTTTTGCAATGCCGCCACATCCGCGGTATTCAAATTAATCTTACCTTTGGCTCCCGTCGTCTTTGACCCAGCTTTGGGGGTACCGCCAGCAGTCGTTGCGGTCTCGGGCTGACTCGTCGCAGCTGGGGCAGCGATTGCCGGCAGCTGTTCGCCCTTCACTGGGACATAAATCACTTGTTGATCGACAACTTTAGCCGCTAAATTAACTTGGCGCTGATCCGCTTGCGGCAATAGCCCTTTCGCTAATTCAATCGCATCCGCCACCCGCATTGCAGCGGTCACACGATACAATCCTGGCTGTTTCACGGCACCTTTAACATCAACATAAATTGGCCCGCTCACACTTTCCTTAAGTACGCTGGGCTGACTACGCTTCGTCACACTGGTCCGTGATGCCTGACTAGTTGTCGTAGCAGCCGTCTCAATTGATGCCGCAGTGACAGGTGGGCGCATTAACGCCACGAGGACAACCAGACCCAAGCCTAACATGGCAACACTTGCAAGAATAATCGACATTAACCGATGTGAGTTGACCCAAGTTAACAGTTCATTACCCATTAAACGCTCCCCCCTAACACTGATCAATTACGCAAGCGGACGGCGCAACTCACTTTTCAATTGCAAAAAAAGGCTGTGACAATTGTCACAACCTGCTAATGTGTCGCTAAATATTTTATCGCTTGGTTAAATGAACTTACTGGGACCACTTTCATGGACGGCGCATATTTTTTAGCCGTCGCCTTTGCCAGTTGATAATTCGTCTGGTGATCTTCTTCCAATGCTAGCAACGCCTTGGTTGGCTTGACATAGGGAGCAAAGAAAATTGTGGCACCAGCGTTTTTGGCAGCGATAATTTTCTTATCAATCCCACCAATTTCGCCGACAGACCCATCCGGATTAATTGTCCCAGTGCCCGCAATCTGACGCCCTTTTCGCAAATTTTGATTGGTTAATTGCTGATAAATTTGCAAACTAAACATCAAGCCGGCAGAGGGCCCACCGATGGCCCCTGGATCCACCTTGACCGGAATTTTGGTCGTGACTTTCACATTATCGGTCAGCCCGACACCAATGCCGGCCCGTTTCGTCGATAATTTAATCAATGGTGCACTGGCCTGTTTCGTTTGACCATTGTGCTGATACGTGATCGTCACTTGATGACCGACACCTTGACTTGCAATATAGTTCTGATAACCTTGGGCAGTCGTAAAATGATGACCATCCACCTTCGTAATCGTATCGCCAACTTTAACGGCTTGCTTAAATTTTGACTTTGATTGAACTTCTAAGACATAAATGCCGCGATAAGTCTTCTGATAACTCGCATGTGCGGCTGAATAGGCGGTCGCAATCGCTTCATTAATCGCACTTTTCATATAGAAGTTTTGAACCTTATCATAAGTCGCATTATCTTGACCGCCATTGACCTCAGCTTCACTCACAACCGAATAATGTGGATTAACTTGGGCATACAGCCAAGTAATCGGCCGTGCGGGAGCAAGCATCACAGAAGTTAACATAAACTTTCCAGAACGGCGATCGGCATGACCTTTGATTTTGACAAAGCTTTTCAAATTGTTGGCGCTGCCAGGGCCTTCGATATAATACGGCAATGGCACATAGCACAACGCCAAAACGGCGATTAACGCAACAATCGCCCACCAATAACGTCGTAGCACTGATTTAATTTTCGACATTACTCACGTTCCTTTAAGCGCTGCGCCAACTGCTGAGCAACGGCATCCGGCACATAGGCACTGACATCCGCCCCCATCTTCGCGACTTCCTTGATCAAGCTTGAAGAAAAATAAGCATATGGCGGACGCGCTAACAAACAGACCGTTTCAATTGTCGGCTTTAAAGACTGATTCATCCAAGCAATGTCCCGTTCATAACCAAAATCCTGTTCATTTCGCAGGCCACGAACTAAAACCGTCGCGTGTTGGGCGGCCATAAAATCGACCGTCAACCCGGTAGCCGCTTGCACGCGGACATTCGGTAATGACGCTACTTCGGCTTCAATCAACTGAACTTTTTCTGTCTTCGAAAAAAGCGCTTGCTTGCTCGTATTCGTCATGACCGCGACAATCAACTCATCAAACAAGTGGCTGGCCCGCTCAATCAGATCTAAATGCCCCCGTGTAACGGGATCAAAACTACCTGGAAAGACTGCAATGGTCATGCTTCTGCCTCCGCTGTCATTTTTTGGTAAATCGTTAAATAAGTAATGCCGTAGTTTTGCCGCCGAATCAACTTGAAGCCAGGAATCTCATCGGGCAAGTCTGCGTTGGCATCTGTTTCACAAATAATATGACAACCAACCGTTAATAATCCCAGTGAGTCACATTTAAGGATATCCTTAACAATTTGTTGTTTGGCATATGGCGGGTCCAAAAAGACCCAGTCAAATTGCTCATTCTTGAAAGCCAATTGGTCGAGTACCCGTTTGGCGTCCCCTTTGATAATCTCAAAGCGCTCTGGTGCCTTAGTGACTGCCACATTATCCTTGATTGTTTTGATTGCCTGATACTGGCGATCAATCAAGACTGCGTGCGCAACCCCACGTGAAACTGCTTCAATACTCAAGCCACCGCTACCAGCAAACAAATCCAACGACCGACCGCCATCAAAATAGGGGCCGATAATATTAAATAACGCTTCCTTAATTTTATCGGTTGTCGGTCTCGTCTGCATACCAGGAACGGCTTTTAACCGCCGACCACCAAAATCTCCTGCTACAATTCGCATCTCTTAGTCACCAACTTTAATCTTCATCATCAACTGGCACGCCAGTCTGGGGCTTAAAGAAGCCCTTATCAACCCGTTCACCAAAGTTCATATCAATATCTGGCCGGTAAGACGGCTCGACTCGGCGAACAAAATTTAATTTTTTTAGTTTGGCCATCGTTGGCCGAACTTGTGCTTCATCCATGTAAATAATGACGTAATGTTCTTGGCGTGATTGGTATTGAATCACCCCGTAACGCTTCAACTGTCTAATCTGCTTCATCGAATGCAAATAAACAATTATCGAACGTCGTGGTTTGACTTGAAATTCCATCGAATAGCCACCTCTTTTACTTTCTATCTTTTTTAAATGTTAGGCTAGATAGCGGCGTACGTCAAGGTTTAGTCTTCGATCGTAAGTGTCAAGTCTTTCTCGGTTTTCTCTAAATTCATTATCGAGTGGCTTGATTTCCGCCTGCCGGGGGCTAGAGACGTGCATTATTTTGAACCATACCAGCAAGCCAAAATAATTAACCAGATGCCAACTGAATTAATCAGCGTTTAAGCGTTGAAAGCGAAAAATAGTCGTGAACAGCAACCATATCAGCAATGATTGCGCCTAAACTAAACTAGCAGTGAGTGCTCTGTCAGGATTATTGTGCAATGCTAGGCAGCCCCAACTGGCGGAAGCGAAAGCTGTAATAAGGTTGTTTGACCCTGATCGTGTCGTCAAAAAAAGTGCCTGAACCAGTTAGCCAGTTCAGACACTTCTCATTAAACGCTATTTAGGGGTGATTTCAAGCAATAAATCATCCGTTTGAATGACGTCACCCGCATTGACATACGTGTGTTCAATCACACCATCTTCTGGTGCTTGAATCGTCGTTTCCATCTTCATCGCTTCAGTGACCAACAATGGTTGGCCTTTCTTAACGGTGTCACCCTTCTTAACGAGGAGTTTCAAGACCGAACCACTCATCGTCGCCCCAACTTCATTTTCGTTAGTTGGTTCCGCTTTTCTGGTGCTGGCGGCGGTTTGATGGACAGAATTATCCTTGACTGTGATCTCTTGATTTTGACCATTGATACTGAAGTATAAGGTCCGAATCCCATCAACATCAGGTTCACTGATTTGATTCAATTTGACGATCATCGTCTTACCTCTTGCCAAGTCAATATTGACAGTTTCGCCTAATCGCATGCCTTGGAAGAAAGTTGGCGTATCTAATAATGACACATGACCATATTGTTTATGCTGAACTTGGTAATCCAAGAAGACTTTTGGATATAAGATATAGCTTAAAACTTCTTGGACTGATGGTTCATGGCCAATTTTTGGTGCTAATTCCGTCTTAGTGGCGGCAAAATCCGCTGGCTTGGCTAATGAGCCCGGACGGACGGTCAAGCCAGGACGTCCCTTCAAAATGATTTTTTGTAACTTCTTCGGGAAGCCACCAACTGGTTGACCAATATTACCGGCAAAGAAGTTGATCACTGATTCAGGGAAGTCTAACTTTTCACCATGGTCGTAAACATCATCTGGGGTCAAATTATTTTCAATCATGAACAAGGCCATATCGCCAACCACTTTAGAACTTGGTGTGACCTTGATAATATCCCCAAACATGTCATTGACGGTCGCATACATCTCTTTAACTTCTTCCCAACGATCGCCTAAGCCTAACGCTTTAGCTTGTTGTTGTAAGTTCGAGTATTGACCACCCGGCATTTGGGTTTGGTAAATATCAGTCTGCGGACCAGTCATCCCATTCGAGAAGTCTTGGTAGTAAGGCCGAATACCTTGCCAGTAACGATTGATGGTCTCGACGTGTTCAATATCAACCGCTGGCTGCCGATCGTTATGCGCTAGTGCATAATACAACGAGCTCATTGATGGTTGACTGGTCGTCCCTGATAAGGCACTGGCAGCCACATCCACGACATCGACACCGGCATCCACTGCCCGCGCGTAGGTAAAAATACCATTACCCGTCGTGTCATGGGTATGCAAATGAACCGGCACATCCAACGCATCTTTTAAGGTTGCGACTAACTCATAAGCGGCTTCTGGCTTCAAAACCCCGGCCATATCCTTAATTGAAATAATGTCAGACCCAACGGACTGTAGATCCAAAGCCAGTTGCTTGTAGTAATCAAGGGAATACTTTTTCCGCTCAGGATCCATAATGTCACCAGTGTAACAAATGGTCCCTTCAGCAATCTTCCCGGTTTCCTTGACGGCTTGGATACTCTTTTCCATCTGTGGCACCCAGTTCAAACTGTCAAAAATTCGGAACACATCAATCCCACTCTTGGCCGACTCTAAAATAAATTCACGAATCACGTTATCCGGATAGTTTTGATAACCAACCGCGTTACTGCCACGGAATAACATCTGGAACAACGTTCTTGGCATCGCCGTCCGTAACTTCCGTAGCCGATCCCAAGGGTTTTCATTCAAGAAACGATAGGCCACATCAAAAGTAGCACCGCCCCACATTTCATATGAGAACAGTTCTGGTAAAGCCTTTTGTGAGGCTTCCGCGACCGCTAACATATCTTTCGTCCGCATCCGCGTCGCAAACAAGCTTTGATGTGCGTCCCGCATCGTTGTATCGGTCAGTAACACTTCTTTTTTAGCTAACAACCAGCTTTGTAACCCACTGACCCCTTGTTCGTCCAGCACGTCTTTCGCCGTAACAATCTTATTATTGATTGGGGCAAAGTCATCTTTGAATTCCACATCGGGATAGTATTTTTTAGAATGTTGGGCCACATCTGGGAACCCATTAACTGTCGTATTCCCGATATACTTCAACATTTTGTCTTCTTGTTGCGTATCATCTGGGAAGTTGAACAATTCCGGCGTTAAATCAATAAACCGGGTATTCGCTTCGCCTGCTTGGAACGTTGGATGATCAATCACGTTCAACATAAACGGAATATTGGTTTTGACGCCACGAATATCAAATTCAACGAGTACCCGCCGCATCTTGTGTACCGCGGCCTTAAAGTTACGTGCCACTACACAGGCCTTAACCAATAATGAGTCAAAGTACGGCGTCACCACTGCCCCAGAGTACGTATTGCCGGCGTCCAAACGTACCCCATTACCACCGGGTGAACGATAAGTTTCAATCCGACCTGTATCTGGCATAAAGTCGTTGGCTGGGTCTTCAGTCGTGACCCGACATTGAATCGCGGCACCTTTATACGTCATGGCATCTTGGTGTGGCAAGTGCAAATCTTCAAATAAGTCGCCGCCCATGGCAATCTTTAATTGCGCATGAACGATATCGATTTCAGTAATCATTTCAGTAACCGTGTGCTCAACTTGAACACGGGGGTTCACTTCCATAAAGTAAAATTGATCCCCTTCGACCAAAAATTCAACCGTGGCGGCATTTAAGTAATGGACATGTTTCATTAACCGAACTGCGGCGTCACAAATTCGTTGCCGTAATTCAATTGACAAAGCTACCGCCGGGGCAAATTCAATCACCTTCTGGTTTCGGCGTTGCACCGAACAGTCACGTTCGAATAAGTGCAAAATATTATCATGCGAGTCCCCTAAAATCTGGACCTCAATGTGTTTCGGATGGGCAATGAATTTTTCTAAGTAAATTTCGTCATCACCAAAGGATTGCATCGCTTCCGAACGGGCACGGTCAAACGCTTCTTGTAATTCGGAAGCTTCATGAACGATGCGCATCCCACGACCACCACCACCCATGGCGGCCTTAATCATAATTGGAAAACCATACTTTTTAGTAAATTGCAGGGCTTCATTCAAACTAGTAACGGGGTGCGTCGTACTTGGAATCGTCGCGACACCAGCATCGGCCGCAACTTGTTTGGCAGTGATTTTATCACCGAACATTTCCAATTGTTCCGGCGTTGGCCCAACGAAGGTTAACCCTTCTTCTGCACAACGACGGGCAAAAGTCGCATTTTCAGATAGGAAGCCATAGCCTGGATGAATGGCATCAACCTGGTTTTCTTTGGCAATGCGAATGATGTCTTCGATATCTAAATAAGCTGCAATTGGTGCGAGGCCTTCACCGACTAAGTACGCTTCATCAGCCTTAAAACGGTGAACGGAAAATTCATCTTCTTTGGCGTAAATTGCCACGGTCTGTAGGCCTAATTCATGACAAGCCCGGATAACCCGCGTCGCAATTTCACCACGGTTAGCAATTAATACTTTTTTCACCAGAAACCCCTCATTTCGAAATTAGATTGACTTAACTCTCCTGACGAACTGTGGTCGCTCGCGCGATTTTTTCCATCGAACTGACATTGAGCACCAGCCCAAGCGAAAGCGTGAGGACCATCATACTGGAACCGCCGTAACTGACAAATGGAAAAGTCACCCCCGTAATCGGGATCAAGCCGACGATACCGCCAACATTAATAAATGTCTGAATGGTCAAATAAGCAGCCACTCCGTAACAAATCAACGTATTAAACGTGTTATTCGACCGCACACCAATATAAATTGTCCGACCAATGATCACGAGTAATAATCCCATTACTAGCAAAACGCCCAGCAAACCGAGCTCTTCTGCTGTAATCGACATAATGAAATCAGTGTTAGGTTCTGGTAAATAGCCGCGCTTTTGCAAGCTATTTCCAATTCCCACACCGGTCAAACCACCATTTGAAATGGCATAATATGAATTCACCAATTGTGTCCCGGCACCAGAAGCCGTTTTAAACGGATTTAAGAAGCCTAGAAAACGTCGCAATTGATACGAATTCGCTAACACACTTTGAGGAAGATGGCTCATCATGGGCACTAAGACCCATTCGAATCCGACAACCGCGGTTGCAAAGATGCCGACCCCAAAGAGGTAAGACATCCCACTTGCAAATAAAATCACGGTTGCAATCGCCATATTGATTGTGGCGCCCCCAATATCGGGCTGAATTACAATGAGTAAGATCATTGCCCCTAACATGATTAGTTGCGCGGTTAAATCACGTAACTTAGCGAAACCCAAGCGCTGTTCGCGCTGCGCAATCATCATGGAAAGGTACACAATCAAGTAAAACTTACAAAACTCGGCCGGCTGAATGGACATCGGTCCTAAGGTAATCCAACCAGCAGCCCCATTGATGGACTTCCCAAACACGCGCAGGAGAATCAGCACACCAATCATCGCGAAGCCTAACCAGCCCCACGGTCGCGCACGTTTGAAATAATCAATCTTTAAGTTCATCACAAACAAGCTGATCCCAATACCCCCAACGACCCACACAAATTGGCGAATCAAATAGCTCGTTGGTGATGAGCCACTACCTGCTGCGACATACGAACTTGCAGAATAAACCATGACGATCCCAATACCACTTAAAATGAGGTATGGGACAAAGAGGACATAGTCCATGTTGTGCATTTTTTTTGACATGATCGTCAATCCCACCTTAACTAATCTGAGTCATTAAACCATTTTTCGCTGGCTCATTCTATAAAAGTTCGCTTGCAGTAATTATAGCATAGTCGCAATTACCGCAACCTGTGAAATGGTTAATTTGTCTGGCCTTTTTAAACTTTTTTAACGAAAACTTGCGCCAACTAATCTGTGGTTCAATCACCGCTCAGTTAGACCAGATCAAACATGATTCAGCCAGCATCATTCTGACGAATTAATTGTGTAAATTTATTCCAAGGCCGATTTTTGGGGGTGATTGATTCGAAAAAGACAATTTAAAATTTAACCCGGCAAAAAACGTCAGTACAACTGTATTGGCGTTATTTTGAGTGGCTCACTATCGAGCTGCAGGTGACGAGGCAGGACATTTGCTGTATCGGTGGCGTTAGCGCAAGGGCTTGGCGCTTACACCACGGGCGTCTTTCAAGACTTGCTTTTCAGGCTTGAAAGCGAAGTCCCAGACCGCTCCTCAGGCTGGGGCCGGCCCCCACAGCTAATGGTATGCCTCGTCACCGAAAGCGGACAAATTTGAGTGATCTCCCAAACTAAAAAAAGCACGATCTCATCATGAGATCGTACTTCCATTGAAACGATTGGCAGCTTATTTAGCCATCTTGCGTTTCTTAGCTTCTTTTTCACGTGAACTCGTATTCAGAATCGTCTTACGTAAACGGACGTGTTCTGGCGTAATTTCACAATATTCATCACTATTCAAGAATTCCAATGATTCTTCAAGCGTCAAATGGGTTGGCGTCTTGATTGTCGCAGTCAAATCCTTGTTTGATGAACGAACGTTGGTCATGTTCTTACCTTTAGTGATATTAACTGAAATATCATTTTCACGGCTATTTTGACCAACAATCATCCCTTCATACACATCGGTACCTGGGTCGACAAAGATCGTCCCACGTTCTTCGATACCCATAGTTGCATAAGTCGTTGTCTTACCTTGGTTAATTGAAACTAAAGCACCGTTACGACGACCAGGGTTCCAGTTCTTGATCACTGGCGCATACTTAGCATAGGTATGGTTCATAATCCCATAACCACGCGTTAATGATAAGAATTCAGTCGAATAACCGATCAACCCACGTGATGGTGCCAAGAAAGTCAAACGAGTCTGACCATTCCCAGTACTCTCCATGTTCTTCATTTCACCTTTACGTTGTGACAAGGTATCAATAATTGCACCGGTATATTCGTCAGGCGTATCAATCTGAACAGATTCAAATGGTTCGCTCCGAACACCTTCAACGTCGCGGTAAATAACTTCTGGACGAGATGCTTGTAATTCGTAACCTTCACGCCGTAACGTTTCGATTAAGATTGACAAATGCAATTCCCCACGGCCAGAAACAACCCATGATCCGGGTTCGTCAGTATCTTCAACCCGTAATGACACATCGGTTTCCAATTCTGACTTCAAACGTAATTCCAATTGGCGCGCAGTCACAAATTTACCTTCTTTACCGGCAAATGGTGATGAGTTCGTCCCAAAGGTCATTTGTAAGGTTGGTTCGTCAATCCGTAAGATTGGCAAAGCTTCTGGGTTACTTGAATCAGCAACCGTTTCACCAACGTTAATATCTTCCATCCCAGAAACGGCAACTAAGTCACCGGCATGGGCTTCATTGATTTCCAAACGTTGTAAACCGAAGAACCCAAACAACTTAGTGACCCGGAAGTTCTTCTTGCTACCATCAAGCTTCATGACAGCAACACTGTCACCAACTTTGATTGTTCCACGGAAGACCCGGCCAATCCCAACACGACCAACGTAATCATTATAATCAAGTAAAGCAACTTGGAATTGTAATGATTCGTCAGAGTTGTCAATTGGGGCTGGAATCGTCTTGATAATCGTATCAAAGACAGGTTTCATCGTATGTTCTTGCTTAGCAGGGTCTGATTCGTAACTTGAAGTCCCGTTCAAAGCTGATACATAGACAACTGGGAAGTCTAATTGAGATTCATCCGCACCTAATTCAATGAATAGGTCCAAGACTTCGTCAACGACTTCTTCAGGACGAGCACCTGGGCGGTCAATTTTGTTGATCACAACGATTGGTGTCAAATGTTGTTCCAAAGCCTTTTTCAAAACGAAACGGGTTTGGGGCATCGTTCCTTCAAAAGCATCAACAACTAACAAGACCCCATCGACCATGCGCATGATTCGTTCAACTTCGCCACCGAAGTCAGCATGTCCTGGTGTATCCAAAATGTTAATTTGTTTGTCGCCATAACGTACGGCCGTATTCTTAGAAAGGATCGTGATACCGCGTTCCTTTTCAATGGCATTAGTGTCCATCGCCCGATCATCAATCTGGACGTGTTCATCTAAGGTATCCGATTGTTTAAGCATTTCGTTAACTAAGGTTGTTTTACCGTGGTCAACGTGGGCAATAATGGCAATGTTGCGGATATCATCTCTAAATTTCAAAATTGATCTTCCTTTCATCCTTCAAAAATTCTAACTATCCAATTGATAGCAGAAATCTTACATATATTAATACAATCTGGCATTACTATCAAGTGACAGGTGCGCCTTGACTGACGCGTAACGCCGTTTTCATCGGCTTTCATCAATTGGCATAAAAAAACTGTGACGGATGGGTCACAGTCACACCGTTCATCTGACGATTGTCAAAATAGCACGTTGCGCACTTTTAGTCGCTATTAGTACAGCACCAGATGATAACATATTTACGGGCTCGCCGTCAACTTGTGAAACGGCCAACCCTAACGTTTCAGCCAACACTCGCCCGGCGGCAAAATCCCATGGGCGTAAATAAGACAAGTAACCGACCAGTTCACCAGCCAAGACTTGACTGATTTGAATCCCAGCGCTGCCCATGATGCGCGGGCCTAAACTCGCATGTGCAATGGCTTGCATCTGATAACGGTCGTGAATCAACAGTGGCCCGCTGGCCCCAAACAACCCATCGGTCAGATCAAGATCCGCTGGTGCCGGTAATGGGTTACCATTAACCGTCACCCCTAAGTCAGGACCGCCGGCAAATAGCCGATCAGCCATCACATCATAAATGTAACCAAGCGTTGGCACACCGTCAATGTAGTACCCAATCATCATGGCAAAATGATTACGCTGATGCACGAAATTCATCGTGCCGTCAATTGGGTCAACGATCCAGACATGCCCGCTCATTGACGTCACCGTATCACCTAAACCCTCTTCACCGAGAATCTTGGCTTGCGAGTCCAACCGTCTAAGTTCATGAACTAAAAAATGCTCGTTGCTCTTATCAACATTGGTAACTAAGTCTTTGCGGCTCGTTTTTTCAGCCACCGTTAATTGGGTGCCCATTTGCGCCAAGACTTGTTGTCGTGCCCGCTGGAGGACCACTTGTACGGCGTCATTTAATTGTTGTAATGCTTTGTTCCCCACAATCTTCACCTAGCTTCGATATTGAAAACGTTGTTTGTTAGTTGTTTGCGCCGCCTGCATCGTTTTATAAATGCTTAAGCCAGAGGCAGCTTCAAACGCCCGGCCAAGTTGTTTCTCTTCCGATTTTGCGGTGACAATCGTTTTGAAGTCACGATAGGCCGCTAATAAGTCGGCCGTTGGCACACTGCTATCATTGGCCGCCTCAATTTTTTCATAAAAGCTGCTGACCGTAATAATTTCAGCCGTGGTCCACGCGTCATTCAGTGGATATTGATAATTTTCAGGCCTGTTCATCGTCATTTTGCTCAAACTCCCCTGCTTCAACGCGATCTAAATCGTGGCGAACCTCACCAGCAATTTCCGCGTATTCTTTTTGTTCCTCATCCGATAAAACCATGTCAGCCAAGCGCTTGATCCCATTGGCACTAATCAAGACTGGCGAAGATAATCCGACCAACTGATCTTCGGTCGTCGCTTGCACATTAGTCACCGTTCCAATAAATGGCGCTTGGTCATAAAAGGCCCGTAAGACTTGTACTAATGCTAACACACTCAACGTTTGATTGGTAACGATTGCGGGTTCGTCAATCCGTTCTTGATCTGCGCCCATTTCATTGGCACCAAAACTAATATCTTGATTCGCCAAATAGGTCAAAACCGGTGCCGGACCGATATAAGAGCGACTCCACGAAATCAAATGTTCACGCGCCGTACCAACGACAAAGGCGTGCACATCATTGGCACCGACACTCAATTGGTCTTGTAAGAGTCGCTCAAGCAGGCGACTTTGTGGCAAAGTCCCCAATCCGAGCACGCGTTGATGATCGACACCGCTAAAACGGGCAGCTAAAACGCTTAACACGGCATCATTGCTGCCAGTCAAGACTAATTTGCCGTTAAAGCCGGCTGCCATCGCGGCATTAATAAACTGCCGAAACAGTGGTAAGGTGGCCCGCAAATCGGCGGCAACGTCTCTGTCAGCCGCTAACGGCACTAAATTACCGATAATCAGAGTATCGGCTTGAGAATAATCGGGTTTTGCTGGCGTCTGGATGGTGAAATGACGACAGGCAGAACTCGCAGTGATCAATGATTGATAACGCGGTGTTTCGTCGGCCTCAGTGGCAACGATCAAGTTCAATGGCAAATCTTGCGCCATTGCAATTAAAATGAGTTGTTGTACGAATTCAAATAAGCCACGAATAATAACTGTATTGTTCATGAAATTTCTCCCCACTTTCGCTAATAATTGTACCCGAGCTGTCAACTTATTCAAGTAAAGTTTAAGTAAATCTTGAGTTTTTGCTGACCGTTTTCCTCGGCAATTGGCTGATGAAAGTCTCCGGTTTATGTAGACACATGGTCGTCCCGACTAGTGTGACTGACCATGTGCAAAACAAAAGTTTGAGACCGTTAAGCCTCAAACTTCTGAAGATACTCTTTAATTAATCACGCTTAGATATGCGTTGGATAACCCATCGCAACATCAGCAGCTTCTTGGACAACTTCGCCCAAGGTTGGATGTGGATGAATCGTCAAAGCTAAATCTTCAACGTTCAAGCTGCCATTAACGGCAACACTCAATTCAGAAATCAAGTCACTGGCACCAGGACCAGCAATTTGAGCCCCGACAATCGTGCCTTCATCCTTCGTTGAAACCAAACGGAAGAAGCCTTCCATCGAGTTCAATGAAATCGCACGACCATTCCCGGCAAATGGGAACTTCGATGCGGTTACACTCAAGCCAGTCTTTTCGGCCTCAGCCTTCGTCATACCAACCGTTGCCAATTCAGGATCTGTAAAGCAGACCGCTGGAACTGAGACATAATCATTAGCCGTCTTTTTGCCGCTGATGGCACCAGCCGCAACTTTACCTTCTGCGAAGGCCTTGTGTGCCAATGCTGGTCCAGCAACAATATCACCGATTGCAAAGATATCTTGTGCAGCAGTCCGACCTTGTTGATCAACTTCAATCAAGCCACGGTCTGTCAATTTGACATCCGTGTATTCCAGACCCATGTCATCGGTATTTGGCCGCCGACCAACGGTAACCATACAATAATCTGCACGGACTGATTCTTCTTTACCGTCGACTTCATAAGTCACCGTGACACCGCTATCATCTTGTTCAGAGTTTTTAGCCATGGCATTGGTTACGATCGTCACACCTTTATCTTTGAAACTCTTCAAGACCAATTTGACCATGTCTTTTTCAAAGTTTGGCAAGATTTGTGGTGTACCTTCAAGAATCGTCACATGGGCGCCGAGGTTAGCATAGGCACCAGCTAATTCAGAGCCGATGTAACCGCCACCGATAACAACTAATTCCTTTGGGACTTCTGGTAAATTCAAGCCACCGGTCGAGTCAACCACGCGACCATTAAACTTAAAGCCAGGAATTTCAACGGGACGAGAACCTGAGGCAATAATCAAATGTTTGAATTTATAAGTTTGGCCGGTATGGTCGCCATTCATCACACGTAACGTGTGATTATCGTGCATGTAGGCCTCCCCTTCAACGACTTCAACTTTATGCTTCTTTAATAACATTTTAACCCCGCCAGTTAAGCGGTCAACGACTTGATGATCTTTCCAATCTTGTGTCGTTTTAAAATCTAAGACTGGGTCTTGAATGTTCTTGATCCCAAAGATTTTACTATCTTTGACTTCTTGGAGCCGGTGACCGGCACTAATCAAGGCTTTTGATGGAATACAGCCCACGTTCAAGCAAACCCCACCAACGTATTCTTTTTCAATCACAGTCACTTTTTGACCAAGTTCAGCGGCCCGAATTGCAGCAACATAGCCACCAGGACCCGCACCAATGATCATTGTATCGCGTTCTTCAGCAAAATCTCCTACAACCATTCTGACCTCATCCTTCCATCAAAAGTAATTCTGGATCATGCAACAATTGTTTCAATAAGTTCATTGCTTTTTGGGCAGTCGCACCGTCAATCAAACGGTGATCAAAACTCAAGGACAATTTTTGCATCTTACCAACGACGATTTCGCCATCTTCGTTGACATATGGTTCCTTACCAATCCGACCAACACCTAAGATGGCAACTTCAGGTTGATTGATAACTGGTGTAAACCAGCCGCCACCAATTGACCCAATGTTACTGATCGTAATTGAAGCGCCACTCATTTCATTAGCCTTCAATTTGCCATCGTAAGCTTTTTGTGTGTTATCAGTAATTTCCTTGGCAATAGCAAACAAGCCCTTACCTTCAGCATGCTTGATATTTGGTACTAACAAACCACGGTCAGTATCGGTTGCGACACCGATGTTGTAATAGTGTTTGTAGACAATTTCCTTATTAGCGTCATCAATTGAGGCGTTGAATTCTGGGAATTGTTGCAAGACAGCAACCAAGGCCTTGACAAAGTATGGCAAGAACGTTAAATGAATGTCGCGATCGGCAGCAATCGTCTTGTACTTCTTCCGATGGTCCATCAAAGCAGTCACTTCAACTTCATCAAATAAGGTGACGTGTGGTGACGTATGCTTGCTGTTAACCATGGCTTTCGAAATAGCCTTCCGAATTGGGCTCATCTTTTCACGAGTTTCCAATTCAGGAGTATCCGAAACGTATGGCTTTACAGGAGTTGGCGCTGGCGCTGCTTCTGGTGCGGCGGCTTGTGCGCCAGTTGCGGCGGGAGCACCCGTATAATTATCAATATCTTGTTTCGTAATCTGACCATGGGCACCTGTCGCAGCCACTTGCGAGATATCAATATCTTTGTCGCGAGCGTATTGACGGACAGATGGCATTGCCAAAATCCGTTTGTTAGGATCAGCAGGCGCAACTGGTGCGGATGTCGCTGGGGCAGCATCAGTAGCTGCTGGTGCAGGCGCTGCCGGTTTGTCAGCGGTTGCATTTTCAGCCGGTGCGGCAGCTGGTGTCGCACTTGCACCGGAACCATCATCAATTTCAACGATGACATCACCAATTTTGGCAGTTTCACCTTCTGGTACCAAAATTTTTACAATTGTCCCATCAACTGGTGATGGTAATTCTTCAACAGATTTATCGTTTTGAATCTCAACTAGAGAATCGTCTTCCTTGACTTGATCGCCAGGTTTAACGAGCCAAGTGGCAATTTCGCCTTCTTCTAGGCCTTCGCCAAGCTCTGGTAATTTAAACTCGTAAGCCATTGGATAACTTCCTTTCATTGCAACCAACAATTGGTTGTTTTCGATGCGCGAAATTAATTAGTAGTTTAAAATTTCGCGGGTTTTTGCTTCAATTTCATCTTCAGCAGGCAGCCAGTCGTCTTCAGCCAACCCAAATGGATAAACCGTATCTGGGGCTGAAACCCGGCCAACTGGTGCACTCAAGTACAAAGCACCTTTTTCAGCAATCAAGGATGCAACATTGGCTGCAATCCCAGCTTGACGTTGGGCTTCTTGAATCGCAACTGCGCGACCCGTTTTTTCAACGGATTTCAGAATTGTGTCTTCGTCGAGTGGTGATAACGTCCGTAAGTCAACAACTTCAACTGAAATGCCTTCCTTTTCAAGCTTTTCAGCAACCTTTAAGGATTGGTTGACTTGTGCACTATAGGCGATCAACGTAATGTCAGTCCCTTCACGGACCACATTCGCTTTATCCAACGGCACAGTATAAGCTTCATCAGGAATATCGGCCTTCATTGACCGGTATAGCTTCAAGTTTTCCAAGAAGAATACGGGATCGTTATTCCGAATTGATGAAATGAGTAACCCTTTGGCATCATATGGGTTCGATGGTGTCACAACACGTAATCCAGGAATTTGTGCTAAGTAACCTTCCAATGAATCGGCATGCATTTCTGGCGTATGTGTCCCACCACCATAAGGTGACCGAATGGTGATTGGCATATGACGGGTACCACCAGTTCTGAAACGTTCACGAGACATTTGACCAGCAATTGAATCCATCGTTTCAAAAATGAATCCCAAGAATTGAATTTCTGGTACTGGACGGAATCCTTCCAAAGCTAAACCAATCGACAAACCACCAATACCAGATTCAGCTAAAGGTGTATCGAAGACTCGGTCTTCACCAAATTCGGCCTGGAGACCATCAGTTGCCCGGAAAACCCCACCGTTTTTACCAACGTCTTCACCAAAAATTAACGTCTTTTCGTCAGACCCTAATTCTAATCGAAGTGCATCGGTAATCGCTTGAATATATGTTTTCTTTGACATGTTACTTCGACTCCTTTGCTTGGTATTCCGTAATTTGTTGTTGAATGTTTTGTGGTTTTTCTTCAAAGACATTCTCCAAAAATTCGGTCATTTTTTGCTTAGGTGCTTCATCCGCTTGTTTAACTGCGGCTTTAATGTCAGCTTTAACTTGTTCGACGTACTCGTTTTCAAGATCTTCAGACCAAACGCCTTGATCCGTCAAATACTTGCGATAGCGAATCAATGGATCATTGTCAAACCATGGTTGTTCTTCTTCCTTGGTCCGATAACGCTTAGGATCATCACCCGCGTTAGTATGAGGCCCAAACCGATAAGTCAAGGTTTCGATCATCACTGGACCATTGCCAGCAGCGGCATATTCCCGAGCAGCCTTAGTGACTTCATGAACAGCTAAGAAGTCCATCCCATCAACTTGTACACTAGGAATTCCGGCAGCCACGGCTTTTTGAGCCAAAGTCTTGGCAGCAGTTTGTTTGCGACGTGGGACAGAAATCGCATAGCCATTGTTTTGAACAATGAATACTGCGGGTGCTTGGAAGGCACCAGCAAAGTTCATACCTTCATAGAAGTCCCCTTGCGATGTCCCACCATCACCGGTGTAACTATAAGCAACTTTATCTTCGGTCCCATTCTTCTTAATCCCGAGAGCAACCCCGGCAGCTTGAATGTATTGGGCACCGATAATAATTTGTGGTGGCATTGCGTGCAAGTCTTCTGGATATTCATTACCTAAGACGTGACCACGTGACCATAAGAAAGCTTTATAAACAGGCAGTCCATGTTGAATTAATTGAGGAATATCACGATAAGCCGGCATCAAAACGTCGGTTGACTTCATCGCAGAGTTGCTCCCCATTTCACTAGCTTCTTGACCTTCTGTTGGTGCGTAGAAACCGAGACGGCCTTGACGCGTCAGCGCGTTAGAACGCTGATGTAAAGTCCGTTCCCAGATCATTAGCTTCAGAAAATCGACTAATTGATCATTTGAATATTTAGAGACAATTGCTTGGTTGACGACATTAGCTTGACCATCGATCACTTGTACTGGTTTAAAATCTTTTCCAAGTGCATCCCGGATCGCACCAAAATCAACAATTGGTTTTTCGTTGTCCATAAATGACACATCCCTTTCATGAACGTACAGACTCGACGGCTTAACCATTGGTCCGTAATCGTTTTCATAATCACAAGTCTAATTTACCATTGGTTTTCAATTTTTGCAAGCCCTTTCAAATCGCTAAATATCAGCTTTTCCGTCAAAATTGATTGTGAACATTTTCATTTGTAACGTGGCTTGACTTTCATGACTTTTTCGAGAATCATTCTACATTTTCATTTTTAGTTATGCTAAACTTATTTGGAGGATTGAACTGCTTGTCAGTTCGCATCGTAGAATTTGTTTTGGAGGTAATTTAGGTTGATTAAGATGAGAGATATCATCCGTGAAGGTAATGACACATTACGCGCGGAAGCCAAGCCAGTTAAATTTCCATTGAGTGATGCTGATCAAACGTTAGCACATGATATGATGGCTTACTTGGAAAATAGCCAAGATCCTGAATTGGCCAAGAAATATGGCTTACGTGCCGGAGTCGGCTTAGCGGCACCACAAGTAGACGTTTCAGAGCAAATGGCCGCCGTCTTAGTCCCCGCCGAAGACGACAGTGCCGAACCCATTTTTAAAGATGTCATTATTAATCCGGTCATCATCAGTCACTCAGTTCAAACTGGCGCACTGACTGAAGGCGAAGGCTGTCTATCCGTTGATCGGGACATCTCTGGCTACGTCATTCGCCATGATCGAATTACATTACGCTACTATAATATGGCTGGCGAGCAAAAGAAAATTCGGCTCAAAAATTATCCCGCCATTGTTTGTCAGCACGAAATTGATCATTTACACGGCATTCTGTTTTATGATCACATCAATACGCACAACCCATTTGCAGCAGAAGATGATTTAGTTTTAATTTCTTAAGTTGTGAAAAAAAGGTTCAGACCGCAATGGCCTGAACCTTTTTTAGTTTGCCTCGTGATTGAGACGGCGTAAATCCTCTAGATATTCCAAGGTGGCTTCATTCATCAAGTAGGCCACATCGAGGTGCAATTGACCATCTCGTAACCAAGTATCGGTCACGCGTAAGGCTGGCCCCGCCGATTGATAGGCAGTGATCTTTTTAGCTTGAGCGTAAACTTGCAACTGATTATTTAACAGCCGGCGAACCTCTGGGAGATCCGCCGCCACCATTCCAGGAGTCGCGATCACATACTCAAAAGCCATGACACCGCGCCCCCAGACTGCCGCCACTGGCACCGAGTGTAACATGCCGCCAACTTGTTGTGCCTTCGCCACACTGCTGAGTTGCGCTAAGCTGGCAACCATCGCCTGGTCAACAGTCCGTTGCCCAGCTTGTCTGATTTTTAAAGCCGCCCGCTTCAAAATCTGACGTCGCAACACTTCATAAATACTGACAGCTAGGATCAAGCCAACTAGTATAATTAGCCATTTACTCATTGGGCATCCCTCACATTTATTGTACTTTTTTCACAAAATCACGATATTGACCCATCAGAATCTATTCTTAGCATAGCATGTTTAATAAAAAAAATTACGCCTTAATCCCTCGTTTTTGAAGAAAGTTAACATTGTATACACCTCAGCCGAATTATGCTAAAATGAAAGATAATTGTTGTGTTTACACAACCTGGTGTACGGATCAAACTTTTATTTTTGCTACTACTTAGTCTTTCAGAGCTAAGTAAATATTTTTATAAGGAGTTTTGTTAATGATTTACAAAGTTTACTACCAAGAAACCAAAAAACGGAACCCACAACGCGAAACCACGCAATCACTCTATCTCGAAGCTGAGACAGAAGTTGACGCTCGCGCTCTGGTCGAAGATAACACTGAATTCAACATTGAATTTATCGAACCGTTAGAAGGACACTTCTTGGATTACGAACAAGAAAATCCAGAGTATCAACTAACGGAGTTTAATAAATGAAACGCTTAAACGTTAAAAATAACGAAACCGCCGTTTTTGCAGTCGGCGGTTTGGGAGAAATTGGGAAAAACACTTATGGTGTCCAATTTCAGGATGAGATTATTCTGATCGATGCAGGGATCAAATTTCCGGAAGACGAACTTCTCGGAATTGATTATGTCATCCCAGACTATTCCTATCTAGTTGCAAATCAGCAAAAAATAAAAGCATTGGTGATTACGCACGGACATGAAGATCACATTGGTGGGATTCCATTTCTCCTCCAACAAATCAACGTGCCAATTTATGCCGGTCCCCTAGCCTTGGCTTTAATCAAAGGCAAGTTGGAAGAACACGGGCTCCTAAAGACGACCGAGTTACACGAAATCAACGAGGATACGGTGCTGAAGTTCCGTAAGACGCGGGTTTCCTTCTTTAGAACCACCCACTCTATTCCTGACACACTAGGGATTGCCGTCCAAACACCACCTGGCACCATTGTGGAAACCGGTGATTACAAGTTCGATCTGACACCAATTACGAATCAGCCACCGAACTTGCAACGTATGGCACATCTCGGTGAACGAGGTGTCCTAGCGTTGCTTTCTGATAGTACTAACGCTGAACGACCAATTTTTACGAAGTCTGAACGCTGGGTGGCACAATCAATCCGTCATATTTTTGAAGGCGTTGAGGGCCGCATTATCTTTGCGACTTTCGCCTCCAATATTTCTCGGATTCAAGAAGCCGCTCAAGTCGCTTTGGAGCACCATCGCAAAATTGCAGTCTTTGGTCGTAGTATGGAAGCTGCCATCGTCAATGGTCGTGAACTCGGATACTTAAACATTCCAGATGAAGCAATCGTTGACGCCAATGATATCAAATCATTGCCAGCTAACAAAGTGATGATCTTATGTACCGGTTCTCAAGGTGAACCAATGGCGGCCCTTTCACGGATTGCCAATGGGACTCACCGTCAAATATCTGTCCAACCGGGTGATACCGTTATCTTCTCCAGTTCACCAATTCCTGGGAACACGCTCAGCGTGAACCACGTAATTAATGAACTTGAAGAAGCTGGCGCCCACGTCATTCATGGTAAAGTTAATAACATTCATACTTCTGGTCATGGTGGTCAAGAAGAACAAAAGCTAATGCTTCGTTTGATGAAGCCCAAGTTCTTTATGCCGATTCATGGGGAATATCGAATGTTGAAGATTCATACCGAATTGGCTGAACAGTGTGGCGTGCCATTAGACCATAGTTTCATTCTCGAAAATGGTGACGTCTTAGCTTTGACTAAAGATTCCGCCCGGGTTGCCGGACATTTCGGGGCTGGCGACGTTTACGTTGACGGTTCTGGGATTGGCGACATTGGTAACGTGGTCTTGCGGGATCGCCAAGTGCTTTCAGAAGAAGGCTTGGTTGTCGTCGTAGCGACGATTGATCTTAAGAAAAAAGAAATTCAAGCCGGTCCAGATATTCTATCGCGTGGTTTTGTCTACATGCGGGAATCTGGTGACTTAATCAATGAAGCCCGTCGTCATGTCTTCCGCACCATTCGTCGTAAGATGAAGAGTGACAAGGCTAGCGAAGCAACGATTCGTAATGCGATTATCGATGACTTACAAAGTTTCTTGTTTGACAAGACTGAGCGGCATCCAATGATTTTACCGATGCTAATCATGAATTAATCACCTGCCGGAACGATCCTGTTCCGGCTTTTTGTGGTGTAAGGGTCAGTTCGCGCTGACTCGATCTTAGTGAGGTGTAAATTTGACGACTGAATACGACATTATTATTAATGAGTTGGCTGGATCTGGCCACGGCCAGACGGTTTGGGACATCGTCAAGCCCATGCTCGAACAACGCCAAATCGTTTTTGAGTATCGGGTATCGGAATATGCGGGGCACACCATTCGCCTGGCAACCGAATTCGCCGAAAAACGGCGACTGTCGACAAAAAACGTCACAACCGTGTTATTAGTCATTGGTGGCGATGGCACCTTAAATGAAGCCCTGAATGGGTTAATGCAAGTGCCAACGGATAACCCCATGCCACTCGCCTATATTCCCGGCGGTTCTGGCAATGATTTTGCACGCGGCTTGGGGATGGCAACTGAGCCATCAATCGCCCTGGCGCAAGTTCTTAATAATATGCGCGCCCGACCATTGAACATTGGTTACTACCATGAAACGTTAAAAAATGACCACCGTTATTTTGTCAACAATGTCGGTTTAGGATTTGATGCCCAAATTGTTGATGATACCAATCGTAGTAAGAAAAAAGGCAAACTCGGGCACTGGGCTTATTTGAGTAATGCCTTAAAAGCGTACTCGCAACAAGAAAGTTATCCATTAACCGTACATGTTGGCCGTCAACGTGACCAGTATCGCCATGCGTTTCTCTGTACAGTTTCCAACCACCCCTACTTTGGTGGTGGCGTAAAGATTTTACCACAAGCGAACATTCACGATGACCAACTAGAACTAATTGTGGTTGAAGAACCACACTGGTGGACCATTCTGTGGTTGTTCCTCTTGCTGCTAATGGGTGGTCGCCATTTAAACTCGCGTTTCGTTCATCATTACCGGAACGCTAAGTTACATCTACTCGTCAATTCCGTTGAAATTGGGCAAATGGATGGGCAAACGATCGGTAACCGTAATTACGATCTGTATTTATCCACGCAGCCTTATCCCTTTTGGATTGATACTAGCATTCACGATCATCATTAAGCACATAAAGGCGTCCCAAATCGCAACTTCGGTTACGATTTGGAACGCCTTTTTAACTGGCTTTAGTCTTCAGAAGCATTAATTGCTTCGAGCAGCATATCAAGCTGTTCACATTTTTGGGAAAGATGACTGACCCGCTCTTGTAAGTGCGGATAAATCGTAATCACCCGTGAGCGATCCCGTTGACGCATCGCCAACCCCTTCAAACGATCTAATTCCGTATTCGCTTGTCGGTATTCTTCCAGGATCTCAAATCTGTTACTCACTTAAAACACTCCTTCAAAACAATTATCTGTGATTTATTAATAAAAAAACAGCAGAATTAATATAACACAATTTTAAAAATTAATAAATCATAAAAGCCAAAAAACAGCCAAACTCACCCACTGACTGCAGGAAGCTGGCTGTTACACTTGACTTTAATCTAAATTACTTAACTGTCCCAGCAAAACTTGGCATGAAATCAGAAGTAATTGATTCTACCTTAACGTTTTGACGTTCAGTTGGTGCAGCCACAAATTGATTGTTACCAAGATAGATGGCATCGTGATACGTGGCACCGGCAGCACCCCAGAATAAAATATCACCAGGTTGCGCATCGGCAACAGAATGTTTCGTCACGTAAGCTTCTTGCTGAACCGTATTGTGTGGCAAATTAATCCCAGCAGCATGTAGGTAAACATAAGCAACTAATCCAGAACAATCCATCCCAGATAATGAGTTGCCGCCCCAAACGTAAGGAATATTAGCGCTGGCTAATTGCAGTGCTAAGCCAGTCACTGAGCCAGAAGTTAAATTAGCATTATTGCTAGTTGAGGCACTACTACTGTTATTAGTCGTGGCAGTCGAACTAGCTTGTGAGGCAGACGACGTTGCAGCCGAAGTCGTGCTACTCGTGGCAGCAGAAGAATTGGCTTGTGACGCAGTACTAGTGCTACTTTGACTCACATTGTTGTTCGTATTACTTTGTGACGCCGTTGAGTTAGTCTGAGTGGCAGTCGTGCTTTCTTCTTGGCTTGCAGCAGATGAAACTTGGGTGCTTGAGTCACTCGTGGCTTGTGATGACGCAGCTGAACTAGTTTCGCTCGCACTAGACGTTACGTGACTTGATGCAGCTGGGGCATAAGCCGTTTGCAACGTTGATGAGCTTTCATTAGTTGCAACACTGTTCGTGCTTGCAACTGAACTGGCACTAGTTGCCGTGCTAGTTGAAGACGACGTGGTGTTGACGGAATCCTGAACTTCCGTACTGGCACTCGTTGTCGAACTTGCCGCACTGGCAGCTTTTTCAGTTGTCGCTGCGGCGCTAGTTGTCGTTGATTGGGTCGTTGCTGTGGTTGTCGCAGCCTTAGTCCCTGAAACTTGAAGACTTTGACCAACAACAATTAAATCACTCGACAAGCCATTAAGCTTTTGTAATGACTGAACTGACATTTGATGCTTAGCTGCTAAATCCCATAAAGTATCGCCAGCCTTAACAGTATATGTACCTTTTTCTGCTGATGACGATGAGGATTCCCCACTAATTTGTAATTGTTGACCGACAAAGATTAAGTTGGAATTACCATTGAGTGCTTTTGCATTTAACTTCTCAACACTCTTAATGGAAACACCATGTTGCTGTGCAAGGCCCCAGACCGTATCATTTTGTTTAACGGTAACTGAAGCAGCATTGGCAGCTTGTCCTGTGGCAAGCAATAAACCAACGGCACCAACCGTACCGGCCAGAACCTTGCCCGTTGTATGTGCTTGTGACATTAAGTTCACTCCTTTAGCAAAATTGAAACTCTCTTACAGTAATGTGATAACTACCTGTGGTATACAGACTTCTTAAGAAATTCTTAATACCTTAGTTAAATCATAACTTCATTGTAGCACATCTTACGAAAATGCAAACTAGAATCACTTATTTTTTTATAAAACTGTCCGTTTAGTTTGAAAATTACTTGTCATGACCAAGGCGGGCTAACCTCCCGTCATATCAAGGTTTAAGTGTATTGTCCTTCAGCAACATTTTGGTAGGGCAACTTTCAACAAGTCTAACGAAAACGTTACCAGTAATCCCCCAATTCAGCTTAACCAATTTTAATAAAAATTAAGACAAAAAAACAAGCCGCCAGTTATCGGGGCTTGTCTTTAACGCAATTTAAAGTTTTGGATCAAATAAACTATCAACTGGTTGTTGTTCATGAACTAACTTGATTGCATCACCCAAGAGTGGTCCAACCGAAAGTTGCACAAGTTTACCAAATTGTTTAGCGGCTGGAATCTGAATCGTATCTGTCACAATGACTTTTTCCAAATCAGAAGCTTGCAATTTTTCAGTGGCGTCCTGTGAAAAAATTGCATGGGTCGCACAACCATATATCTTGGCAGCACCAGCTTGCTTCAACGCCGTGGCTGAAACGTCAAAACGCGTGCCAGTATCAATCATGTCATCAATCACAATCGCAATGCGGCCACTCACGTCACCAATAATGCTGCTTGGGACGATATTGTCATCATCTGGATGCCGATTATCAATGATTGCAATCGGCGCGCCTAATAATTCCGCCATCTTTCGCGCCCGTGAAACGCCAGCATGATCCGGTGACACGACCACTAAATTATCCGTAATCCCACGATCTTTGAAGTAGCCGGCTAAAATCGGCGCCGCCAATAAATGATCGACTGGAATATCAAAGAAACCTTGAATTTGCGCCGCATGTAAATCAATGGTCAAAATCCGCGTCGCGCGATCTTTTTCCAACAAAGTTGCAATTAATTTGGCAGTAATTGGTTCACGTGAACGGGCCTTGCGATCCTGACGGGAATAACCATAGTAAGGAATCACCACGTTAATCTCACTCGCACTGGCACGACGCAGTGCATCAATCATAATCAAAAGTTCAAGAATCGTATCGTTAACCGGTTCAGAGATCGATTGAACGACGAAAACTTCGGCGCCACGAATACTTTCTTCAATATTAATTTGAATTTCACCATCGCTAAATCGTTTCACAGAACTTTGACCTAGCGGAATTCCAACCCGTTCTGAAATTTTCTTCGCTAACGGTAAATTAGAATTTAAGGCAAACAATTTAAGTTTGGCACTTGATTCATCTACTGACATAACAACCTCCAAAAAATAGTTTTCATGACATATCTGTTCTCAATTATAGCAGTATCCGGCTTGATTGACAGATAAAAACCAGCCTAAACACGCAATTTAAGGCTGGTTTTTAATTGCTAGGTACAACTAACTAAGATGCCGAAGTTTGGGTCATGAAATCACTCGGCTTAACGCCAGTCATCCCAATCATTGGATCAATCTGTCCACTTTGGACTAATACCGGTGTTAATCGCGTTGGACCAGTTGGCGCCTCAGCCGGAGCGGGAGCGTCGGCCACCGTCGTCTGGGTCTCAGTGGCCTGATCGTCAGAAACCGCGGCTGCTTCTGCCGGAGTATTGTCGCCAGTAAAGACTTGTTGTAGCCGTTTCGTCAAAGTTGTGAGTCGATTGACGGATTCATTAGTGACACTTCGTTCAAACGACTGTTCATCCCCTAACAGAATTAACATCTGTTCGGCCCGCGTCACCGCGGTGTAGAGCAAATTGCGCTGCAACATTCGTGAAAACTGTGGGACTAGCGGCAGCACCACCATCTTAAACTGACTCCCTTGAGACTTGTGAATCGACATGCTATAAGCTAATGTCAGCCGATTCCAATCAGACTTTTGATAAGTCACTTCATTCTGTTCAAACGCGATGGTGATCTGGTCTTTCTTGGATTTATTGTGTGGATCGTTAGCTAAATCAATCCCAACAATTTTACCAATATCGCCATTAAAAACGTTATCTTCGGGGGCATTCACTAATTGCAACACTTTGTCGCCGACCCGAAATTCTTGATTATTATAGCTGAGTTTCTTTTGACGCGCCGACTTTAATGGATTGAAAATATTTTGAACGGTCGTATTCAACTGATCAATTCCGGCTGCCCCCCGATACATCGGGGCTAAAATCTGGACATCGTCGGCCGTAAAGCCCTTTTGTTTCGCTTTTGAAACCACTTGCTCAATTATATGATTGACTTGAAACGCGTTACAAGCAATGAAGGAGCGATCCGGTTGATTTTGTCTAAAATCAGCTGGCAAATGCCCATTTTTGATTGCGTGCGCAAGCGGAATGATACTGGAATCATCGTCTTGTCGATAGATCGTAGTCAACTCAATTTGTGGTATTTCTGGGCTCTGCAATAAGTCATGAAACACTTGACCGGCACCAACCGAAGGCAGTTGATCCTTATCACCGACAAGAATGACTTGCATGTGACTAGGCACTGCTTTGAGCAGCAGTCGGAATAAATTGGTATCCACCATCGACATTTCATCAATAATCAAGATACCGCCTTCCAAATCTTTGGTTGGCATTTCTGGATCGTCATCTCGGCCAGTCAGGCCCAATAATCGATGAATGGTGCCGGCTGGTAAACCCGTTGTTTCTGCCATCCGCTTAGCCGCCCGACCGGTGGGCGCGGCTAACAAAATGGGGAAAGTTTTGTCCTTATACTCGTTTAAATCTAATGACACATCGTGTAATTCGGCAAAAAGTGCGACCAGACCACGAATTATCGTCGTTTTACCAGTCCCGGGACCACCAGTTAACAGAAACAAATGCGACGTGATGGCGGCTTTCAATGCCTGCGTTTGCGACGCGTCGTACGTTAAGTTACTGGCTTTCGCAACGTGGGCAATTGCCCGCGTCACCTTTTTTTCAGTTAAATTCCCATTATTGTCCGCATCGTGCAGTCGCTTCAAATGTTCAGCGATGCCCCACTCAGCCTCGTACAAATGCCGTAAATAAATGCGATTTTCTTCACCGACGACCTTATTCTCTTTAGCGAGCGTTACTAATTGATCAGCCAGTTTCTGTGGCGCAATCGGCGTATGCCGCGAGCTCTCAAGCAATTGTAACGTCGCGGTGATCAGTGGCTTGGCCGTCGTATAAGTATCCCCATTCTGCGCACAATTTTCATTAATCTGTGTCAGGAGGGCTGCTCGCAACCGACTATCTGCTTGCGGATCGACTTGCAATTGTGCCGCAATCTGATCCGCTTTCTTGAAGCCGACACCTTTGATATCCTCTACGAGCCGATAAGGATCTTCTTGAATCACATGCAAGGTGTCGCCTTGATACTTAGCGTAAATCGCCGCAGCAAGTCGACTCCCAAAGCCATAAGCGTTCAACCCAATAATCGTTTGTTCTAACCCATTGTTCACCCGTAACGTGTCTAATAAAGTATTTTGGACCGAAGCCCGTAAGCCAATCGGTTTTAATACTTTCGGATCTGCCAAAATTTCATCAATCGCATTTTCACCCAAGGTATCCACGATTCGTTCGGCGGTGCGCCGTCCCAAGCCTGGAAAATCATTGCCGGCGAGATACGCGATTAGCCCGCTTCGAGAAGTCGGTGTTTCATTTTGATAATTATCCGCTTGAAATTGGGTGCCATATTTAGGATGGCGCACGGTTTTACCAGTAAATTTGTAAGTCGCTTCTTCTTGGATGTCGGCAAAACTGCCTGTCACGACCATTTCATCTTCGGTCCAATCAATATTCTGCTCACTCACTTTAACTAACAACACTTTATAAAAGCTGTCCGAACTGCTAAAAAAAACGGCGGCGACTTTACCAACAATAAAGTGCGTGACCGTTTGACCATTGAAATCATCCGGAAATAAATTAGGTTCTGTTGCCGACAACGACGTTCCTCCTCACTATGCTTTGGGTGCCTGATCTGCTGAACCCTTTTGGGCTGCCAGCATTTTTTCAATATCTTGCAACTGCTGTTGATGCTGTTCGAAATAGGCCGAATCGACCTTTTTCGCAGTCGCGAATAATTCCGCATACGGCTTGCCGATGACCATCGCCGTCAAACCAGCATTGAAGTAAGCTGTGCCTTGACGGGGATCAAGCAAAATCACTTTTTGATAATAATCGTATGCCTGTTCGTTATTGCCTAATGCAAGCAATATATTTGCAACTAACAAATTGGTTTCTACCAACTCTGGTTGTGCCTCTTGGGCGGTTAGGCCCCAGACTAACGCATGTTGATAATCTTTTTTAGCCATCAAGCTTTGCCCCATCATCAGATAGGCGTCCGCAGTTAACTTTGGTTCCGTAATCTTCTGATAAGTCTTCAGCGCTTGATCATAAGCTTCGGCTTGATAGTACACATTTCCGAGCGCATAGGTCAATAAATTAGTCGCGTGCGACTCTTTTTCAAACAAGCCTAACGCTTTCATTGCGAGCGCTTCGGCCTGCTCAAAATCTTGCCCGGCCGTGAGTAACACCGTAAGTTCGTAATAGGCTTGGAAGTCATCTGGAGTGGTGTCAATCTTTTGAACGAGCTGATGAACTAAGGCTTGTTGCTGGGCCTTGCTCGGTCGCTGATTTGCTTGCTTTGCCATTAACATCATGCCTCATTTCTAAATCGTGTCGGTTGCATCTGGTTGTCGTGATAAATAAGAGGTATCATTCCACAACAATAATTTATAGCTCTTACCGCGATCGCGAGTTTCAAGCATTGTCGTACTCGTATTAGACAAGCCACCGCGATCACGCAAAGTTGCGAGCGAAGCCCCCAACATCGTATTAATCAAGGCGTTCAACGCGGCCCCATGACTGACAATTAACACATTATCTTCACGTCGTGGATTAGCCGCAATAATTTGATGAACTGCTGGTAACATGCGCTTCACCAACTGTTGAAAACTCTCTCCTTGAATTGCTGTTGGATCATATTGGTCAGGATGATTACGAAAAGCATCAAATTCTGTTGGGTAGGCGGCTTGAACTGCCGTAAAGGCCATCCCTTCCATCTTACCTAGATTAAATTCTCGTAATCGACTCAATATTGAGACCGTCAAGTCAGGCTGATCAAGATCCTGCTGCAAGGTCATGGCGGTGTCGCGTGCCCGCTTTAATGGACTAGCATAAATATGGCTGAAGTGAATTGGCCGTAACGCCGCCGCCAATTGATGAATTTCTTCATAACTTGCCGGCAACAATGGTGAATCACCTTGTGACCCTTGATATCGTCCTTCCAAGTTCCATTCAGTTTTACCATGCCGAATAAATAGCAATTTTGTCAAAAGATTACTTCCTCATCTTGGCCGCCAAACGGCCGTACAGTTTAACTTCTATTATGCCAGTTATTAACTTATTTTTCAAAATTCGGTCATCACTTGTAAATGTCAAGGCTTTCCCTAAGTTCATTATTGTTGTGCTTTCATTCCTAACTGAATCGCGAATGGGCCTGAATTTCCGCCTACCGGGAGCTTCGTTTGGGGCTGGAACGCCATGAACCAGTTTTGAGCCAAAGAGCGGTCTCAAAAGCTGGTTTTTGACTAACCGTGGAAAAATCACCGCGCTAAGTCAAACGCCACGGCTGAGCCCCAAACGAAGCCCCCTCACGGCTAGAAACGTGCATTATTTATAATTACGGTCACCTAAAAAATTGGCCGCCATCAAACGACAACAAAATGTAGCTATCAAGCTGTTAATGGCTGCTTCAATCCCTCAACCCCAGACCAGCTACAATACATGTTGAGGCTAGTGACTATCTTCTACGGCTGGGAAGCTTCAGGTATTCATCTGCCAAATAACCCTGAGTATCATCGTATCGTTGGACTTAGCATTGTTCAACGGCGCGGCTAATTTAGAACCGACCTCTGTTAAAATGAACATGCTGACAAAGCCGATTGCGTTTCTACCCTTAACTGGAACAGCAAAAAAGCTCGGTCAACCTCAACCAAGCCCTTTATACAACTTATTTCTTTAAGGCCTCATCCAGACCCTCGACACCCTTAATTGGCCCCACCACGGTCAAAACATCGTGTAACGCCATCATATCTGTCGGTTCTGGTGAGACATTGATTTTGCCATTGTGTTTAATGGCAATCACCGTCAAGCCGAAGCGTTCACGTAAGTTCAGGGCAATCAAGTTTTGATCTACAAAAGTTGGGTCCGTAATTTCAATGGCAGCCAACGTATACTCATCACTCAAATCAATAAAACTTAAAATGTGATTCGATAAGAGTTTTCGGACAATACTGTGTCCCATGTCTCGCTCAGGGAAAATCACTTGATCAGCGCCGACACGTTCTAACACCCGCCCTTGGTCACTGGTTTCGGCCTTGGCAATGACCTTTTTAGCCCCTTGTTCCTTGCTTAACATCGTGGTTAGGATGCTGGCTTCCATATTATTCCCAATACCAATAATGACATAATCAAACGTATCAATATTCAACTCCCGCAGGACGGCCTCGTCTCTTGTATCGGCAATTAAGGTTTGAGTGGCCACTTCCATCAACTCGTTCACTGGTTCTTCATTAATATCCACGGCTAAAACGTCTTGATGGGCATCAACTAATGTTCGAACCACGCTCTGACCGAACCGTCCTAGGCCAAATACTGCAAAACTCTTCTTCATTTTTTTTGCTCCTTAACCAATCAAAATATTTTCGGCTGGATAACGAATTAGGCTGACTTTCGCTTGCCGTTTAGAAAGGGCATATAATGACGTGAAAATGCCGACCCGTCCGATGAACATCAGCAACATAATCACAATTTTTCCAACGACCGTTAGATGCGGCGTCAATCCCAAGCTTAATCCGACCGTTCCAAAGGCCGATAACACTTCAAAGACGACATATTCCAACCCGAACCCTTGGGGAATTTTTTCCGTTTGCGTCAGAATCAAAGTGGCAACGGAGATGACGATGCTGGCCAAGAAGACTAGCAACAAAGCTCGACTAATATTGGCTTGACTAAAGCGCCGATGACTGAATTCCACGTCCTGTCTGCCGCGCAATTGGGCAATACTTTGAAACATCAAGACGCCAAACGTCGTGGTCTTAATCCCACCAGCCGTTGAACCAGGCGTCCCACCGACAAACATCAGCACCATGATGATGAACAAGCTCCCTGCCTGTAGTTTCCCAGTTGGCATCGTAATCAATCCGGCCGTCCGCGGCGTTACACTTAAAAATAACGTATTAATCGTTCGATTGAACCAAGACGTGCCCGTCGGTAAGAGCTTTAAATCTCGCTCTGTAATTAATAACAAGACAAAACCGAGGACGAACAAACTGATTGTGGTGAGCAACGTTAATTTCGAGTTCAATGACAGGCGTTTACGTTCATGAAAAAGCAGTAGATCCCGCCAAACTAAGAAACCAAGCCCACCAGCAATGATTAAGATCATCGTAACAATGAGGACATACGAGTCACTCCGAAATCCCATCAAACTGTCGCCAAAAACGTCAAATCCCGCGTTACAAAACGACATCACTGAATGGTACAGCGACAGGTACAACCCGCGCGTCCAGCCGAAGCGCGGCACAAAGTCAATCGCCAACAAGCCGAGTCCACCTAATTGGAATAACAATGACAAGCCAATTACATAGCGCATCACACTTTTAGTATCGCTCAGATTTTCTAAATTCAAGGACTCTTTAACCATCAGTTGCGTGGATAAACCAATGTTACGCCGCATAATGTTAAATAAGAGCACCGCAAACGTCATATAGCCCAAGGCACCGACTTCTGACAAGCCTAAGATCACGACCTGACCAAAAATGGACCAGTGCGTGGCGGTATTCACAACCGTCAACCCGGTAATACAAGTTGCCGAAGCTGCGGTAAATAGTCGATTGATAAACGAACTATGTATTCCTGGCGCGGTCGCAATCGGCAAACTTAATAAGATCGTCCCGATGACAATTAAAATCACGAAACCGGCGACCATTTTTTTAGATAATGTATCAAAAAATTTTAACTGTTTTAATTTCTGCATAAACTCCCAGTCCCAAATCCAGTCTTTCTTCTTAGCTTAAGCAACCCCTTATCGAAAAGCAAGCTTGATTTGTGTTTTAACGCAAAAAAGCCACCAACAATTACTGATGAATTGCTGGCGACTTAACAGCTAAGCCTAAATATATTGTAAAACTCGCTCGTCGTTATAGGCTGCGTCAATCATGCCAGAGCCAAGGCATTCCTCACCCCGATAAAAGACCACTGCTTGTCCAGGTGTGATTGCCCGCACTGGATCATCAAAAGTGACCCGAACAGCCGTATGATCTTCGTTGAAGTGCACGGTCACACCGGAATCTTTTTGGCGATACCGGAACTTGGCCGTCACGTGGAAGTCGTTACCCAAGTCTTCACTCGTCACAAAATGTAGGTCAGAGGCTTCCAAATAAGTTGCATACAAGTGTGGATTATGATAACCCTTACCGACATACAAAATATTCTTTTTGAGATCCTTACCAATGACAAACCATGGCTCGTTGTCCTCACCATCGCCACCAATCCCTAAGCCACGACGCTGACCAATGGTGTAATACATCAGGCCAGCATGCTCGCCCTTCACATCACCATCGACCGTCATCATCTTACCAGGTGTTGCTGGTAAGTAATGACCTAAGAATTCCTTGAAATTCTTTTCGCCAATAAAACAAATCCCAACGGAGTCTTTCTTTTTAGCGGTTGCCAAACCAGCATTTAAGGCTAATTTGCGGACATCCGGCTTGATCATGTCACCTAATGGGAACATGACCTTAGAAAGCGTCTTAGAATCCAACTGACTCAAGAAATAAGTTTGGTCCTTATTGCTGTCTACACCACGCAACAGATGCATGGTACCGTCCTCATCATGTGAGAGCCGCGCATAATGCCCGGTTGCAATGTAATCAGCACCTAAGTCCATCGCGTAATCAAGAAACGCCTTAAACTTAATTTCCTTATTACAAATCACGTCAGGATTAGGTGTACGGCCCTTCTTGTATTCGTCTAAGAAATACGTAAAGACCCGATCCCAATATTCCTTCTCAAAATTAATTGAGTAATAAGGAATCCCAACTTTGTCAGCTACCTTGGCAACATCTTTATAATCTTCGGTCGCGGTACAAACACCATTTTCGTCGGTATCGTCCCAATTCTTCATAAAGACGCCCACCACATCGTAACCTTGCTGCTTCAGCAATAGCGCCACGACGGATGAATCAACACCACCACTCATGCCGACAACGACACGCGTGTTACTGTGATCAGTCATACTTTTTCACCATCATTTCCAAAAGATTCTGGAGAATCCACGATTTGAAGGTCGTACAAGTCCAGTAATACCCATTATAACAAAGAAAACGCCGGCTGCAAGCCAGGCGTTTCATCATTAAGCGTCAACTAAGACACCGCGATCAATAAAACTCTTTAAAATGAACCGTAATTGTTCAACTGCTTCCGGATGAGCCTCATTTTTAAAGATGTTGGCCCGTTGCATGCCGTTCCCGGTGACGGTTGAGAGTTTAAAACCGGTCAAGTCAGCGTTGACGGTCATTTTAACTTTGTAGGCCGCATTATAGGGCGTGGTCGGATCTAATGACCGTTCAAACATGAAGGCCCCCGATTTGCCTTTAGTAAAGCCTAAATCCATTAACGTATACTTTTTAATCTCCGGACTAAGTTGATAAGTCTGTGAATCGCCTTCAAGTTTCACACTAGCTGTGTAAGCCATGACGAATCCCTCCTCTTATTTTTTTAATAGTCGATTAACCGTCTTGGTTAAGACTGCCACAAATTGATCCAAATCGGCTTTCGTATTATAACGACCAAAACTCAACCGAATCGACTCGCTAATTCGTGGTGACTGCTCGCCAAACATGGCAATCAAGACATGTGACGGTTCCAAGCTGCCGGCCGTACATGCCGAACCACCAGAAACGGCCACCCCGCCGAGGTCCAAATTCGTTTGCAACGTATAAGTTGAAATTCCCTTGATCCATAAATTCAACACATGTTGTAAATTGTCTTCACCCAACTGACCGTTGACTTCAAAATCAACCCCATTGGCGGTTAACTGATCAACAATGTACTGTTTATAATCATGATAAGTCGCTTGCCGATGGGCTTTTTCTGCGGTCGTTAATTCCTTAACCGCCGCTGCAAAGCCAGCGATTGCTGGGACATTTTCGGTACCCGCACGTCGCTTATCTTCTTGCTCGCCACCCTTAATGAGGCTTGGAAAGTTGATCCCATTACGCTTGTACAAAAAGCCTAAAAATTTAGGCCCATTAATTTTATGCGCCGATGTCGACAACAGGTCAATATGATCACGTTCAACATCAATATCCAACAGACCATAGGCTTGAACGGCATCCGTGTGGAACCAAGCTTGGTGGTCTTTCAAAATTTCACCAATTTCATGAATTGGCATGTGTGACCCAACTTCATTATTGCCCATCATAATTGAAACCAAGATGGTATCTGGTCGCAATGCTGCCTTGAAATCATCAAGACTGATATTGCCATGTTCGTCCACTGGCAAATAGGTAATGTCAAAACCTTGTTGCGCCAAGAAGGCGGTCGATTTTAAGATGGCTTGGTGCTCGATGGCCGTCGTGATAATATGCTTGCCTAATTTTTGACGGGCAAAAGCGGTCTGCAATACCGCCGTATTATCGCCTTCAGTGCCGCCACTCGTAAAGATAATATCATCATCATGGGCATTGATACTCTGAGCGATGATGTGCCGACTATCATCCAGCACTTCACGCGCAGCCCGACCATAAGCATGGGTGCTCGAGGCATTCCCAAACGTCGTCGTCATTTTGTCCATCATTTCACTGACTACAGACTCAGCCATTGGCGTTGTCGCAGCGTTATCAAGGTACACTCGCTTCATTAAAAATACTTCCTTCTACAAATAACTGTGTTAAATTCTTATTTCTGTGCCTTAAACAAGGCTAATAGCATCGCCGCTGATTGTTTTCCGGCAGCTAAAATAAATTCATCAAAGCTCACGCCGGCAGCTTCGTCACCAACATCGGACATCGCCCGAATAACGACGTAAGGCGTGTTAAATTGATGGCAAGCCTGACCAATCGCTGCGCCTTCCATTTCGCTAGAAAGTGCATCTGGAAAATGGCTTAAAATTTTGTCGGTTGCAGCCTTTCCCGCGATAAATTGATCACCAGAAACGATCAAGCCAGTCTTGGCATTCAAACCAGTTGCGGCCGCGGCCGTCATGATCTGTTTGACCCAGTTCGCATCCGTTTCATAATATAACGGTTGTTGTGGTAATTGACCGTAGGCATAGTCAAAGGCCGTGGCGTCCACGTCATGGTAAGCCGTGGCCGTCGCAACAACGACATCACCCACGGCAAGGCCTTGACCAATGCCACCAGCAGATCCAGAATTGATCACCACGTCAACGTCAAAATTAGTAATCATCAACGCCGTGGTCATCCCGGCTTGAACTTTACCAATCCCTGATTGAACTAGGACCACTTCTTGATCGTTGATGCGGCCATCATAAAAAGTAATGTCCTTAATTGGGACCACTTTTTCATCCTGTAGTGCTTCACGTAATGTTTTGAGTTCCTCTGCCATCGCACAAATAATTCCAAATTTCATCGGTTCAAAAACCTACTTTCCTATGGGGTTAAAAATAAAATCAAAAAAACAATCGTAATTGCCAGAACTAGGCCTAAAATAACCCAGTTCAACTTGCGACCTAGGCGCTTTGACTTCGCATCCTCAAGGGCGCGATTAGTCTCAGCCGCATATGCCCGGCGTGATGAATCGGTGGGTTCATCAGCTGGTTGTTCATCATAGTCTGATGACGCCGGCTCGGAAGCTTCCGGAGCTGCTGATTCTGGTTGTGTTTGCTGTTGTCGGTACTGTTGCCGTGTCATCCGATCGTCTTCAGCCATTGGTCGTCACTCCTAACTCGGGATGGCTTTGCCAATACCAGACCGCCATCACAGTTTTCGCATCGGCTAACTTGCCGGATTTGACCTGCGCAAGCGCCGTTGGTAAGTCTAGTTCAACTAAGTGTAAAAATTCATCCGCATCTTGTGGAAGTGCTTGATTCACCGCATGTAAGCCAGTTGCCACGTACAAGGTCATGAACTCATCAGTAAAGCCTGGCGAGGTATAAAAACTCGCCACTGGTTCAAGCTGGTCTGTAGCTAAGCGGGTTTCTTCATTCAATTCTCGTTTAGCTGCCGCGGTGGCAGTTTCCCCTGGTTCCACTTTTCCAGCTGGAATCTCTAAGGTGACACCTTTGGCCGCCGAGCGCCATTGTTGCACGAGACACATTTTTTGAGCGGCAGTTACCATCAAGACTGCGACGGCAGGTTGATGATGAACAATCTCACGCGTTGCGGTGCTGTGATCCGGCAACGTCACTTGTTGGCGCTCCACTTGCACCAAGCCACCGTTAAAAACCATTTCGCTGCTCTGGACGTGTTCTTCAAAATCCATCGCACACACCTCCTGATTACTTGCTTTCTCAATAAGGATACCGATTTTTACGACTGAATGCAATTTTCGACCGGTTAATTTAACGATTATTTAGGGCTGAGTGCAAGCCACGAAAAAACGCTGAGCAGTTAATGAAACTACCCAGCGCTGACCAGATTAAGCCGTTTTTAGTGAATCAACAAAATCTTCATAGGCCGCCTGTTCACCAGTGACCGTGGTCGTTGCTTGCGTGAAATCAGCAGCCAGGGCTTCTTCCAATGGCAAGCTGACAATTTTGACAAACGTTGCATTGCCAATTAATTCCATCCAATACTCTTCGTCCGCGCCTTGATGAACGATGGTCTTAACCATCCCACCAGGGTTCGTGACATGAATTTCTTGATTGAAATCAGTACTTTCTTGGTGTAATAGGACATACATCAAGGAAGAAGCCGACATTGCGGTCCCGCAGGCATTGGTGAAACCAACCCCCCGTTCGAAAGTCCGAACAAAAATTGAATTCTGTCCTAGGACTTCAACGAAGCTCACGTTCACACCATCTGGGAAAATTGAATTTTGACCGTCATTCATCCACTTACCGATTCGACCTAATTCTGGGCCGACCAATGTCGCGTGATCCACGAATGCAATCAAATGCGGATTAGGCACTGACACGGCAGAAAATTTAAAATCACTCTTAAGTGCCGGAATTGTTTCATTAATGATTGTTTGGGCGTCATGATTCGCATGCATGCCAAGCGTCTTAGCCTCAAATGAGACTGGCGAAATCTCAACACTGAATGCTGGAACATGGGCCGCAAAATCAGCCACCGCTTGCACCTTTAGATCCGCGTACATGGTTTCTACCCGAAAATCGGTGCTGTCGTTTTGGGTTCCCAAGTAACGGGCGACGGTCCGCAAGCCGTTCCCACACATGCTCGCTTCGGTACCATCAGCGTTAATGACCCGCATCCGACCTAAAACGTGCGCATGTTCAGACCGATCCACGACCAGCACCCCATCGGCACCTTCGAATAAACCGGCGCCATCGCGCTTACAAATATTAATTGCCAACTGCTTCAAGCCCTTATCAGTAAGCGGCTCTGGAAATTGCGTTTGGTCCAATAAATAAAAATCATTACCGGAACCATGCACCTTGATCATTTTCACTGCCATCAGCATCCTATCTATTTAATAAACTCGGTTTTAGTTACTTCACTATCATACTGACTTTTTAACAATATTTCAATCACGAAGAACCAAAAGGTCGCGATCCATGTCATCAATTCTAAAAAAAGAGCCAACCAACAGTTTCCTGCGGGTTGACTTTTGCAAAAATTTTTAATTAAGCTTCTAAGCCAGTTTCAATTGATTCTGGATAGTTGGCCCGCACAATTTTAGCACAACTTGCACAGAGCATTGGATAAGCAGCGTCACTGCCGACATCCGTCTTCGTCATCCGACAACGTGAACAAACCTCACCCTCAGCATGGCTAACCTTAATGGCTTCATGCGCATCAAAAGTTTCAGCATCCGCTGGCGCCTCGGCAAGATCATGTAACTCAAGTGCCGAGACCATCAAGGTTTGACGAACATTAGTCTTCAAGCTGTCCAATAAAGCTTGCATTTCAGCATCGACATATAAGTCCAAGTGCGCCTCTAATGATTTCCCAATCAACTTCGCATCCCGAGCTTCTTCCAACGCCTTTAAAACGTTACTGCGCAAGTCCATAAACTTGCCCCAGTTGTGATTAAGTTCGTCAGCGTTCGCATAGTTTTGCACGGTTGGCATCTCAGTTAATTGCACGAATTCGGCTGATTCCTTCAAGAATGGCCAAATTTCTTCCGTCGTATGTGGCAACATTGGTGTAAACAACTTGGTCAACGCAACTAAGACGTCGTAGAAGACCGTTTGCATTGAGCGCCGAGCATGGCTATCTTCGGCATCAATATACATGATGTCTTTCGCAATATCCAAATAGAAATTCGACAAGTCCACTGTTAAGAAATTCAACAACTTCTTATAAATATCCAAGAAGTCATAATGATCGTAATGATCTTTCACTTCTGCCACAAAGTCATTCAGACGAACGGCCATGTATTGGTCAACCGTTGCGAGATCTTCAAACGCCACGCGATTTTCCTTTGGATCGTAATCCGTCGTATTCGCTAATAAGAAACGCATGGTATTCCGGAACTTCTTGTAACCATCAGCAACTTGTTTGAAACCCTCCATGGTAACGCGCACATCCGCACTCGTATCCACTGATGAGACCCATAAACGGACGATTTCGGCGCCCATTTGTTTGATCACTTCGGCGGGTGCAATGGTATTCCCCAATGACTTACTCATCTTACGGCCTTGGCTATCCAAGGTGAAACCTTGTGACAAGACTTGTTTGTATGGGGCATGACCTGAAACTGCCACACTCGTAATCAAACTAGAGTTGAACCAGCCACGATACTGGTCAGAGCCTTCCAAATACAAATCGGCTGGATAGTCGAGGTAATCACGTTCAGCTAAGACGCCTTGATGTGATGACCCAGAATCAAACCACACATCCATGATGTCTTCTTCTTTAGTGAATTGACCATGTGGTGAGTGTTCATTCGTATAACCTTCTGGTAACAAGTCTTTGGCGTCACGTTCAAACCAAACGTTCGAACCGTATTGACCGATTAAGTCCGCCACATGATTGATGGTTTCCGGTGACATGATTGCCGTGCCATCTTCCGCATAGAAGATTGGCAATGGCACGCCCCAGACCCGTTGTCGTGAAATAACCCAGTCACCACGATCACGAATCATATTATGCAACCGTTTTTGACCCCATTCTGGGAAGAATTCGACGTCATCAATGGCGTGTAAAATTTCGTCACGCATATCGCCAACCGAAGCAAACCATTGTGGCGTTGCCCGGAAGATGATTGGTTTCTTAGTACGCCAGTCAAAGGGATAGCTGTGTTCGTATGGCATGTAGTCAAGTAACAACCCAGCGTCCTTTAATTTGTCTAGCGCAATCTGGTTCGCGTCATCATAGAAGACACCGGCAAAATCTGGGCCGGCTTCCGCTGTCAACACCCCTTGGTTATCAACTGGGGCAAAGACTGGCAAGTCATACTTCATCCCGATGCGGTAATCATCTTCCCCATAACCTGGCGCCGTATGAACCAAACCAGTCCCAGCATCGAGGGTGACAAAATCGCCAAGCATCGTCACTAATTTGCGACTGGCATCAAATGGATGTTCGCAAAGTACGCGATCCAAATCAGCCCCTTTAACAGTCTTAACAACCTTAACTGTGTCCCAACCGAAACGTTTGGCATTTTCATCAACCAATTCGGCTGCTAAAACATAGTTCCGCGGATCGTCATCATGTTGCACGACTGCATAATCGAAACTGGCGTCAATGGTAATCCCTTCAGAAGCTGGAATCGTCCAAGGCGTCGTCGTCCAGACAACCATATAAGTGTTGTCGTCTAAGACACCCTTACCATCAATGACTTTTTCACCATAAAATGCTGATGGTGACGTCACATCATGATATTCAACTTCAGCTTCTGCAAGTGCAGATTCTGATGACCATGACCAGTAAACGGGTTTCTTCCCACGATAGATCAGGTTGCGTTTTGCAAAGGCGCCGAAGACCCGAATTTGAGCTGCTTCGAATTCTGGTTTTAAGGTTAAGTATGGGTTATCCCATTCACCGGCAACACCCAAGCGTTTGAATTCATCACGTTGGCGATCCACTTGCTTCAACGCATATTCACGACAAAGTTCACGGAACGCATTCGTGCTCATTTTTTTGCGATCATAACCGGCTTGTTGTAACTTTTGTTCAATTGGTAGCCCATGGGTATCCCAACCAGGCACATAAGGCGCCCGGAAGCCATTCATTGATTTGTAACGAACAATGAAATCCTTCGTAATTTTGTTCAACGCATGACCCATATGAATATCACCATTGGCGTATGGGGGGCCATCATGCAAAATAAAGGTTGGTTTGCCTTCATTTAATTTTTGCCGTTGTTCATAAACTTTATTTTCTGCCCAAACGTTTTCACGTTCAAGTTCTTTAACTGGTAAGTTCCCACGCATTTTAAACTTGGTTTTACCAAGGTTCAAGGTTTCTTTAACACGCATTTGACCACTCCTTAATATTTTTTTGACAGGCTTATTTAACGCCGCTGACCGCCAGTGTTTGAGATGACAAGCAACCACCCACAGGACTAACTTAACCAAACGATTAATTTTGAGTACAAAAAAACTCCGCCCGGCAAGGGACGAAGTTATCGTGGTACCACCCAATTTTAGAATTGTTTAGATTCTCTCATAGCATGGTTAACGGTCATGAACCGGCCGACCTTACTTCATTCAGGCCGACATTCGGAGATGATCTGCAACTTCGTGAGGGACGACCGGGTTCACACTAACGCCGGCTCTCTGTGCGTATCACTAAGTTGTTTGCTGTTCTCCTCAAAATGTTAATAAGATTTAACTATACCGTTGATTCTAGTCGACTTACTTCGCAGAGTCAACATCATCATCAGGGAAAATGACCACCGTTTGTTCTTGTGCTTGGTCACCACCATCCGCAACCGGCGTTTCGCCAGTTGCCGGATTAGTGATTTCAACGGCTGCTTCTGAGTTTACACTTGCATTAGCGCCATTGTCAAGATGATCATCCTTCAGAACATGTTGAATTTCTGAATAAGTTGACGTATCTGTTTCGCTGAGTAGTTGATCCCAGTCTTTGCTCTTAACGACTTCCAATTGTGATTCGAGCATCACTTGGAGACGTTGGCGGAAGACCCGCGTTTGTTTCTTCAAATCATCCGTTTCAACGGATAACCGCTTAGCCTTTTGTGAGGCTTCATCGATCATTTGGTTGGACTTATCCGTGGCTTCACTGACAATGTCAGAAGCTTGCTTTTGGGCTTCACGGGTAATAATGTCGGCTTCTTTCTTTGAATTGGTCTTAACCTTATCCGCAGCTTCTTGGGCCACTAAGATTGACTGGTTCAAAGAATCCTTCAGTTCGTTGAAGTATTTGAGCTTACCTTCACTTGCGTCTAAACGTTCCTGGAGGTCCTTATTTTGCTTCAAGGTAATTTGATAATCCTTGATAATTTGTTCAAGAAAATCATTTACCTCGTCAATATTGTAACCACGAAGTTTCGTGGAAAACGCTTTGTTATGAATGTCATCAGGACTTAACACCATACTCAATTTCCTCCAATATCTATTTACTATGAATAATATTTAAAGTAATTCGTAACCGCGACTTTTTAGTCTCACCGCCCACTTCGGTCAATCGAACACGACCATAGTGATTCACACTCAACATATCCAATAAGGCGATTTCATAGTCCGCTTTAGGCAAATCTGCCCAATTCAAACGAACATGCGCGCCTTCGACTAATTCTTTTGCATGATGTCGTGATAGGTTAAATGCCGCCTTAATCACACTATCTGCGCGTAATGAACTCACCGTCGTCGTGATGGTTTCCCAGTCGTTTTGTGGATCAATCGCATTGGCCAATGGCACATCCGTGAGATGCACCTTGGTCTTGCCAAAATGATCAATTTGATCCGTGAAATAAGTACTCATTTCACTTTCACAATAAAACTGCCAAGACTCACCATCGGAAACAATATCACCGAAGACATCCCGTTCAACACCAGAATTAGCCAGTGTGCCTAAAATCTGGCCATGTTTTAACGTGGCAAACTTAATCGGATAGACAACATTGAATAAGGTAATTTGAAAATCACTCGGTTGCGGGTCATAATAATCCGGATAAAATAAAATCCGTTGTAATTCGGCCCCCGGATACCCGCCTGAAGCCCGCATATGGACTTCATCGAGTTGATTGACTAAAGTTTGAGCAATGTAGACTTGCCGCGGATTTAAAAACGCGGTCAAAATTGGTCGGTACTGGTCAGCCGCTTCTCGCAGCCAACCAGTCACCTGTTCAATAAATGGGGCTTCACTATCGCGAAAATGTTGTTTTAAATTATCATTCACGATACTATTCCTCGTTATTTTTAAAATTAAAAGCTAAAAATCGATAAGACGTAAACTAGGCCACGTTCAGCAAACTGTAACACTAACAGTGCCACAATTGGTGAGAAGTCTAGCCCGGCAATCGACGGAATGAACCGCCGAAAAAAGCCTAAAAATGGATCACAGATTTGCCCTAAAAATCGACCAAGGCCCGTATTATAAGCGCCTGGGAACCAGGACATTAAAATAAAGACAATAATCGCCAACGTATACAGTTGGAACAAACCATTGATAATCGTATATATCAGTGTCATCACTCCTTACTTATAGACTGTTGGGATTGGTCTGGGCGGTCGTGCTCCCGGAAACTTCATAGTTTTCAGGAATACAAAGAAAAATCTCATCACCAATTCGTTCAATCTCGCCATTAATGGCATAAACCGTTCCTGTCAGGAAATCGACAATCCGCCGCGCCATTGCATCATCCACGTGGTCAAAATTAATAATGACCGCTTGATTTTTGAGCAATTGGGCAGCGATTTCCTTCACATCCGAATAGATTCGGGGTTCAAACAAGGCAATCTTGCTATTCACCGATTTACCACCTTGCATCGGCACCACTTTGCGTGTCGCACCGTTAGTTGCCGTATTCGTCGTGGGAGCAGTCCGGTCAGGTTGAGTGGGAGTCGTTGGGTCATCATACGCTTCTTCCTCATCACCTACGCCAAAGAAATTACTTAAACTAAAACGTCCGGCCATTCGTCATCGCTTCCCTTCAACGAAACTATTTACGGCGCCGTTTGAAAAATGGCGGCGTATCTAATGAGTCACCAGTACTATCTGGGGTTTCTTCGGTTTGACTGTTGTCGTTAAACACGTCAAAGTCAGTTTTCTCAATCTTCTTATCCTCAGAATTAGCTGCAGGACGTGAAGAATTGGCTTCCCGTCGAATATCCCAATTGCTAAATGGATCATTGTTCGTTTGAGTCGTCATGTTGACAGGGTGATCCGCTGGTTTTTGATCAGCTGGCGTGTTAAACAAGCCATCACCACCGCGCTGCTTTGACTGTTCTGTCCGTGACAAGCCAGTCCCACTCTTAAGCTCTTTTTGTTTCTGGTCAATCCCAGTTGCAATGACCGTCACACGAACTTCATCGCCTAAACTTTCATCAATTGACGTCCCAAAGATAATGTTAACGTCAGTGGTCGCTGCTTGTGACACAATGTCTGAAGCTGCTTGGGCTTCGTACAAGGACATGTCGGGACCACCGGTAATGTTGAGTAAGACTTGTTCGGCACCATCGATTGAAACTTCCAACAATGGTGAAGAGATCGCTTGCTTCGTTGCATCAGCAGTACGGTTTTCGCCACTTGCTGACCCAATTCCCATCAGTGCAGACCCTTGATTTTGCATGACAGTCTTCACATCAGCGAAGTCCAAGTTGACGTAACCTGGTGACGTAATCAAGTCAGAAATCCCTTGAACCCCTTGACGTAACACATTGTCGGCTTCTTGGAAGGCTTCCATCATTGGCGTCTTCTTGTCAACGATTTCTAACAAACGGTTGTTGGCAATGATAATCAATGTATCCACATTGTCTTTCATCTGCGCGATACCTTCAGCAGCGTTACGTGCCCGCTTAGGTCCTTCAAATGTAAATGGTCGCGTCACAACACCGACCGTTAAGGCACCAGAATCTTTCGCAATTTTGGCCACAACTGGTGCAGCACCGTTCCCGGTACCCCCACCCATGCCGGCAGTGACGAAGACCATATCGGCGCCAGTTAAGGCTTCGGTAATCGCTTCTTCACTTTCTTGCGCCGCTTTTGAGCCGACATCTGGATTAGAACCAGCGCCCAAACCGCGAGTTAACTTCGGTCCTAATTGAATTTTTGTTTCCGCATTTGAGCTTTGTAATGCTTGGACATCCGTGTTAGCGACAATAAATTCAACGCCTTGGACGTCTTCAGCAATCATCCGGTTAACCGCGTTGCCACCACCGCCACCAACACCGATGACTTTAATATTAGCCCCTGAGTTCTGGGTTGCATCTAAAGAAAATTCCATAATTTTTCCTCCGTCATTCCTATCCTAATTAATCAAAAAAGTGATTGAAGAAGCCCTTCATTCGGTCAAAACCACTTTCGCGATCTGGATCCTGCTGTTTGGCAGGTTTTGATTTACTGGTCTTTTGAGCTGGTTTTGGTGATTGGGTTGCCTGATCAGGCAATGCCTGACTAGCTTGGGCACTCTCTGAAAATTCGACTGCCACACTCGCTCTAGTATCACCAGTCAAGGCACTCTTCACCAGCAAGGCAACTTCACTTAAGGCCGCTTGATATTTGATAACCGCTAATGCTTCATCAAATGACGGATGCCTTAAGCCCATTTGACTCGGTGTGAAGACCCGCACGTTCGTCCCAAAAACTGCACTGGCTAAATCAGTGATTCCGGGCAAGGCCGCGACACCACCAGTTAAAACAATCCCACCAGGCAATTCAAGCGCCCGGATTTCATCCAGATGCTGCTTGATTTTATCAAAAATTTGATCTAATCGTGCTTCGATGATTTCTGCCAAGTACTGACTGCTAATTTGGGTGGGACTGCTTTGACCAACCACATCAACTGGAAAGACTTCATCATCGGAAGCTTGTTGTGCATCGGCGTAACCGTAATCACGCTTTAATTTTTCAGCATTTTCAATCGAGGTGTTCAACACCACGGAAATATCTTTCGTGATGTATTGGCCGCCCTCTTGGTCAACATAAGTATACTTCAATTGATGATCATGAATGACTCCAGCTGTGGTTTGACCGCCACCCATGTCAACAATGATTGAACCAAAATCTTGTTCGCCATCATTCAACACTAATGAGCTTAATGCGAGTGGGGCAATCACGATCTGTTCAATTTGTAAGCCCGCTTTCTCAATGGCTTTACGGGTATTATGAATAATGGTTTTAGGTCCGGTAAACAAGGTACCGTGCATTTCAAGCCGCACGCCAACCATGCCACGAGGATCCTTGATCCCATCAAAACCGTCGACGACAAATTCATCGGGAATCACATCGAGTATTTCCCGTTCAGGTGGCATGCTTTGCACTAGTGCGGCAGCAGCAACCTTTTGGACGTCTTCATTATTAATTTCTTTTGACTCATCAGCGACCGCAATCATGCCACGGCAACGCTCAATTTTTACAAGGTTAGCGGGCACTCCCGCAATAACCTTTTTTATTTCGATACTTGCTTTTTCTTCTGCTTGGCGTACCGCTGATTGAATCGCGGTGGCAGCCTTGTCAATATCGACAATCACGCCACGACTCAGACCATTAGAACGTTCGCTTCCCACACCAATAACGTTCATTTGTCCCTTTACACGTTCAGCAACAATGACTTTTATTGAGGTGGTCCCTATATCAAGTCCGACATAAATTCCTGAATTATCCATAATAGAGGAACCTCCTAGTAATGACATAAATACATAAATATTCAAAATTCTTGTGATAGTTCCAGTTATCCCTTAGTTTACCATATCCGAAGTGCTTTTAAAAAGGCTCTCGCTTGCTTTTTAAATCATTTCGAAGACTTTTTAAAGGAATATGAATAAGCACCGACTTCCAAGTTAATAATTCCGTTCGTTTTCATCTTGGCAGCGATACCAGTGTAATACTGCATCTTGCTAGCAAACGTTGAAATCGTTGCGTACACTTCGTTGCCATCGTTCATATAGAGATGCACGCGTTCTGGGTTAGCCTTATTCGGGTCAAACTTGATTTCAGAAATATTGTGTTTCACCGCGGCCGGTAATTTTGCATATTGCGCAATCATCGTCTGTAGCCGTTGCCCACTCTTGAAGCTCGCATAAATGGGATAACCACCGCCGGGCTGTGACGCCGACTGTTTCATAATCAAGCCATTTTCTAGTACCCGCTGATAATTGCCACCCGTCACCAGATAACCAGCCAGCCGAATTTCGCTGACCTTCAGGGTGACATGGTTCCAATTGCTTAAAGTTGTCTTAACTTGACCAACTTGTGGATTAGCTTGACGTGCCAGCCGACTAGTTGTCTTGTCTTGACCGATGACGGCCCAAACCGACTTACCAGTTTTAATCTGGGTTGCCGATTGGACTTGCGCCGCCGTGAGCTTTTCAGTTCCGGTTACTTTGACTTGTGCAATGTGACTCAAAGGCGAGATAAAGTAACTTGCCCCCACAATTCCCAACAAAAACAGGCCGATTAATAATCCAGCCCGTCTGGTTGCTAGTCTCCGTCGCTGTGTCTTCAGTTTCGGCAACTTATCACCAATTCGAATCCGTTTGCCAGACCACTTAAAATGGCGTTTCTGTTCAGCTCTTTGATTCTCATCAGCCTGCTGTTGAAATTTTTCCCAGGGGGTCAGTTGGTCAGGCTTAGCTTTCTTTTTCGGCCGCTGTTTAAATATGGCCATACAACCACCCTTTCAATTTAAAAACGGTCTAATGTGCGTCAATCGCCGTTTCCAAAACTTTCAGCAACTGATCGGCCGCATCGGGCATCCCAAGCTTTTTAGCATTGGCCGCCATCTTTTCACGGCCAGCCGTATCCAACATCAAGCTGTCAACGGCCTTGACTAAGCTCTTGCCGTCCAAATCCGCTTCTTTAATTAGTTCGGCCGCCCCTGCAGCGACTAAACTCTGGGCGTTCTTTGTTTGATGGTCATTAGTGACATACGGACTTGGCACGAGAATTGATGGAATTCCCAAGGCGGTAATTTCGGCAATACTCGTCGCACCAGCTCGGCCTAAAATCGCTGCAATCTCTGGCAGAATTGCTGGCATATTTTTGATATACGGTTTGATTTTAACATTTGGTGCTAACGCTGTCTTTCCTAGACCATCTTTAATTTTGTCATAGTGCACTTGACCAGTCACGAATAACGTCTGGTAGTCACGCTGATTTAATTCAGGAATCGCCTCAACCGTGGCTTGATTGATTTTCGCCGCGCCACGGCTCCCACCAAATATCAACACTGTTGGTCGGTCATCTTGTAACCCTAAGGCTTGAAGTGCGGCCGTTTTTTCAATATTGACCACTTGCTGTGCCCGTGGATTGCCCGTCATCACAACCTTTTTCTCAGGAAATTGTGAACGAGCACTCTCGAATGAAATCCCAATCTTATCTACAAAGTGACTCAAGAATTTATTGGTGACACCAACCACGGAATTCTGTTCGTGAATCACCGTTGGAATATGCATCTGACTCGCTGCGAAGACGACGGCGCCGCTGACATAACCACCAGTCCCCACGACGACATCTGGTTTGAACGCTTTAATATACTTACGCGCCGTGCCGACACTCTTCAAAAATAGCCAGACCGTTTTAAAGTTTTGCAAGGATAAGGACCGTTTGAACCCTTGGATCTTAATCGTTTTAAATTCAATGCCGCGTTCCGGCACAATCCGACTTTCGAGACCCCGGTGCGTCCCAACGTACAAAACTTCGGCCTGCGGGTCTTTCGCCTTCAACGCTTCAATCAAGGCGAGTGCTGGATAGATGTGACCACCAGTCCCACCGCCAGAAATCATTAGTCGCATTAGTTTTCTTCCGCCTTTCCAGTGACCTTTTCAATTGCTTTAATGTAACGATCGCCACGGATCTCAAAGTTTGGATACTGATCCCAGCTTGCACAAGCTGGTGAGAGCATGATGACATCACCAGGGGCACTCAACTTCCAAGCTGCTGGAACCGCGGTTTCACAATTCTTACTAAATTCAATCTCAGTGACACCGGCAAGTTTCCCGGCATCCGCGACTTTTTGAGCCGTTTCGCCAAAGACAATCATAGCCTTCACGTGATCTTTCAACGCGGGTGCTAATTTTTCAAAGGTGTTCCCACGATCTAAGCCACCGGCTAATAACACTACCGGTTGACTGAACCCTTTTAAGGCCATTTCGGTCGCAACAATATTGGTTGCCTTGGAATCGTTATAAAAGACTCGGCCTTCATAAGTTTCGACATACTGTGTCCGATGCCGTACCCCTGAAAAAGTCTTGAGCACTTGGCGGATGCCAGCAGTCGGCACTTGTTGAATTTTAGCCACAGCAATGGCTGCTAACGCATTTTCAACGTTATGATCACCAGGAATTTTAATGTCCTTGGCTGCCATGATTAGTTCATCTTTAAAATACAATTGACCATCTTTTTCGTACGCGCCAGCTTCAGAGTTGCCTTGACGTGAAAATGGAACGATGGTCGCCTTTGATTGCTGACTTAACCCACGCCATTCGGCACTGTCCCAGTTGACGACAAAATAATCGTCGGCCGTTTGATTCATCGTAATCCGCATTTTAGCTTTGACATAATTTTCACGAGAGCCATGGTAGTCCAAATGGGTGGAGTAAATATTCGTCAAAACCGCAATGTGTGGGTGTAAGGTCTGAATCCCACATAACATGAAGCTTGATAATTCGGTGACCATGGTATCTTCAGGTTTTGCCTTTTGCGCGACCGCCGAAGCTGGCACACCGATATTACCGGCAACGTAGGCTTTCCCAGCATTTTGACGTTGATTCAACATCAACGTAATCAACGTGGTTGTCGTCGTTTTACCGTTTGTCCCGGTCACGCCAATCAACTCACCGGTTAAAATTTGTGAGGCCAATTCAACTTCCGTAATCACTGGAATGTGCTTTTTAAGCGCTCCCGCGACAATCGGATTCGTATAAGGAATGCCTGGATTCTTGACCACCACTTTGAAATCTTCATCTAATAATGATAGTGGATGACCACCCGTAATGACTTTGATGCCATCACTTAATAACTCTTGTGCATCTGGGTTATCGTCAAAATCCTTTTTATCATTCACGGTCACAAATGCGCCCAGTTTATGCAACAATCTGGCAGCATTCATCCCACTTTTGGCTAATCCTAATACCAATACCTTTTGATTACGATACTGTTCAACCGACTTCATCATCCAAGACTCCCTAAATTTGTTTATTAACTTGTAACTAGTTGTTATTTTTAATCCAATTAAAACCGTTTCTCAGTTGTTAGATAATCGTGGCTACACTAATGGCAGCTGCCACTAAACCAACTGACCAGAACACGATGTCAATTTTCCATTCACTCCAGCCCTTCATTTCAAAGTGATGATGAATTGGACTCATTAAGAAAATCCGCTTACCAGTCAATTTAAATGACCCTACTTGTAAAATGACTGAAGCCGTTTCGATGACAAAGATAATCCCAATGATCAACAAGGACAATTCATGATGGACTAAAATTGAAACCGCCGCTAAGGCACCACCTAAAGCTAAAGACCCCATATCACCCATGAAAATCTTAGCTGGTTTGTGGTTGAAAATAAAGAAGCCGAGTAATGATCCGACGACTGCCACACAAAACAGTGCCACATCAAATTGATGTTGGTGAATGGCAATAATGGCATAAGCGCCAAATGCGATCGTTGCTTGACCTGCCACTAAGCCATCTAACCCATCCGTCAAATTAACGGCATTTGAGAAGCCAACTAACCAGATGATCACAAACAAGATGTACCAAAGTCCCATTGACCAGTCACCCATTCCGGGTAAGTGTAAGCCCATTGGTAAATGTTCGTGTTGATAAACTAAGGTGAACACCACTGCACCGACAATCTGGCCCAACATTTTCTGCCAAGCTTTCAAGCCTTCGTTTTGTTTCCGCCAAAGTTTGATACTGTCATCCCAAAAGCCAAGTGCACCATACAAGACGAGGATAAACATCAAAATCCAAGTGGTTGGCCGTAATTGGCCTTGCCAGAAGCCAACCCAGATCGTCGTGATCAAGATCGCAATGATGAACAGTAACCCGCCCATCGTCGGTGTACCAGATTTCTTTTCGTGCCACTTGGGACCGACCTCTCGAATCATTTGCCCCTCTTTACGTGCTCGGAAATACCGAATCAAGGACGGCATCAAGGCAAAAACAATGATAAATCCACTAAATAACGTTGCTACCCATTCAATTAAACTCACAACAAATTCTCCATTCTACTTCTTAATTACTTATTTCAGACTTACCGTCAACGCTTCCTTTGCTTCAATCGGGTTACCAGCTGAGATACTTTGTGCAGCCACGTAGCCGGTACCACTGGTCGTTAATTTCAGTCCAGTTAAGTCGGCGAAGTCCGCGACATCGCTCGCCGACCAACCGACAACATTTGGCATGGTCATTTGGCCATTTGTCACCAAAGTCACGCGCTGTTTGCTCGTCAAAATGGTCCCAGATGACACGGATTGTTTCACGATCCGAGACCCTTTACCAACCACAACCGGTGTGACACCAATCTTTTTTGCGGCAGTGGTCGCCGCGGTGGTGGCTTGACCCGTTAAATCAGTCATCTTAATCGTGGTCGTTTTGGTTTCACTGGCTTTTTGCTCATCCAGTGCCCGTTGCATCACCGGTTTAAAAATATCCGCCATATCGTCGGAAGCTGACGTCCCGTTTAAGGTCGGTTGCTTCATCGTAATATACATAATATATTTTGGATTTTTTGCCGGTGCCATGCCGACAACCGAGTAAAGATACGTATTATCGCCGACTTCATAAGTTGAGCCATTGCTGACTTGGGCCGTCCCGGTCTTCGCTGCAATCCGATAACCATCAATCTTAAAGGCTGCCCCAGTCCCATATGACTTGTAAACGACATCTTCCATATGTTTCAACACTGCCGCAGCCGTTTTCGCCGTCACCGGCTGACCAACGACCTTCGTCTTACTCGTGTAGACGGTCTTTTTCGTGTTCGGATTCGTGATTTTTGAAACATAGTACGGCTGTAACATCTTACCATTATTTGCAATAGCCGTGAAGCCACGCAACATTTGCATTGCGGAAACTTGAATCCCTTGGCCAAACGACGTGTCGGCCTGTTCAATCGGATAAGTATACTGAATCGAACCAGTTTGCTCATTGGGAATTTTACTGTTCGTACTCGTCCGCAACCCGAACCGATTAATGTATTTCAACCAAGTCTTGGCGCCCATCGTTTGTTCCAAGTGCGCCATGGCAACGTTACTAGACAGTGCAAACCCTTTGGCATACGTAATATTCCCCCAACCAGCGGTATTCCAGTCAGGGACCGTTTTGCCACCAATCTTGTATTCACCAGTAGGCACCGTGACATTGGCATTATAGTTGCCACTGTCAATGGCCGCCCCCATGGTGAAGACTTTCATCGTTGACCCAGGTTCGAAAGTATCCTCGACGAGCAAGTTACGCCACATCTTCGTCAAACCCGTTTTAGTCTGGGCATTGAAAGTTGGCCGTTGACTCGTTGCCAAGATTGCCCCAGTTTTAGCATTGATTAGGGTGGCAGTCATGCCTTTAGGATGCACCTTTTGTTCAACTTCAGACATTTTGGTTTCTAATAACGTCTGCAATTTGCTATCAAGCGTCGTATAAATATTGTCGCCATTCTTAACTTTCTGGCTTTGATCAGTCGTGCCTTGATAGCCACTCTTCGTCACCGTTTGATGGCCATCAGTCCCCGAAAGCTGTTTATTAAACGCCAATTCCATCCCCATCGAGCCGGTTAACGCCGTTCGTTCGGTGCCTTTTAAATCCTTGGCACTCGTCAGACCAATCAAGTGTGACGCAAACATCCCATTTGGATAAAGCCGCGCTTCAGATTGAATAAAATGCAATCCGGTGACATTTTGCGCGTCAATTTTTTTCTTAGTTGTCAAGGCAATATTTTTACCAGCAGTGCCAAATTCAATTTGGAACTTGCCACGCCCCTTTTGTAAAGTCGCTAAGGCTTTCTGATAACTAATTGGTAAATATTTAGCGAGCACTTTGGCGGCCTGTTCGTCATTTTTGATATAGATATCATGACCAGTCGCGTCTTTTTGGTTTTTCGACATGATCGCGTAGATGGTATATGTGCTAGTGTCTTCCGCAATTGGCTCACCGTTTGCACTGTAAATCGTCCCACGTTTTGCCGTAACCGTTTGATCGACAGTGTAAAGTTTTTTCGTCGCAGCAGCCAAATTAACCCCATTCACATGTTTCCCAATTGCGATATACGAAAAACGAATGCTCAAAACACCAAATATCACAATCGCTCCAAAAAATAGCCATTGGCCAAAGATTCGTCGATTTTGTTTTGGTGACCGTTTCGAAGTCATTCGTTGTTTGTTCTTATTCATTTGTAAACATTCCTTATGCTACCGTTGTTGAGCGATAAGCCACTCTTTTTAGCGACTTTGCTTAAACGGCTGCGGCTTGAAAGTTCACTGATTTGTTGCGTTGCGGAAGTATTACTTGCTTGAACCTTCGTCACTTTTGCTTGCACGGTTTGTAAAGTCGATTGCGCATTACCGATTGAGATATTCGCTGAAACTAAAGCGATTGCAAGTGCAAAGACCACCAAACTAAAACTGATGCACAAGGCTTTCTCAAAACCTGAGAATGGCACCCGTTGTGTTTTGATCGCGGGATTTGGAACAACAGTGGTTTTATGTACCGGGTTTGTGGCACGGGGCATCTCACGTGGTAACTCCCGAGCCAATCCATTTTGGGCCATGGTTCTTCACTCCTTAAATTTTTTAGGACTTAATTTTGTTTTAATCGTTCGATGACACGTAACTTGGCGCTACGGGCACGGCGATTTTCAGTGATTTCAGTGTCACTTGGAACGATCGGCTTGCGATTGACTAACCGATAATCCGGTTGCATGTCATCGGGAATCACTGGTAAACCAGGTGGCAGCTCGGGTAAGGAACTATGTTCTTTAAAAATCGTTTTAACTAATCGATCCTCTAATGATTGGAAGGTAATTACACTGACCCGACCGCCAACATTGATGAGGTCAATGGCTTGTTCCAAAGACGTTTCCAGTACACCCAACTCGTTATTGACCGCAATACGAATCGCTTGAAAAACCCGTTTGGCAGGATGTCCGCCCGTCCGACGCGCTCGCGCTGGAATCGCCGACTTGATAATTTCCACCAACTGGCCAGTCGTTTCAATTGGGGCTTGTTCGCGTTCACGCTCAATGGCACGCGCAACTTGCTTAGAAAACTTCTCTTCACCGTAACGATAAAAGATCCGCACGAGATCTGAATAATCCCAAGTGTTGACCACAATCTGAGCCGTTAACGCGGCCGTCTGATCCATCCGCATATCCAAGGGCGCATCATGTTGATAGGAAAAGCCACGCTCGGCGTTATCAAATTGTGGTGAAGAAACCCCCAAATCATAAACAATGCCGTCCACTTGCGTGATACCACGGGCGTTCAATTCTGATTTCAAATTTGCAAAGTTACTCTTGATAAAGGTCAACTGACCCGTTGCTAAATACGCCGCTAAATTATCTTGGTTGTAGTCAATGGCCGTTTGATCTTGGTCAAAACTAAACAAATGACCGTCTGGCCCGAGTTGTTCTAGGATGCGACGAGAATGTCCGCCGCCACCCAAGGTACAATCCACATATGTACCGGCCGGCTTAATTGCCAATTCCGCTACAGCTTCATGAAGTAATACCGTTGTATGTTCAAATTCTGCCACGCAATTTTGCCTCCTTGTCAGTCACACTATTTTAAAAATCAATTAAATTCTCTGCTAAATCATCAAAGTCTTCGGCAGTACTTGCTTCCAATGTGTCCCACTTGCTGGCACTCCAAATTTCAAAACGATCAGAAACGCCAACAATCACACATTGTTTTTCTAAATCAGCAAATTGCCGTAACTTTGCGGGGATCATGATTCGGCCTTGCTTGTCTAACTCACATTCAGCCGCTGCGCCATAGAAGAACCGCGTAAAGTTACGCGCATCTTTTTTTGTAATCGACAAATGATCCAGCTGATCTTGCAAGGTCGCCCAACGTTCAGCCGGATAACCAAAAATACAGCCATCCATCCCGCGGGTAATCATAAACGTCGTCCCAAGTAATTCTCGAAATTTTGCGGGGATGATTAATCGACCTTTAGCATCCAGCGCGTGTTCAAACTCACCAAAAAACATCTTGGATGCCACAGTCAATCAACCCCTTTCATTAAACAATTCTAAGTCTACCACACCCCCCCACTTCCTACCACAATGATTTGTGACTTTTCGAAAATGTTAACAAAATGTCAAAAAAGTCCCCACCTAACGCTAATTCGTTAGGTGGGGACTAGTGGGGCTTGTTTTCCTTTAGTAACGCTAGGCTGTGATCAAATAAATAACCAGTGCCAACAAATACACCACAATAGTTAGCAGGTCAGTTACTCTCCAAAACAGCTTAAAAAAGCGACCGTATAGGATTTCACCTTGCTGAATCACCGACAAAATTGTCAATCCAATGCCTAAGATCATCAGTGAGATGACTTCATAGGGCACGATTGAACTATCAGTTGTCTGTAAGGTTAAGAAATGGGTAAAAACAATCAAAAATGGTGGCCAAAAATCAATCAGCAATAAATGTGTCGGCCAAAAGCGCCGCAACACACGTTTTAGGCCTAAAACGACGACGGAAACCGCCGCGATTAAACTGATTTGTCCCAGCCAATTAGTGAACAGGTCGTTCATGACGCTTTCCTCTCAGTCTTTTTTTACGACTCACTTGAGCCACCCACATTGCCGGCAAAAACCGGATACGGGTCGTTTTTATTATAAGGATTCTCTGAAGACTTTTCAATCATCACCGCCAGTCCTATAATAGAACCCAAGTCACACTTGGAGGCGCCTGATATGTTGCAATATTTCACGACCAATTCTGAGGGCCAGCTTGCCATTGGTCAGCCCCACGACCAACCATACTGGATCAATATTGAACGGCCAACCATCGATGAAATCAATCAATTAGTTCGTGAATTTAACTTTCCTAAGGATTATCTCACAGCAGTCCTTGACGATGCAGAAATTTCACGGACTGAACAATTGGATCAACAGACCACCGATCACGCCGCATTGATCATTATGCAATTTCCAAAGTTAACGACGAGTGATCTCGGCTACTTGGAGTATCAAGTTTATCCATTTGCGTTGATTTTGACGCCTAACGCCGTGTTGACTGTTAGCAATTACCCCGCTAGTTTCATTCAAGATTTTATCATGGACCCGGCGTCATCGCGACTCAGCCTAGATAATCATGAAAATTTTGTACTCGCAATCATGTGGTATATTTCGCACGCTTACGTGACGGCACTAAAAGCCATCAATCATAAAACAACCGTGTTGGAACGTCACCTCACCCGCGCAACGCGCAATGAAGAAATCTTTCGGATCATGGCTTATCAAAAATCATTGATTCGCTTCAAGGCCGCACTAACCCAAAACGCGCCGATTCTCACCGCTGTTGAAAATTCTGCGACCCACTTCAACGGCAGTCACCATCAAGCACTGACGGCAGATATTATGATTGAAACCCAACAGGCCGCCGACATGACTAATACGACCAATCAGATTTTGCAACAGTATAGCCAACTCGTGAGTGCCGTAATTTCGAATAATTTAAATGATGTGATGAAAGTGCTCACTTCACTGACCATCATCTTAACCATTCCAACGATTATCGGTGGAATCTACGGGATGAACGTCCGATTACCTGGTGCAAGCGTTGTTCATGCCTTTAGTTGGATCATGCTTGGGACCATTATTTTGTGTGTCATTAGTATGGAATACTTACGAAATCACGACTATTTCTAATTGGCAATTGAAAAAACTATGAATCCACGTTAAACTATGAAAGAATTACTGAAAAGTGTGGTGCAAATTAACCTAATGAAAAAGAAATCGACGTTTCAAAAAATTACCATGGTCATTGTGTGGGTCATGATCATTTCCATGGTCGGCTCACTAGTCTTAACCGCGTTATCTGGTTTAGGGTTGCTCAGTTTTGGCTAATCAACTCAAAACAAAAAAACTTCGGAGAAATTAATCTCCGGAGTTTTTTTGTTTTGAAGCAGCAGTTTAAAGACGAAAACCATTGATAAATGCAGTTATACCAGTACATTAGTGACAAAAGAGGTCAATGTTGTCGCTTCCGGGCGTCGCTGATTACATGCGGGCGAGGGACCAGGCCAAGCCTGAGGAACGGTCTTGGCCTTCGCCCGGAATGGTTGCAAAAACCGCAACTATCCCGGGCCGTCCGTCCCGTAAGACCGGCAAGAAACGCCGCTCAAACGGGACATTCACGCCCGATGCAATCAGTGCCGCCCTCCAGCTAAGTTAGCGGTTATCAAGATAAAAGACTTAAAAACAGTTGATTTGAGTCTTAAATAGATGGTGCCAGTTGACAATGTTTTGAACTTTCTTGCTATTTTCATCGACTGTCTGTGAATAATAGCCACTATTCACCTTTCAACCTTCAATTTTAAACTAGATTCGAGGTGAGCAAGCCATCAGGCAGAATCGTTGTGCTATTCCCAGTCAAACTGCGATCTGAAGCTTCGACACGGCACACCGTTTCTGACTGGCTTGACTAAGCTTAATAGCTGCAGGTTGGGACTGATAACATCGGTCGTGATGGTGGCGTTACATCGGCTGGTTTTTGCCGACGTTACCCCACGGACGGTCCGGGACACTTGCGATTTTTTGCAAGGGTTCCGGGCGAGGTCCAAGACGTTCTTTGGCTTGGACCGGTCCCACGACCGCATGTTATCAGTCCCAACCGGAAGCAGGCATAACGATGCGACTGTCTTTTATCTATTGTTCGCTTAGGCATCCGAAGTTGGCGTCTCATCTGGTTTTGGTTGCCGATAAACCTTACGGGCCTTGCTCCCCTCAGATGGTCCAACCACGCCGCGTTCTTCCATCTCATCCACAATTCGTGCAGCGCGATTATAACCAATCCGGAAACGGCGTTGCAACATTGACACACTCGCTGATTGCTGTTCCGTCACAAATTCAACCGCATCCGCATAGTACTCATCTTCACCATCACGCGGATCTTCGCCGTCCGTCGACTCATCATCTTTAACGAGCATGCTTTCGTCGTAGTCCGCCGTTTGCTGTTGCTTGATAAAGTTCACCACTTCTTCAACATCATGGTCAGAAATGTAGGCGCCTTGAACACGTAACGGCTTATTCATCCCCATCGGTTGATAGAGCATGTCCCCGCGTCCAAGCAACTTTTCGGCCCCATTGCTGTCAATGATTGTTCGTGAATCGGTCCCACTTGACACCGCGAAAGCCATTCGTGACGGCACGTTCGCTTTAATCAATCCGGTGATGACATCAACGGAAGGTCGTTGCGTGGCCAAAATCATATGAATCCCAGCCGCACGGGCCATTTGTCCCAAGCGAATAATGGCATCTTCAACCTCACTTGAGGTCACCATCATCAAATCTGCTAATTCATCCACAATCACGACAATGTATGGTAATACCGGCCGATTTTGTCCATCCGCCACGTTTTGTTGGCGAATAAATTGATTGTATCCTTGCATATTACGTTGTTTAGAATCGGCAAATAGTTCGTAACGTCGCTCCATCTCAGCCACAACCTTGTGCAAGGCCCGAGCAGCCTTTTTCGGTTCTGTCACGACCGGCGTTAATAGATGCGGAATACCATTATAAACACCTAATTCGACTTTTTTCGGATCAATCAACATAAATTTGACTTGATTTGGTTTCGTATTCATCAACAAGCCCGTGATCATCACATTAATGGCCACCGACTTCCCACTCCCAGTTGAACCGGCAATTAATAAATGCGGCATTTTTGAGAGATCAGCAGTCACCAAGTTACCTGAAACGTCTCGCCCTAACGGCACTTGTAACGGCTTAGTCGGATGAGCAGGTTGTGCTTCGACAATATCTCGGAACGAAACCGTTGAAATTTGCTTGTTCGGCACTTCAATCCCAATTAAGGACTTTCCAGGAATTGGCGCCTCAATTCGTAAATCCTTTGCCGCCAATGCGAGGGCCAGATCATCCGCAAGATTAACCACCTTGCTAACTTTTACCCCCACGGCCGGATGCAGTTCATATTTTGTCACCGACGGGCCAAGACTGACATTTTTCACTTCCACCTTGACTCCGAAACTGTCCAGCGTTGTCTTCAACTTTTTCGAGTTGCTTTCAATGGTGGCATACTCAGCACTCTGATCAGTCTTCGGTATCTTCGTTAGCAACTCAGAGGTTGGCAGCTGATAATCGGAATCATCAACCGTCTCTGTCCCTTGCAACGGCTCGGTTTCAGCAGGTTTTGTCGGTACTGGGGCCTGCGTGTCTTGGTCACTTGCCACGACAATTTTTACTGGCGATGTAGAACTAGTCGGCCGGCTTGGTGCCGCCGCGCTGGTTGGCGCAGTCGTTGCCGCTGCCGATTCCGGTACTGGTGCTTCAGAAGCCGCTGATTTTTGCTGATTCGCCCGAACTTGACGCTGAGCACGTCGTCGCGCCACCTGAACACGAACATAATGGGCAACTTCGTCATAAGCTGATTTAACTTGTTCACCGGCAACCACTAACCCGTGACGAATCACGAGCATCGTCTGGCGAAAAGGTAACTTAAAGGCAATAAAAATTCCGGCGATAATTAAAACCACCGCCACTAACACGGTACCCAGATTAGCGATCAAGGGGTAAGTCAAGCTGTAACCAGCCGCACCGGCTAAGCCACCACCAAGATTAACTGAAACCCCACCCGTCGCAAAATCATTTTTAATCAAATGCCAAGTAATCGACCAAAAATCGGTATGTCGATTTAGACGATTAAACATTGGAATTTCTAATAATAACAAGTAACTATAAAGGACTAGATTGCCGCCAGTCCACCAGCGCCAACCAATCTTAGGCAATTTGCCAAAAATCATCACATAGCCCATCAAAACTAAGGTCAGTACCGCTAAAATCTCGTAGGCATCCCCCGCAACCAAGCGGAAGCATTCAGCAAAGAAGATCCCCACTAATCCTAATTTAAAAAGTGCAAAACCAGTAATCAGCACCCCAACCAAGCCAATAATATTCCCGGTCATTTGACGTTGCGTTGCGGCTTTGGTCGGCCGCTTTGTCCCCGTCGTGCGTCGCTTTTTAGTTGTTCGTTGCTTTCGCGCCACGCTGCTATCGTCCTTCCCATTTTTTAACTTAGTTCTATTGTACCAAACCGATGTTCGTTAATGAATATTTTCCCAAATCAAACTAAAAACGCACGCTAACCAAAGCTCGCTGAGCCGTTAACGTACGTCTGGCTGGCACCAGGTTATTTTAATTTATCATTTTCATAATGATGTGAGCGTTCCAAACTTAAAAAGTTTTGTTGGCGTAAGGCTTCATAAATCACAATTGCGGCCGAATTCGACAAATTCAACGCCCGAATATGGGAATCATCTTGTGGAATTCGAATCGCTTTTTCAGGATATTGCCGCATAAACGGCTCAGGCAATCCGGTGGTCTCTTTTCCGAACAAGAAGTAATGATCTTTAGTCGTGTCACTGTAATCAACATCCGAATAATCGTGATCGGCGAACTTTGAGACCAAGTAAAGATTAGCTAAATCTGGAATACTAGCCAAAAAGTCTTGTAAATCAGCATGAGTCGTGATGTCCACACTATCCCAATAGTCTAGTCCGGCCCGCTTTAAATGTTTATCATCAATTTTAAAGCCCAACGGTTCAATGAGATGAAGTGCAGTATCAGTCCCAGCACAAGTCCGGGCAATATTCCCGGTGTTTGCGGGCATTAATGGTTCAAATAAGGCAATATGATTCGTCAAAATAATCTTCCTTTTTGTTTAAGTTTTTAGCAGTTTAAGCTGGATAATGCTGTCCAATTAATCGCGGTCTAGTCGCGCAAATTATCCTAGTTATCATACCATGATTGTGCGGTGAAAGCCTAACAATTCTATATGGAAAGCGAATTATTAGCCAAATTAAACTAGGTCATTTATACTGATCAACGGCTTACAATTAATAAGTTAAATTAGATAGGGAGTTGGAATAAATGAAATTATTGATTATTGGTGCCACCGGCATGGCCGGCTCAGCACTCACGACCACCGCATTGTCACGCGGGCACGAAGTCACTGCCTTGGGACGTTCCGCAGAAAAATTGGCGCAACTAACCCCAAATGCCCATTTAAAAACCTTGGCCAAAGATGCTTTTAGCTTAACCCAATCAGAGTTAGCTCACTTTGACATCGTGATTGACGCGATGGCGACACCACCCACAAAGGCCTACTTGCATGTCGATTTGGCTACTAAGCTAGTCGCTGAACTGCGTGACAGCACGCAACCACGCCTCGTCTTTATTTTAGGCGCTGGCAGTCTCAAAACTGGTGATGACAACCACTTATTTGTCCACGACATTGAAAAATCGCCTGAAGCAGCCGCTTTTGTGGCGATTCCCCAAAATCAACTGAGTGAATTACAGTTTTTGCAAACTGTGACGAATGTCAACTGGGTTGGGATTTCACCTGCCGCTGACTTTCATGCTGGCCCGGCAGTTCCTGCCATGCTAGGGACCGACAAGTTATTAGCAACTGCTGAAGGCTCATCGGTCACCAACTCCGGAACCATGGCCGCAGCCGTCTTGGACGAAATTGAACAACCCAAGCATCACAACGAACGTTTTACGGTTGCCAATCAATAATTAAGTTAATTGGGTTTGGCTGACTGGCAACACTCATCATTTTAAATCGGACACTGGCACAGACAATTGTGCTGGTGTTTTTTTTCGTCGCTTCAGCCCATTTTCATGAATCACCATCTGAAGGTTGAAAGATCAAAAGGATCATATAGGCACCTCCAAATTAGCTGGCCGTCGACGCTGATCCCATCGGTCGCAAAGGTGGCGTTGGGTCGGCATGCTTCTTGCCGGCGTTACGCCACGGACGGTCTGGGACATTTGCGATTTGTGCAAGGGTTCCAGGCGAGGGCCAAGACGTTTCTCAGGCTTGATCCGGTCCCACGGCCGCATGTTATCAGTGGCGACTGGAAGCGGTCATAGCAACTAATCTTCATGACCTAATCATTGACATGGCAGTAGTTACTAGCAATTTTGATCTTTCAACCTTTAGATCACCAATTTTTAATCTGTCCCTAACCAAACCATGATAAGCTAGGACACATCTTAATTTAGTTGCGAAAGTAGTGATCGAATGAAAACACGCTTATCTGGGCGTAATTTATTTTTTATTGGTAGCATGCTCTTTGGGCTCTTCTTTGGCGCGGGTAATTTAATTTTTCCAGTTTTTCTTGGTCAACAGGCTGGTCAAAATATTTGGCAAGCCGTGTTTGGTCTGCTGATTACTGGTATCGGCTTACCGCTGCTTGGGGTGATTGGGATTGGACTCACGCGTAGCGCCGGCGTGTTTGAATTGGCAGCCAATGTGAGCCGACCTTATGCCACCATTTTTACCGTCGTTTTGTATTTGACGCTAGGGCCGCTCTTTGCCATGCCCCGTTTAGCAACCACGGCATTTCAAATTGGCTTAGTGCCCTTTTTAACCAAATCGCAGCAATCATTCAGTTTGCTTGCCTTTTCAATTGGCTTCTTTTTGATTACTTGGTTGCTAGCGCGCAATCCCGGTAAATTGATGACGTATATTGGCAAGTGGTTAACGCCTATTTTTCTCATCTTATTGGGTGCCTTAATACTCGTGGCCCTCATCCGACCACTCGGAAATTTTCACGTTGCGGCTCAAGGCGCCTACGCCATCAATCCAAGCTTGGCCGGTTTCACCGAAGGGTATAACACCATGGACGCCCTCGCATCACTCGCTTTTGGCATCGTGGTAGTTGACGCCATTCGCGAACTCGGTGTCACTGATCCAAACCAAATCGCGACAGATACCATTAAGGCGGGCCTGATCAGCATGTCACTGATGGCCGTCATTTATACGTTGCTGGCCATTATTGGCACGCTCAGTCTCGGTAAATTTCAAGCTGCAACGAATGGTGGCATCACGTTGGCACAACTGGCAAATTACTATTTTGGCCCATTTGGTAATGCCTTATTAGCCCTAATTGTCATCATTGCCTGCCTTAAAACGGCCATCGGACTGACAACTGCCTTTGGCGATACGCTTCATGGCATGTTTCCAAAATTACCTTATCTCGCGTTAATCAGCTTTGCCTGCCTGCTCCCAGCAATCTTAGCGAATGTCGGACTCACGCAATTGATTAACTATTCCACGCCGGTCCTCATGTTTTTATATCCACTCGCCATTATTTTGATTCTACTGGCGGTTTTATCGCCATGGTTAGGAAAATCACGCTGGTTGTTTGTCATGACCACGGTTTGGACGTTGATTCCCGCCGCCCTAGCTGGGATTGTCGCATTGCCACAATCAGTCTTACAACAACCCTGGGGACAATGGTTGCAACAACTCAACAACCTGTTACCATTAGCTCGTCTCGGGTTAGGTTGGACCCTACCAGCCTTAATTGGTTTCATTTTTGGCTGGCTGGGTCAGCACTGGTCCGCACGCAAAAAACGTTAATTTTCATAAAAATACGACTGTTTTCAACTCAGCTAAAAACGCCAACCGGTACCTGACATGACAGGTCTCGATTGGCGTTATTTTTGGCAAAATAAAAAACGTAGTATTTCGGTGTGGGCACGGCGAAAAGCTACGTTAATGAAGTACAACTCGGCAGTCACCAACGATCTAAATCGATGTTAGCTACCAAACGATTTCTCAAAGGTTATCTTAACACCCAGTAAACAATCATGCAAGCTGACCTGCTTATTTTTCCTTGGTCATCGTCAGCAAGCTGACATCGACAGTGATTTTAGGCAGCCCGGTCACTTTCGCCGCCGCCAAATTAGCGGCCGACGCGCCCCAATGTAACGGCGTCATGACCATTAAATCAGCAAAGTCCACCGTACTTAGATCAAACTCATAGTGAATCCGTTGCTGGCCAGCTTGGGGATAGTGCTGTTTGAACAAGTCAATGACGCGGTCATTATCGTAAGTATATTGACGATCCGTTGGGTCAAACAGCAACTGACGCAACTCAATCAGATAGTCTGAATTGGGGACGACTTTTAAGAGTTGACCACCTGGCGCCAAGACCCGCTCAAATTCACGATAGGCTGATGGCGAAAAGACATCCATGATGGCAGTAAACGCATCTGCCGTAAATGGTAGTTGAGCTAAATCTGCCACACAAAAATATGCTGGGGTTGTGAGCTGTGTCGCCAAATTGACCCCCGCCTTGCTAATATCAAAGCCAATGCCAATATCTTTAGATTGCTGATGTAAGGCCAATAATTCGGCCAATGGTGTGCCTTCCCCGCTACCAATATCCAAGATGCGTTGCGGTTTGTCAGGCAGCTGGTCGTTAATTGCCATCACAATTGGGCGAAAGAACCCCGCCTGTAAAATACGACGACGGGCAGCTAACATCGGTGCGTCATACTCACTTTGCACTTGATGCGTTAAAAAATATAAGCTGCCTTTTTTAGAAAAGTCTAGCTGATGACCGTTGGGACAGCTGAGGCTATGCCCGTTGATGGCGTCATATGGCTGATCACAAACTAGGCAACGAAATAAGCCTAAATTGGCCCGCACAAATGCAACGCCTTGATCGATTTTCTTCACTGTTTTCACACTCTCTAACTTAATTAGGTTAATCATACCATACTGATAAATCCGCGCGACAAGCAAAATAGTCGCAATTGCACTAACGCTATGCTATCTTAAATATCGTTCTAAAAAACAATTAAAGTTATTTCAAAAAATTAATTACGAATTGCAACTAGAAAAAATACGAAAGGAGTACCGTAATTATGGCTAAGAAGTCAAAAATTGCTAAAGAACGCCGGATTGAAGCAACCGTTGCCCGTTATGCCGCTAAGCGTGCTGAAATGAAGGCTACCGGTGATTATGCTGGTCTGGCAACCTTGCCACGCAATGCGTCGCCTGTCCGGATTCATCGTCGTGACTCGCTTGACGGTCGGCCACACGCTTACCTACGAAAATTCGGGATGTCCCGGTTAAATTTCCGTCGGTTAGCCCATCAGGGTCAGATTCCTGGGGTTAAAAAAGCTAGCTGGTAACCGCCACACAAAAAGCGCTTGGAAAAATCCGAGCGCTTTTTGTGTGCAGAAATCAGCACGATCAATTGAAATTGCCAATGCCTAGTCATCTGGACCGGTATCATACAGGCCAGATTGTTCTTGATACCAAGCAAATAAATGCGTGATTAAGACTTTTAAAATGGCATAGCCAGGAATACCAAAAATAACGCCCATTAAGCCAAAAATCTTCCCCGCCGCTAGCAACACAATCAAAATCGTCACCGGATGAATCGCCAAACTGCTCCCTAAAACTAATGGTGAAATCACGCGTCCCTCAATCGTCTGTTCAATCACGAAGACAATCAAAACTTTAACGAGCATCCAGGGCGAAATGACCATCGCAATCACGACGGAAGGCACCATTGCTAAGAAAGAGCCCAAATACGGAATCAAGTTCAATATTCCGGCAGCAATCCCTAACGTTAATGCAAATTTCAACCCAATCAGACCATAGCCAATGGCAAACATTACTGCCACGAAGAACGCCACGGTTAACTGACCACGAATGTAATTGCTCACTTGCGTATTAATCTCCGTTAACACTTGTAAGAAACTCGCCCGGCCTTTGGTTGGTACAAATTTTGCTAAATAAGCCGGTAACCGGTGACCGTCCTTGAGTAAATAAAATAAAATGAACGGCATCGTAATCAAGCCAATGACGATGGTAGTCACTGTGCTGACCACGGTGGTGATCGACGATACGGTACTCGTGAGGTATTTGGTAACACGACTGCTTAACACTTTGCTAGCATCCGTATTCCATTGCTCCAGCTGATCCCGGATGCCAGACAAGTTCGGATCATTGAGCCACTGATTAATCTCATGACTAGCATTTTGCCAATACTTTGGCCAGTCATTAATAATCGCTAACGTCTGCGTGCGTAGCGTTGGAATCAGCGCCACCACGCCCCAGATTAACAGCCCAAAAATGATCACGAACAGCGCCGTAATCGTCAAACTACGATGGACATGATACTTGCGTTCTAACCGGTCTACTAACGGATTCATCAAGTAATACAGGACACCAGCCAAGATCACGGGAAAACCAACAATACTAAAAAATTGGCGGACCGGCGTCAATAACCAATCGACCTGTTTGCCGAGAAAGAAAACCGCGAGAACGAGTAAAATAATGACTAAGTTTCGAATCGTACGTGAATTCAGTAATCCTGCGCTAACTGGTTTATTTTTCAATCAGCAGCACCCCCTCTTGTCATGGTTCGTAGGTCAAAATACTCCCGACTTTCAATTTTGGAAGCTGAGCTGGGGTTAAGTAAATCCCATTTGCCAAAGGCTTGGCCGGTACCGCCGTAAAATACAAGGTGGCGTGACCGATCGTTGTCAGGTTTGAGTCAACCAGCGGCCCAGCATAGGCAACCGTATAGGCCTGCTCATCAATCTTTAGCGTACTGCCCGCTTTTAAGTCCAAATGGGTCAGTGATTCTTGAAACTGTTGAATCACTGCAATCTGTTGTAGCGACTCCGTGGCGGTTTCATCAAACAAAATTAAGATTGGCTCATCGGGCGACATTGCTTGTGGCCCAATGGCTTTTACAGTTGCGGTCGTTGCCATAGTTGAGAACTCCATTCTATTAGTTAATAGCCTAATTGTAGCATAGCGAGTAGGCCGGGTGTCAATTTGTCATCGCTTACAGAATCTCAAATTATGCTATACTAAACTCATTAACTAAGGAGGCTTTTTTGCATGCAAGAAAAAATTCTATTTGGCACTTATACCAAAAAAACAAGCCAAGGCATCTATCAAGGAACCTTGGATACCACTGAAAAAACATTAACTAATGATGGGTTACTCGCAAAGACGTCTAACCCGACCTACCTGGCTTTATCGGCTAAAAATCGCCTTTACAGCGTCGACAAAGAAAACGATGAAGGCGGCGTTGCAGCTTGGCAACTGGACGGTGACCACGCCAACAAGCTAAACGCGGTGATTGCGCCCGGAACACCACCCGCATACGTGGCTGTCGATGAAGGCCGCCAACTCGTTTATAGCGCCAACTATCATAAAGGCACGGCCAGTGTCTTAAAAATTGCCGCTAATGGCGAACTTGAACTAGTCGATCAGGTCACCCACTCTGGCAAAGGCCCTCGTCCGGAACAAGACGGGTCACATATTCACTACACCGATCTCACCCCCGACAACCGCTTAGTTGCCATTGATTTAGGGAGTGACAAGGTCTATGTTTATAACGTCAGTGATAGCGGCAAATTAACTGAACAGTCTGTGTTAACGCTATCAGCTGGCTTTGGTCCTCGGCACCTGGTCTTCACGCCGGACGGCAAACACGCGTTACTGGCAGGTGAACTTTCCAGTAAAGTTGCCACCCTGGCCTACGACTCAGCAACCGGCAGTTTCACCCAAACGGCCGTGATTGGCACTATTCCTGCTGATTACACTGACCATAACGGTGCCGCTGCCATCCGTCTCAGTCATGATGGCAAATTCCTTTACGTTTCTAACCGGGGCTACAACAGCTTAGCGGTCTTCGCCGTCGCGGCTGACGCTAGCTTAACCTTAATTCAACAAATTAGTACTGAAGGCGATTTTCCGCGTGACTTTGACTTAGATTCAACCGAGGGCTTTGTGGTCGTCGTCAATCAAAATACTGACAACGCGACTTTATATGCGCGCGACCTTAAAACTGGTAAACTGAGTTTATTGCAAAAAGACGTCATTGTGCCAGAAGGCGTTTGCGTCTTATTCTCAAAATAAAGGATGACTCAAACATGTTGCTAAAAGAAGTTGCACTTGAAAACTATACGAACATTCCCGCTGCCGTAGCGGCCGGTGCTAAACGGATTGAATTGAACGATAATTTAGCCGTTGGTGGGACGACCGTTAGCCGTGGCGTCATGGCTGAAGCTGCTAAATACACTCAAGAACACGGCGTCAGTCTGGTCGCCATGATTCGTCCTCGTGGTGGCAACTTCGTTTATAATGATACCGAGCTCAAAATCATGGAAGCCGATTTGTTGCAAGCCCAAGCCTTAGGGGTAGATGCCGTTACCTTTGGCGCTTTGACCGCAGCCGGCGACCTAGACACTGAAGCGATGTCATTACTCGTGGGGGCCGCTGGTGGCATGAGCGTGGTCTTTCACATGGCGTTTGACGCCATGACCACTGAACAACAAGCGCTGGCGATCGATTGGTTAGTTGACCATCAGGTAGAACGTATTTTAACCCATGGTGGTCCCTTAACAACCGCAATCACCGATTGTGTGCCGCAATTAAAGGCCACGATTCAACTCGCCGATGGACGAATTCAAATCTTGCCAGGTGGTGGCATTACCGCCGACAATGTCGATGAAATCACCACTGCACTAAATCTCAAACAAGCACACGGCACGAAAATTTTGGCGTATTAATAACCAAACTAAAGGCGTTGCAATTACTGTTGAGTAATTGCAACGCCTTTTTGCTGTTTTATCGTGAGCCAAAATCTTCAGTCTCACTGTCGATTAAGTTTGCCAAATCTGCCGGTAGTGGCGCGAAAGTGGTCAAATCTTGCTCAATAAATGGATCGTAGAATTGTAATTGCATACAGTGTAAGGCCTGCCGATCAATCGCCACATTAGCTGGTCCACCGTATAACTCATCGCCAATCAACGGATGTCCAGCCGCCGCGAAATGCACCCGAATTTGATTGGTCCGCCCAGTGTGCAGGCGAACACGAACAACCGTCATCTCGGGGAGCCGTTTGACCACCCAATATTCGGTTAACGAGGCGCGACCATCCGGCGTAACCGTCCGTTTGATAAACGAATCCGCCGCCCGCCCAATTGGCTGATCTAGCCAGCCATGGTCATCAGTTAATTGACCGCTCACGACCGCGAGATACATTTTCCGCATCGCATGTTCTTTCAATTGATGATCAATAATCGAATGGGCAAAATGATGTTTAGCAAACAACACAATCCCGCTCGTATCGCGATCGAGACGGGTTGTGATGTGCACCACTTCATTTTGATAATGTTGGCGACGATAGTACCCCTTGACCCGGTTAGCCAGCGTGTTTTCTGGTAACCGATGGGCCGGTACTGAAGCCACCCCCGCCGGCTTGTTGACAATTAAATAGTCACGATCTTCATACAAAATCGTAATTGGCAAGCTGGACACGCCAAGATGCTCATTTCCGACCTCATCTGGCGTGACCATGGTCACTTTTTCGCCACCGGTAAGCATGTGAATCGCTAATACAGGCACCTCATTGACTAAAATTGCGCCACCGTGAAACTTAACTTTTTTCAACAAACTACGCGTGACACCATGTTCAGATAACAACGTTTTGACTTTCATCGGTGAGGTTGCGGCGTTGGTCCACGTAAACCTCATTTTTCGTCCAAACCAATGAAGGACGTCCCCACCCGTTTCCAGAAACGGTTATGCCGATGTTGGGCAAAAGCAATGCGCCGATTAGCAATTGAATAACAAATTTGCTGTATTGGCCGTGGTTGCGTGTCCATTTGATCCGCGGTAAAGATAAAATGTGATTGCTGTTGCGGCTTAATCGTAATCGTTTCATAAGGAGCAACAATCACCGGTGAGCCTAACGTTCGGAACACCCGGTTATTGATTGAGGCAATTTCGGCCATTTGTAAGGCATCCAAACGTGGATGAATCACGGCACCGCCCACCGACTTATTATAAGCCGTAGAACCAGTTGGCGTCGAAACGCAGAGACCATCGCCACGGAAACGTTCAAAGAGTTCATCTTGAATATAAACATCCGCGACCATGGTGCTCCCTAGCTTTTTCAACGTTGATTCATTCAGCGCCAAATAATGATCGGTCTCACCCGTATCCGCGTAAGTGATTTCAACCGAAAGCAGTGGATAGGTCACCGATTGACCATTATCATGCAACAAGCCATCAACAAGTTGGTCGATCTCGTAGTCTCGCCAGTCCGTATAGAAGCCTAAATGGCCCGTATGCACCCCGACAAAGCGTAATTGATCAACCATGTCACTATAGTGATGAAATGCCGACAACAGCGTGCCATCCCCACCAACGGAAAGGACCACGTCTGGCTTAAAATCGTCAATTTCAAACCCTGCGGCCACAAGTTTTGTATGTAATTCAGCCGCAACTTTTTTCGTTTTAGGATTAGCGTTTGCAAATATGGTTACTTTCATGGCTCTTGATCTTCCTTCGTCACCGTTTTTGAGTCGTTTTGAGACCCTTTGCCATAGGAAAAGAGGCTCTGAGCTTCTTGAATTTCTTCGCGGATTTCGGACATTTCTTTATCTAAGCTAAACGCAGCTTCCGCAGCTCGTTGTAGCCGCTGACTTAAATTTTCTGGAAAGTCGCCTTGGTATTTGTAGTTCAGTGAATGTTCAATCGTTGCCCAAAAATTCATCGCTAAAGTCCGAACTTGAATCTCGGCTAAAATCTTTTTCTCACCATCAACCATTTGAACTGGGTATTCGATCACAATGTGATAAGAACGGTACCCGGATGGCTTCTCGTTGCTAATATAATCGCGTTCTTCCAAAATGGTCAAATCGGTCCGTTTACGCAACAAATCGACAACTTGATAAATATCTTCAACAAATTGGCACATAATGCGTAGTCCGGCAATGTCTTGCATATCTTGTTCTAATCGATCTTCTTGAACCTTACGCCGCACCATTTTTTCCTTGATGCTATCAACTGGTTTGACGCGCCCCGTTACAAATTCAATCGGTTCGTGCTGACTCAAATCCCGAAACTGTTTGCGCATGCCCCGCAATTTGATTTTCAGCTCGTCCACCGCCTGCTGATAAGGTAACAAAAAATGATTCCAATCTTCCATCAAGACACCTCCGTTTCAAATCCATACCTTTAAAATTTTACCATATTTTGACAGAATAAAAAGCAATCGCTTCCTAGTTTAACAATTGACATTAACAACCTTACAAACTGAAAGACGTGAAGCAGATTACTTTACGAAACCAGGAATTCGGTGCATGATGACAGTCGAAGGTTTATTTAAAGTTACGACCTGATCGTAAAATAAAAACTGTAATGGAATTAAAAACTTGCAAATACCTAGGTTCATTTGGTATTCTGCACTATGACGCGAAAAGAGAAAGTGGAGGAATTATGACGTGTTAGAAGTGTATTTATTTGTAAATCCATTGGCGACACAATGTGTGCGCGATGAACAAAATGTGTTGCGGCTGGCCAATGATTCGGATAAGCAAATTCAATTCCAATTCGTACCCTTATTAAACATTAATGTGGTGCAAAAAGCCCTTAAAAGCCAAGGTATCAAAGCTTCTGACTGGCAGGCACAAAATCAACAATCACAAACTTTATACCGCGTGATTCTCGATTATAAAGCTGCCCTATTTCAAGGTAAAAAGCGTGGCCGCAATTTTCTGATTGCCTTACAAGATGCCATGTTAAAAACTGGCCAGCATTATTCAGAAGATTTGGTCAAATCGGTTGCCACGGGTTGTCACATTGATTTGGATATGTTTATGGAAGATCGCAATAGTAAACTGGCTAAACAAGCCTTTCATGCTGATCAACGACTGGCTTCGGAAATGGCCATTACTGAAGCGTCGTCAGCTGTCGTCTTCGACTGTGACCAGTACGATTATGGGGTCTTATTAGAACATTTTAACTATACGACTTTATTTGACTTAGTTAACGGTCAATTGAACCCATTCCAAGAACTTTCCCACCGTACCAACTGCGCTGCCCTCGATGGTAGCCAACTCCACGTTTTATAATTCAGGTATTGCAATTATTCAAACGCTAAAATCACCCACACAGCAATTGTGTGGGTGATTTTTTTATGGTCTACGCTTTGATTAGTGCTTCAAAAGCTGTTAACCGTTGCTCGAATAAGTGGCTCTATAATATCTGTTGTTGGTAATCAAGACCAATCTTGATTACTGGCAACGGATTTTTTATGTGCTTTTTATA
>NZ_BJDG01000010.1 GCF_005404945.1 Lactiplantibacillus pingfangensis | reverse complement strand
GTGTACAGAAAGCGCCCAGCCACGGGGCGGCTGGGCGCTAATGATAGCTGATTACCAACAACAGTTGACAAAGAGCCAGTTATTGTTGATTGGGCTTTTTTTGGTACACGCGTTTTTACGCAAGCCATACATAAACTTTACAGCAAGTCGACACGATTGAAACGTTCATCTGGCATGATTTAGGAAGTGGTTGATTTGTTCAGACCACTAATAAATTGTTTGAGGGAGTAGGACAGATATGGGAATTGAATTGAAAGGCATCACTAAGACTTACGATCATAGCGACAAGCCAGTATTGAGCGAGGTAAACGCTGAAGTTCAAGACGGTGAATTATTCGTGATCGTTGGCCCTTCTGGTTGTGGGAAAAGTACTTTACTACGAATGGTTGCGGGGATCATTCCTATCTCGGACGGCATTTTAAAAATTAATGGTCAAGTGATGAACAATGTCCCGCCCAAGGATCGTAACTTATCAATGGTTTTCCAAAGTTACGCCTTATATCCATTTTTAAGTGTTGCAGATAATGTGGCCTTTGGTTTAAAAGCACGAAAAATGGCTGCGACTGAAATCACACAACGTGTTGATGATGCCTTGAAAATGGTCAATTTAACGCAATATCGTGACCGCAAGCCGCGTGAGCTTTCTGGTGGTCAGCGACAGCGGGTCGCGTTAGCACGAGCAATTGCGAGTGACTCAAAGATTTGTTTGATGGATGAACCACTGTCTAATTTAGATGCCCAATTACGGGTGCGGATGCGTTCAGAAATTCGTGAATTACAACGCAAGCTCGGTTTGACTTTAATCTATGTGACCCATGATCAAACTGAAGCAATGACGATGGCCGATCATGTCATGGTCTTGCATGACCAACATGTGCAACAAATTGACTCACCGTTAGGCATTTATAATCACCCAGCTAATCACTTTGTGGCGCAATTCTTTGGCACACCACAAATCAACCTATTAACTGCGACAACGAGTGGCAAAGCAGCGACGACACAACTAATCGTGGATGAATTCTTACAAGTTGAATTGGCAGCGCCAATTGCGACTGGGACTTACACCGTCGGGATTCGACCAAACCAACTCGATCTGAAACCCGTCACTGGCAATGAGGGCAATGCGACTGTGGTTAACGTCGAAGCGCTTGGTGATCAGACCATTATTGAAGCTGTATTGGATAACGACGTTGAAGTTCGAATTGTCAAAGATGGTCAAGTCCACATTGCGTTAGAACAACGCATCGCAGTTACCGCCATTGGGCCAGCCTTTGTCTTCGACGAAAATGAAGCCTTAATTGCGGAACAAGGAGGGGTTAAAGATGATCGAATCGTTGCCGTCAACTAAGCAACAACCAAAAGGCCCAGAAGCCAACGATAAACTTACGGCTAAGGTCAAAAGTTTCGAGTTAAAGAAGAATGATAAGTATTATGCCTGGTTGTTCTTAGGTCCTTCAATCTTGTTATTAACGGTGTTTGTGTTTTTCCCGATGTTACGGACTTTATATTTAAGTTTATTTTTGACGGATACATTTGGTAAGCCAACCGTTTTCGTAGGACTTAAAAATTATACGATTTTGCTGAAATCTGCCTCTTATATTGCTAGTTTAAAGGCCACTGGAACTTATGTTGTGAGCGTTTCTGTTTTTACCATTATTTTTGGACTACTGCTCGCGGCAATGGCTAACCAAAAGTTGCGTGGGATCGGGTTCTTCCGCAATATTTTTACAGCGACGATGGGTGTATCAGTGTCCGTTTCAGCCGTTTTCTGGTTATTCATGTTTAATCCGACACTCGGTATTTTAAACAAAGTAGTTATCGCGTTTGGCTTCCATCCAATTAACTGGCTAACAACGCCAGGGTGGGCAATGGTGGCAGTGATTGCAACGACTGTCTGGATGCATTTAGGGTTTACATTCTTGCTATTCTTCGGTGCGCTACAAGCAGTTCCTAAGAGCTTGTATGATGCAGCCGATGTTTCAGGTGCCACATCACGCTATCAATTCTGGCATATCACATTGCCGATGATCTCACCAACGATGTTCTTTGTCGCAGTGATCACTTTAATTTCTGGCTTCAAGAGCTTCGGGCTGATTGACTTGATGACTGGTGGTGGGCCAACTAATGCGACAAACTTATTAGTTTATCGGGTCTACAAGGATGCCTTTATGAATGGTAATTATGCACAAGCTAGTACGGAAGCAATTATTTTGACCGTAATTATTGCCATTATTACTTTTGTTCAATTTAAGTTGTTAGCAAAGCGGGTGAATTACTAATGGAAAATTCCATGATGAAACAAGTTGCCAAGAAACGGCTGCTTGGTAATAGTTTGAAATATATTCTTTTGGCACTGTTAGCGTTTATTGTGATTTTTCCGTTTGCACTTGGGATTTGGACGAGTTTCTTACCATCCATGGATATTGCCAAAGGGACACTTTGGGGTGGCGGGCAATTAACCTTGCACAATTACGTGACGGCTTTCACGCAAACTAAGATTTTACGTTACTTGTTGAATAGTTTGGTCATTGCGAGTCTAGTAACGATTGCCCACTTGTTTTTCTGTTCATTGGGCGCTTATGCGTTTGTATTTTTAGATTTTAAATATCGTGACTTTTTATTCTATGTCGTCTTAGGGACGATGATGTTGCCATTTGAAGCGGAAGTGATTCCAAACTTTGCAACGGTTAAAATGCTCGGGTTATTGAACCATTATTCCGTCATGGTCATTCCATTTTTAACCTCGGCATTTGGTATTTTTATGTTGCGGCAGACATTTAAACAAATTCCACGGGACTTAAAAGAGGCGGCGGATGTCGATGGTTTGTCACATTGGCAATTCTATTGGAAAGTGGTGATGCCATATTCCAAGATTAGTTTATGTACATTAGCAGCTTATAGCTTCTTAGGTGCCTGGAATCAATACCTCTGGCCAATGCTGACGACCTTTAGTGATCATTTACGCCCAGTTCAAGATGGACTGCGGCAACTCCAATCAGAAGAAACTTTCAATGATTGGGGCATGGTCCAAGCCAGTGCAGCAATCGTTGTGGTACCAACACTGATTGTCTTGTATATTGGTCAACACTACTTTAAATCAGGCTTAAATGAGGGATCCGTCAAATGAAAAAAATTAGTCAGTTCATTAAACGTTATTGGCAACTTTTTAGTGCTGCTGCGGTTATTCTGGTTATTGGACTCGGTGTTTTCGGTTATTCAAGGTCACAAGTACATGATGCGTCTGGCCGGACGCGGGTGGTATTCTGGCATGAAATGAAAGGCCCTGGCCAGAAAAAGCTAGTGACTTTTATTAATGAATTCAATAAATCACAATCGAAGTATGAAATTGTTCCTCAATTTCAAGGCGGCTACAATGATGTGATTCAGAAAATTATGAACACACATGGAACTGATGCCTCGCCAGCAATTTTTCAATCAATGGATATTTCAACGAGTCAAATGTATCACAGTGGTTTTACTGTCCCAATGCAAAAGTTCGTTGATAAAGAAAATTATGATGTCAGCAAGATTGCTTCTGTTGCCCGAGGCGTTGCAACGCGAAAGGGGACATTATTAGCAATGCCTTTTAATACGTCTCAAACGACGTTATATTATAATGCTGGGCTATTGAAAAAGTATAATATCACGCCACCACCGGTTGATCCAACCTATAGTGATATTACCAGAGTTTCGAAGCAACTTTATGATCGGTCAAATCATAAAGTGAAGGGAATTAGTGTTGAGTCCTATTCATGGTTGTTTGAACAATTTCTTTCAAATGCCAATGAAGAATTTGCGAATCAGCATGATGGTCATACTGGGATTTCAACAAAGGTAAACTTTACTGGTCCAACTGCAATTAAATCAATGACGTGGGTACAGGACCGCGTTAAATATGGTGATTTCATGAATTTTGGGTCCCATAAAAATGAAATGGCTGCCTTCTTGTCGAACAAGTTAGGAATTTACATGCAGACTTCAGCGGATATGAGTGTCTTGGCGAAAGGCTTAGGCAAAAATCTGGGAGTCACGTACTATCCACGGCCTGATGGCGTTAAAGCCAATGGTATTTCTGTTGGTGGTGCCTCACTTTGGATTTCAAATGATAAATCGGAGGCCGTTCAACAAGGTGCTTGGGAATTTACGAAGTTCTTGATTAATCCGAAAAACCAAGCACGTTGGGAAAAGGCTACTGGCTATCTGGCAATCAACCAGGATTCTGCAAATGAACCAATCTTAAAGCAGTCATACGAGAAGTTGCCAATGCTTAAGGTACCTAGTGATCAATTGAAGAGTGCCAAGGCAAATTACACGAACTCAGGGATTTTTGTGGATGGCGTGGTTGCAGCACGTTCATTGATTCAAAATGCCATGCAACAAATTTATGCTGGCAAAGATGTCTATAAATCACTCAAAGCTGCCGAAGATTCTTACAATAAAGTGTTAGAATCAAATAACCTGGCCAATGGCTGGACGAAATAACCGAAAAGAGTTGAAAGATGATGACAAGTCAATCGTTAATTTATGGTCATCGTGGCGTACCAGTGAAGTTTCCAGAAAACTCATTAGCTGGGTTCGCCTACGCGGTCGGTCAAAAGATTGATGGTTTAGAGTTTGATGTGCATCTGACAAAGGACAATGTCCCAGTCATTATGCATGATGAGAAAATTGACCGTACCACGGATGGGCAGGGCAAAATTTCAGCGTATACTTACGATGAATTGCGCCAATTCTCATTGGCAAATGGGGAACCAGTCCCGGCTTTGACTGAGTTACTAGAATTGGTAGCTGGTGAACCTGTACATTTGAATCTGGAGTTCAAAACGGATAAACATTATTATCAAGGAATTGAACGGATTGTTTTACGATTAGTACGACAAGCTGATCTCGTTTATCCGGTCGTATTTTCATCATTTAATCTGCATAGTTTAGAGCGGGGATACAAACTAGACCCAACCCAGAAGTACGCTTTTCTATCTTCTGCACGGATTGGTGATCCTGAGGGCTTCTGTGCAAGTGAACATCTGGAAGGCTTGCATTTAGAACATTATCAGGCGATGCCGCACGTTTCGGAACGGGTCTGGACTGTTGATGATCCAGATGAAATGCGTCAATTATTTAACAAGCAAGTGAGTGCCGTCATCACGAACGATTTTGAATTAGCTCGCGATGTTCGTGCCGTAAGTTAGATCGGTTCAAAAAAGCACTGTCGTTTACGGGAAATCCCGTGACGGCAGTGCTTTTTGCGTTAGACATTAGCTGGGTTGCGAATCTTGCCGAGTTCAGCATCAATTTGTGCCAACACAGCGTCTCGATTCTCAGGTTTTTCTAAGTTATATTTTTGTAAATCAATCTTCATCTTAGGACTGGCATCGTATTCATCGAACCATTTGCGATAGGCTGTCCACATCTTGTAGTAGTAAGATTCCAATTCAGGATTATTATCGAATTGTTCATAATCACGACCACGTTTTTTGATGCGATAAAGAATCGTTTCAAAATCGGTTTCTGAATAAACCATCAAGTCTGGTGCCTTTTTAGGTAATTCAGTTAGTTCAGTCATCATGTTGTCTAATAATTGCAGATAGACGTTTAGTTCGGTATCTGAGATATTGCCTTCAGCATTGTTTTCTTTAGTAAACAGGGCATCTTCATAGATTGAACGGTCGAGGACGTTGTTATCGTCTGCCAATGCCTGTTTGATCATGCCAAAACGTTTGTTTAAAAAATAAATTTGTAGTAGGAAACCGTAGTTCTTTGGATCCGAGTAATATAGTGGCAAGACTGGATTGTCACCAACGGGTTCGTAAAATGCTTTTGTATCAAGGTGGTCGGCGATTAAACCAGTTAACGTGGTTTTACCGACCCCAATCATTCCTGCTGTTATTATCACCATGATAGCCCCTCTTTATAGAAAATTGCACTACATATTGTATAACAAAAAAAGTTTCAATACCATATAGACATTTGGCAGAAACTTTGCTTGGCGTTATTTTTTAGCTTGTTCTTTCAATAAATCACGGATTTCACTCAGGTATTGTTCCGATAGGTCGGGGCTTTCTTCAACTTCTTCATCAGCAGGTTCAGTGCGGACAACCCGATTAATTATTTTGACCAAAAAGAAAACGACAATCGCAACAATGAAAAAGTTGATGACGGAATTCAAAAAGGCACCGTATTTAAAAGTTGCTTCACCGATGGTAAATTTTAAGTTAGATAAATCAATTTTGCCTAAGAAAATCCCAATCAACGGATTAATGAGATAATCCGTCAAAGATTTGACGATGGCAGTGAAGGCTGACCCGATGATGACCCCAACGGCCAGATCAATCACATTGCCGCGAGCAATAAAAGTTTTGAATTCTTCAATCATAGTTTGTAACTCCCTTCAGTTTTTGTCTTATTAAGTATAGCGAAAACACTAGGCGGCCTCAACCGCTTTGCTTAAAACCCGTCGATTCAAGTTAGTTTGCATGGTATCCAGTCAAATCGGCAATAAAAGCGGTTGCATTTATAACTTGAGTTCGCTAGAGTGAAAGTATGACTAAGAATTGAGAGGGACTTTTTGATGTATAAAATGATCGTATGTGATTTAGATGAAACGCTCATGAATGACGATGGCAGTTTGTCGGCAAAAAACGCTGCAGCTATCCAAGCAGCAACGGCTAAGGGTGTTTATTTTGTGCCTAATTCTGGCCGCAGTTACACGTCTTTTCAAAATGATTTGGAAAAAATGCAATTACGGAACCAACCCGGCCAATATTCAATTTCTTATAATGGTGGCCTAGTTTTAGAAAATGCCGGTAATCGTCCAATTGCCGTCAATGCCATGCCATATGACATGGCTAAGGCTGTTTTCGCCGCTGGTGTGGCAGAACCCCAGGCGGCAACGCATGTTTACACGCAGGACGTTTTATATATTTACAATCCACAGCCGGATGACTCGGCTTATTTGACCAACCGCGGCGTGTCTTTCGAAATTATGACCGAGCCCGATTTTGAGCGATTCAAAGATATGGCTGTCATGAAGGTGATTATGGCACTGCCAACAATGCCGGCGAGAAAACAAATGCAGCGCGCAGTTGAGGCACAAGTGGATCCAACGGAATTGGCAGTCACTTATTCTTCTGATCGCTACGTTGAGTTTAATCGTGCCGGGGTGAATAAAGGGTCGGCATCCGTCCAGTTAGGAAAATTGCTTGGCATTAAGGCTGACGAAATCATTGCAGCTGGGGATAATGGCAATGATTTGCCAATGTTAGCGGCAGTCGGTCTGCCAGTTAGTGTCGCTAATGGGATTGATAGCGTTAAAGCGGTGGCAAAATATGTGACGACTGCGGACAATAATCATGATGCGATTGCCGAAATAATTAATAAGTTTATTTTGTGAGATGCTAATGGTGTTAATGATCGGTATTCTCTGTTTGAATTGAAGCTTTTACAAGTGGTATGATAGACACTGAAAATATAATATAATATTTTTTGCCAGTGGTGACTCACTGGACATCAGTGAATGGGGGAACGCGCAATGAGTGCGATTCGAGACGATTTAGCCAAAGCAATCAAGACTAAGAACCTCGTTGAAATCTATGCAAAAGGGACCAACGAACAGTTCAGTGTCGGCTATGTCCTGCAACAAGACGAAAAGTTTGTCTTAGTCGAAGCCATTAATGTTGACGGTGAGTTAGATGGATTGGTTGTTTTCCGTAAGGCATCTTTAGCTAAGGTGGTCGCGACTTCTGATTACTTGAAGAGTATCACGACGATTGTTAGCTTAGCGCAACAGCGTGGCTACTATGACATTTGGAATACGGAACGCTTGGTGACTAAATTCCTGAAAAAGGAAGCTGAACACAAGCATTCATTGTTGAAAACCATGTTGAAGTTGGCCTTTAAGAAAGATCAAGTCATTCAGTTATCTGGGCGTATTAAAAAACACGGTGATACTTATACTGGCTTTATTCATAGTGAACATAAAAAATATTTGGAATTCAACTACGTCGATACTTTCGATTTAGCCAAGCGGCCACAAATTGCTGTTCGGTATGCTGAAATTGATGAAGCAAGTTTCCACAGTTTTGAAACGTTCAACATCACTGCAGTAATCGAAAGTTACATGCCGGGTGATTTTCATTAAATTAAATTGATTCTTAAGTACGCCAAGTTGGTTGAGTCCGCTTGGCGTTTTTATCTGTCAAAAATTGGGCAATTTAGGCAAAGAAACGCTTAAGTTTATTAAGTTTCACCAGATGAAATATACAAATGACGTCGATTTCGATACAATAAGAGTATTGAACTATCGGGTTACTGGGGAGGGGCGCACCATCGTTTATGTGTATTGGTACATCGCCGCATTTGACCATTGGTATTCGGTCATGCTGGTGTTTATGCTACAAATCTTAATCAATCGAGAGTTACGACAGCGGCGCGTCTACTTTACCGTTGTGATGATGGCCCTATTTTTAACAGGATTATATATGTGGTATGACGATTATTCGGATATTGCCACGTTCATCGTTAATTTGGGACTGTTGTGGTTTGTGCGCAATAAAAAGTATTTTATTGTGACCAGCTTGACGGCGACACTCTCCTATATTTTATTTAGCTTTTTTGGAAACTTTGCGACGGAGACCATTTTTCATCTCTTACATTTGGGATTAGATCAGTGGAGTGGCTGGTTATTTGAAGTGATTGGTGAAACAATCGTCACGGCTTGTATGTTGGCGGTGGCAATTAGCTTTCAAATTTTATACAAACGTCACCCACGTCAATTCAACGATGAAGTGTTATTGAATGTGATTGTTAGTGCGTTGGCAGTGGTCGCAATTGCGTTTTTTGCAGTCACGACTGCAGCGGATAATTATAATATTGGGTCTGGATTTTTAGGAATTCTCATGATTATCTTGGTGGCTATTTTGATCATCAACGGTGGCACGTTTATTTACTTATTTTATAGTTATACCATGCGAGTCCAGGCACATCGGCAATCGTTGGAGCGCAAACAGTATGATATTTACGTTAACAATTTAGAGAGTAGCTATCAAAATTTAAGAAAATTTCGGCATGATTACCAAAATATTCTGTTGTCGTTAGGGGAATATGTGCATGCGACGGATAATCCTGAGCTCATGCATTATTTTGATGAAGTGGTGGATCAGTCTAAAACGAGCTTGACCCGTGATTTTGGCCATTTTGACAATTTGGAACGGCTAAAAGACCGTTCATTAAAGGCGATTATTCAAAATAAATTCTCCGTGGCACGGCAAGCGGGCATCCAAGTGAGATTGGAGGCCAGTGAACCGGTTGACCAGTTGGCCATTGATCCGGTCACCTTGGCACGCGTGAGCGGCATCTTGTTAGATAATGCCATTGAAGCAGTCACAGGCGAAAGTGATGGTCAAATTGCCGTTGCCGTTGTAAAATATCCTAGAATGGTTGAATTGATGTTTACCAATTCACTAGCGTCACCAATTGAGTGTCCGGCAAAATTAATGATTGCCGGTCGGACTTCCAAGGGTGCTGGACATGGACAAGGACTAGCGACCGTCCGCGAATTGTTGGACCCGTTGGAAAATGTCACCTATGAACTGGGAACGAATACCCGATTTGAATTCATTATCAGTATTGAAAGTGAGTGAGGGGCTTGTTGAAGACCTTTGTTGTTGAAGATGATCCAGAGCAATTAGCAACCTTAAAAAAAATCATCACCAACCATATTATGATCAATGATTTTGATATGGCGTTGACCGTTGCAACCGGAACCGCACAGACCTTATTGGACTATGTGGACGCGCACACGGACATCGAAGGACTCTATTTTTTGGATATTGAGTATTCCGGTCAGCAATTAAATGGGCTTGAACTTGCTAGTAAAATTCGTGACCGCGATGTTAATGCAAAAATTGTCTTTGTGTCAACCCATGCTGAGATGGCCTTTTTAACGTTTGAGCGACGGATTGAGCCATTAGATTTTATCGTCAAGGATCTGGGGCAAGAAGCAGTCAAAGCTAAAGTTGAAAAAGACATCCGGATTGCTTATGAACGGTACAACAAGCAAGGGGTAGCGAGCAAGGCCATGTTTTCTTATTCGAAGGGCGGGCAGTTGTTCAATTTACCCCTGGCTGAAGTTTTATTTATCGAAACTGGGACGAGCCGGAATAAACTGGTTTTACATCTGGTTGACCGAATTGTGCAATACAACGGCAAAATAAGTGACGAAACGGTGGCACATCCGGAACTTTTTCGCGTGCATAAAAGCTTCTTAGTGAATCCCAAGATGTTAGTCCGCGTTAATAAGCAGCAGCAACTGGGTTACTTTTCGAATGGTGAAACTATTGATATTGCGATTCGCAAGATGCATGATTTACTGGCATTAATTAAGCAGTCGCAACTGCCGGTCAAGTTGAATTAGCGACTCTTATGTAACAAAATCGTTTAAGCAGGACAACTAAAGTTAACGTTGGTGCAAGCTATTTTAGGCTTTGCACCTTTTTTAGTTACTGGGAATTGGCCTCGCGTATGATAGCACTATCGACATAGTCAGTCATGGGGACTGATTAGAAGGGGGAGACATTAATGAAGCAATTTTGGTCGCTCGCATTGATGATCCTCGCTGGATGCTTATTAATTTTAGGTTCAGAGTATAGTTTACAAGGCGATAGTCATCGTTATCGCCATCAAGTGACCGCTACCATGACCTATGATGCAGCCAACGAGACTGCTACCATACATGGTCGTACTAAACATGGTGTGATTGTCACGACTAAAGCCGGTAAGAATGTTCGTCATGTGATTTCTAATAAGCAAAATGGCCTTTTTGCAGTGAAGCTGGTGGTCAAGAATGAACCGCGAGTTTTGGTGCAAGTGACAGGACTAAAAGAAAAAGTATTAAAAGTACCAGTAGCGTCAAAGCGTTAGGCAGCTATGGGGTTGATCCGAAAAGTCATTTTACGGATCTTTTTTTGCTAAAAAAGGGTTAAGCTTATTCTGGATTGGTAGGCGGCTTGCTTGAAATAGCGTATGGTTAATTTGACTTTAAAAAAGGAGTCGTGAAAATAAACCATGTTAGTCGTTAGCTTGATATTGGCCGTTGGTTTGATTGGTACCGGAATTTTGCGTTTTCGCTATCATTATCGGTTATCAATGGGGACGATTACTGAGACGGCCTTCGCATGTTCATTATTGAATATTGGTGTTTTTTTATTTTTTGTTTTATGGGGACAACTTTCCGGTCCAGTGGTGACGGGTTCCTTTTATTTGCCGATATACCGGTTATTACAAGGCGGCTTGATTCCATTGATTGGGCTAGTTTTGTCAATTTTTGGGATGGTTCGTGAAAAGGGATTAATGAATTGGTGGTTATTGCAATTTAATTTGTTGTTTTTAATCTTTGATATTTTGTTAGTTTGGTTCGGTGGCTATGCCAGTTAATCAGATATTATTATAAAAATTATCTTACAAAAGAGATTTTATTTAAAAATAATCAGGAAAAATATATGTTTGTTGATAATCTTCACACTTTCTTCACAATTATGTAATAGTATATACATGTACCTAATAATTATACACTTGTTCATTTTACTCCCCCAAAGTGGATGAACAAGTAAGTACAATCCCCCATATTGTACTTAAACCTAACTCTTTGGCCCTACTGCGACAAGCGGTAGAGTCATTTTTTTATGCTTGGTTGGTAACCAGCTGTCATTAGCACCCAGCCGCGCCGTGGTTAGGTTGCTTTCGGTATACCAAATACCAAATGAATTTGTAATCAGTAGTTTAAAAAGGCACAAGCCGACTCGCTTTTATTTATACTATACGGCATAAAAGGCACATAAAAAATCTATTGCCAGTAATCAATATTGATCTTGATTACCAACAACAGATATTATAGTGCTAAGTTTTTAGTCTCCTGTAATTTGAGTTAAAAAAGATTCGGAAAGCCTTCTGGTTAACGGGGACTTTTTAGTTAATGTCAGCATGCCATTTTGTGTGAGTGCAATTAGGCATTGCTTCACTTGAGTCCAATGGAAATCTTTAGTATATTGTTTTAGCTCTCTGTCCTCAATGCCAAAGCCTGTGTCGTTAAATAAAAATGCTTGTGCATACAGAAATAGGATTAATATTTCTAATTTATTAAAGGTGGAAGAAGAAATACTTTTGAAAAAATAATTCAATAGATCTTGCTTTTCTTTTAAATCATGAATAAGTGATTTTTGGCCGTTTGCCAATATTTCCATCATGGTTAATATGAAAAAAGTCATCTCCCCATAATTTCTAGAGTCACCTGCCTCACTAAATGCCTTGTAGTATTTTGTGCGATTTTTGTTGATTTCACTTGAAAAAGTGATCGCAGAAAGTGAATCTAACTTATACCCTAGATAAACACAAGCAATATATCTTCCAGTTCGACCGTTTCCGTCGTTAAACGGGTGCACATATTCAAAATAGTAGTGGGAGATAAAAGTTTTGATTAAAAAAGGTATACTATCGTCATTTATAAAAGAAATCCAATCTAACAAATCAGGTAAAAAATCATTTTCATGTATTTTAGGCTGATGTACTGTCGATAACTCACTTCCGATTCTTGCAAAACGGTTTCTAAACATTTTTCCATCAGGCATTTTATTGTCAGGAATTTCTCCTTCAAGCAAATAATCATATGTTTTTCTAATATCATCTATATTTTGGATTTGTAAATTTTCTTTATCCTTAATTTTAAGATACATGCGAGCAAAGGACTTTAACCTGGTCTTCCTTTTTGTGTTACTTTGTGCGCTAGCGATTGCTTCGTTGACTTCAGCATTAGTTGTTTTTACATCTTCAATTTCATTGGTACTTCTGATTTCATTTTTTAATGTATTAATAAAGAGCTGATTAGATGCAATCCCGGGTAGTTTATCCATTAACTTTGAAATCTGATTTGAATTTTGTTGAATAGTATCTTGTAGTTGTAAAAGTTGTTTTATCGGCATCGCAAACAGATTAAATGTTGTGCCTTGCCTGATGCCACGCTGCATAGGATTGATCTTAAGGTGAGTATTTATAGTTGCTGGAGAATCTATTCTTGCCTTATATTGAATATTAACATCTTCATCTGGATGTGAATACTTAAAAATTTGCAAGCTATGATAATTTTCAGACATTATATTACCTCAAAGTTTTGAATAAACCGCATTTTTTTAATTGTTGACTTACATACTACTACAAAGTCTTAAAAAACTACAGATAATTATCTGAACACGGCTTAAAAATCCTCGAAATTTAAACAACTAAGTTACTTTTATAAATGAACCGGAATCAGTTGATGAAATTTTACACATGTGAAACCGTGTAACTTGTTAACGGCTGCGGTAAAATTAATACAAAGGGGTGAAGTCCAATGCAAGTTGTTGATCGTGGTCTAAGTTGGGTATGGCGAGTGGGATTATTGATTGGGTTAATTATTGGCATTATTTTGCCGCCGATGTTATTACGACTGTTGAATGAATTGAGCGAAAATGATGGCTTTATCGGTTGGCAAATTGCGTTAGTCGTTGCTTATTTTGCAATTTTCGGCATTGTCATCGTTGCGGCTGGCATGGCTTATCGGCATTATAGTGGTGAAGTTCAATTGAAAAAGTTGCAGCATCAAGATATCGGTTATATTTTTGGTGGGTATTTAGCAATTCTAATCAGTGAGGGACTCTTTCAACTGATCAATCATCTTATGTATCAACAAAGCCAGACGCAAAATAATGCCGCGATTAAGAGCTTAATGAGTGGCAGTCCGATTTCGATGTGGATGATGGCAATTAGCGCCGTCTTTTTGACGCCAATTGTGGAAGAATTGGTCTTTAGAGGTGTGCTGACTAATTTATTTTTTAAACAAGAATGGTTAAAAATTGGGCTCAGTGGCTTGGTGTTCGGAAGCTTACATAGCAGTTCCACACTCCCAAGCTTTATGATTTATGTCGCGATGGGGCTGATCTTAGCGGCCGTTTATCGTTTTTCTGGAAAAATACAAAATTCAATTATTTTACATTTTTTAATTAATGCGGGTGCTATGAGTATTATGTTAATTAGTCTATTAAATTAAAAAAACAACTCGCAAATTGAAACGTTTGCGAGTTGTTCTGCTTATAATTCTGTGCCAGTGTAATCAATCTTCTTAGGATCAGCATTTTTAATGCGGTCAGAAGCAAAATTGACCGTGTCACGAGTATTAGCGTATGTTTCGGCATCCATATTCAGTAGTTCCATGCAAGAGTTAACATGTGCGAAAATATCTAATTTGGCGTCGATTGCTTTTTGTGAAAGTGAAATATTCACTTGGCGTTCATCGTTTTCATCACGATTACGTTCTACCCAACCTTGTGTTTGCATCCGTTTAAGCAGTGGCGTTAAAGTTCCACTATCCAAATTAACGTGTGAACCTAACTCGCGTACGGTCATTGGGCTATTTTCCCAAAGGGCTAAAAGCGTAATGTACTGCGGGTAGGTAAGCTTAAATGGCGCTAGTGCATCAGCATAAAAATGATTAAAACGTTTGCTAGCCGTGTATAAGGCAAAGCAAAGTTGCTCGTCCAGCAAGATATTCTTGGTTGGCGTTGCCATTAAACCAGCCTCCTTTTTTGTTATTCTAGTATATTGTACGCAATTAATTAGGCTTTTGCAATATGTATTAGTATTGGTAATAAAATAATTAAATTAATTGGACGATATAACCCATAGAAAAACAATCGGAGAACGATTTCGCCAGAAGATTGCGGTTAACGCGTTTTTCAAGTAAAATTAAGGCTAACAGGGGGTTATCGACATGTTTTTAACAACTGGTGATTTACAACGGTCACATATGATTAAGTCAGTCGTTTCTGCGACTGAGCATTTGATGTTTCAATCAGATGAAATTGATCAATTTGACCGTTTTGATGGTTTAATTGAAAAAGTAAAGCAAGACTTGATGGATAAAGCTGAAGCACAAGATGGTGATGGCTTAATTTATGTCAATTTCAATACTGAAATTGCACAGGTGAGTGTGGCACCACGTTACTTGATTGTGACGGGGTATGGCACAGTCGTGAAACTAGCCGAATAGCGCTATAACAACTAACAAGACAGCCAATTCAGTGCGAATTAGCTGTCTTGTTAGTTATCCTTGATTTCAAACATTGGGCTGCTGATCTAATCTTTATTGCAGTTCCGTCGTTCAGTGACATCGACTAGTGGGTCAAAAAAACAAGTTCCATTAAACCGAAGTTTAACAGAACTTGTCGATGCGAATTATGCCCCAGGCAGGATTCGAACCTGTACATTGTTGCCAATACAGCGACCTGAACGCTGCGCGTCTGCCAGTTCCGCCACTGGGGCAGCGGTTGTTCAACAACATATATAATTATAGCTAAAGTTGGGTTAAAAATAAACCTTTTTCTATTTTTAGCCACTAATTTACAGAAAATTCATTGGAAACAGGTCACAGTGCGTTATTTTAGTGTATACTAGTTGCTGTTGGGTATTTTAGATAACCCTGCTGGCGGTATTGGCGAAGTGGTTAACGCACCGGATTGTGGCTCCGGCACGCGTGGGTTCGATTCCCACATACCGCCCTAAGTAATCATGATTTAGTCATAGTAGTAATTCTGATGGTACAGACATTGGAATTACTTTTTTATTGTCAGCAATCAAACAGGAGACCGCCACGTGCCTAATTGCACGCGTGACGGTCTCCTGTTGTTTTCTAATTAGCTTGTTTAGTGGTGATGATGCCATCTGGATAAACAAAGTAACTTTGTAAAAAGGCCCCACGCTGGTTGCCGGCGCGCTTAGTGAAGGCATCGACTTGATAATAATGATGTCCTTGACCATCGACATTGACGCTAGGAATAGCTTGAAATAGTTCATCTTGTGGGGCTTTCAAAACTTGTTGCACGGCTAATGCCGCCGCGTCAGCACCTGTGATGTGATCATTACTAGCTTGGTATTGCTGGCCAGTTTGTTTTTCGGCGCTAGCGTCTTTCGCCTTTGCCTGTGAGTTTGCGACAGACTGACGGTTCGCCGCAGCAATTTCGTTAGCCTTCTGAGAGGTGATGGTTGGCTGTGCTTGGGCAGCGCAACCACTGAGCAAGCTGATTAGCGCCAAACTCAATACACTGACGAGCCCGACCAACTGCCGTCGCACAGTTCTGCCCGTCATTTAAGCTGACCTTGTGAGAGACTTGGATAGCTACTCTGATGGATCAATTGTACGTCAACGCGGGCCATCACAAGAATACTAATAATCAAGAGGGCAGCAATTAAAATTTTTTTCATGTTTAAGACCTCAATTATTTCCAATTAGGGACCCAGATAATCCGATCAATCTCGGTTGGCACTACGCTGATCTGTTGACCAGCATCGGGTCCAGCCTCAACGGCGACAATATAAGTGGTTGGTTCGGCTTCAACGGTCACTACCGAGCCACGCTGTCCCTTAACGGTATCAATCAAACTATACAATGGAATCTGATTAGTCGGAATCTCCATTTCGTATAACGTAAATTGTAAGAAATAAGATTTTTGTCCCGTCTTAATCTGCAAGGGGGTATCAACGGACCCGTAATCTGGCAAACGTCGATTCTGGGCGTTGGGATCATTCAGATAGTGCATTTCGTCCACGGCGTCAATTGCCATCTTCCATTGACCACCGGTAAGATGGGTTTTAGAAGAGAGTGTCATGACTGAGTTGGCGTAGATGTCAATCACGTTAAAGGCTTCGTTAACTTGCTTCTTCGGCAAATAGCCAATCACATAGCCATGTTCGGCGACTTTAAGTTCAACTCGGACGGAGCGCTTAGCGCCATCGACTTCTTCAACAAGTTGCACTTCACCAATGTTGGCATCTGCGTCGACGCGATACTTTTTATCATATAAATAATCGGCTTTTAGTCCTGAGTCGTTATAATCATCATAAGGTTTAAAATAACCCCGACGACTCGCGTCAGCTAAGGCTGCCTCAAATTCTTTTTGATAATAATCTAGTCCGACGACGTATGAGCGGAAAATAGCCCGAGAATTCGCGTTAATTCGCCGATTTTGGGGCACACTGACTGGCTTTGGACCAGGTTTGAGTAGCTTTTGCTTGTAGGCGTCGTTTTCGTCCTTAAGCTGGGCCATCGCAGTGTCTTGTTTTTGATTGGTTAAAGTTTGCCGCACTAAGCGTGTCCGAATGGATTTGAGTAAACTGGCTTGCTCTTTAGCAGACTGTTTTAAATGGTGGACATGGACCAGTAATGCGATTAAAATAATGCCTAGGATCAGACATCCCCCGGCCAGGCCGAGGACAATTGTTAAGGCTGTCATAAGTATTCACTCCAAAAATAAGTGCAGGTTAAGTTTCATTATAGTTGACCGCCAGACGTAACGCCAATATTGCGCTTGTCAGCGACCACTGAAATAGGTTATGATGTTCCATAAATGACTTTTTGTTATTTGCAAATTAGAAGAAACGGCGGCGACAACGGTGCAGGTGTTGATAAAAATTTACCGGCGATACCGATATTTTTGGAAATATGCAATTTTTGGCTTCATTGCCGCATTAGTGAACGTATTCGCCTTTTGGCTCTTACACTCAGTTTTATTGGAACATTATTTGTTTTCGAATACGATTGCGTGGATCTTAGCGACGTTATTTAGTTTTTACGTCAACAAAGCAGTGGTGTTTCAGTCTAAATCAAAAAATTTATGGCACTGGTGCCGGGAGTTCGCTGGCTTCATGCTAACGCGGGGACTCTCTTATTTATTTGATACTTTCTTAATGTTCATTGGTATTTCGGTGTTCTTCTGGGCACCGATGTTAGTTAAAATAATTGATCAAGTTTTAGTCGGAATTTTTAATTATGGGACCTCACGACTCATTTTCATGGAGCATAACCAGAAGATGCGAATGCGCCGTCAAATTTTAAAACGACTCAGTAATCGTAACGATTAGCGTTTGGCAAGCTTGCCAAGCGCTTTTTTTAGAACAGGTGACCGGCCAATAAATAATGTAGACCGAATCCACAAGCCACCGTCAGCACTAGTCCGGCCACTAATAAGGTAATCAATTGCGGACTAAGCCGGCTTTCTTGCTTGCGGGCAAAGGCAATTTCGATGAGGCCAATCGTTCCGATACCTAAGAGACCCTTTAAAATCGTGAGTCCCCAGGCAGCGCCGAAAGTTTTAGTACTAAGATAAACGCCACTGATAATTAATAGCAAATAACCGAGCCGACCTAAAATGAGATAGCGGTTCGTCGCCTTGACCGAATGACGGGTGAGTCCTGCGATGACCATAATCAGTAACCACAGCCAGCTAATCAGATGAATACTTAAAATCATTAAAACGCCTCCGTTCAACACTTCGAGTCTAATTTTAGCATGAAAGTGTTGAACGGAGGCGTTAAGTTTTTATTTGGTTAAGGTTAAATTTTTAGCTTGGACGTAATTGACGAGTTCAATGACAGTTTTGAAGCGATTGAAAGGGGTCACAATGTGGACGCCGTTAAAGCGGTCACAAATACCATCAATCAATTCTTTGGCAATTTGGAGTCCCACGGCGCGTTCGTTGCCATCAAGTTCAGCTTGCCCCATCCGTTCAAGCACGACTTTAGGTAGCCGAATGCCATGAACTTCATGATGTAAAAATTCGGCATTCCGTTTAGAAACTAAGGGCATGACACCGATAAAAACGGGAATATGAACTTGATTGGCTGCGAGGGCGTCTGCCAAGGCATCAACATTTGCGAGATCAAAGACTGGTTGGGTAATAATGTAATCACAACCATAACTGATTTTGCGTTCAATTGACTTGGTAGAGACATTAGTCCGATAGGCGTTCGGGTTAAAGGCACCGGCGACACGAAAATCGCTGGCTTGTTTTAACGAGTTACCGGTTGGTCCAATCCCACTATTGAATTGTTTAATCAATTTGATCAATTCTACCGAACGGACATCGCCAACCGAAGTCGCTCCCGGAAAGTCACCCAATTTAGCTGGATCACCCGTCACTGCGAGAATATCTTCAATTCCGAGACTGTGAAGGCCCATAATTTCAGATTGCAAACCAATCAAATTATGATCACGCGTGGTCAGATGGACGATTGGCGTAATCCCATAAGTTAGCTTCAGCTCTGCGGCAATCGTGGCATTGGCGATGCGGACTGTGGCCAGCGAGTTATCCGATAAGGTGATACCATCAACTCCGGCGGCCTTTAAGCGTTGAGCGCCTTTGAAAAATTTAGTCGTCTCAAAATCCTTCGGCGGGTCTAGTTCGACTAACGCCGTTTTTTGAGTAGCCACTTTTTGCAAAAACGGATGTTGTCCCACGGCTGGCGTGAGCTGAGTCGCTTTTTGCTGAACCACTTGCGACCGATGGGAAACGATGGCACGACTACTCAAGCCACGAACAAGCGCCGCGGTATGCAGCGGGGTGGTGCCACAACAGCCACCAATAATGTTTAAGCCGAGTTGACGAAAGCGTTCGGCGTATTCCTCAAAGTAACTCGGTTCACCATCATAGACCACGTGACCGTCTTGATCCGTACCGGGTAGGCCAGAATTGGGATAGACAGCCAATTTGACCGTTGCCGGAACTGTGAGGGTTTCAAACGATTGCGCAAGGTAATAAGGGCCCAGTCGACAGTTCGCGCCAATGACATCTGCACCGGCAGCCGCCAGTTGGCTAACCGCGTCAGCGAAAGTCGTCCCGTCTCGCAGCACGCCTGGCGCTAGCATGGAAACGTTGGTGATGACTGGCAAGTCGGTCTGTGTCTTGACGAATTTCAAAGCGGTTAGCAACTCAGCTAAGTCGTAGTAAGTTTCTAAGAGAAGTCCGTCGAGTTGCTCAGTGGCTAAGAGGGCCGTTAACTGTTCTGTTAAGCTGGCGGTTCTTTGAGCAGGCGTTGCCTGCAAGACCGTTTGATCGGTATCACCAGCGAGGCCGCCGATGGTCCCCAAAATGTAAACCGGGTGATCCGCCTGTGCGCGGGCTTGAACGGCCAGTTTAACGGCAGCCTGGTTAATGGCAGACACTTGGTCTTGCAAATCATAGCGGGTTAATTTAAGGCGGTTCGCGGCGTAAGTATTCGTCTGAATAATGTCGGCACCGGCGTTAATGTAAGATTGATGCACCCGTAAAATTGTATCTGGATGGGTCAAATTTAGATTTTCAAAGGCGGAGGAGATGCCATAGTTACCATATAAGAGGGTACCCATGGCCCCGTCCGCAACTAAAACGCGTTGTTGTAAAGCTTGTCGTAGCTCCATGGTGCCACCTCCTAATGGGTTGCGGTGCTGAGTTGTGCTTGAATCGCGTTACGGGCAGCAACCATATTTTTCAACGCGGCGAGTGTTTCGGGTTCTTGACGTGTTTTTAGGCCACAGTCGGGATTAATCCAAAATTGTCTTGGGTCAATCACACGTAAGGCGCGTTGAATGTTTGCTTCGATTTCGGCGACAGTTGGTACCCGTGGACTGTGAATGTCGTAGACCCCAAGCCCGATTTCTTGATCGTAGCCCGTTTGTTCAAAGGCGGAAATAATTTCACCGTGACTACGCGAGGTTTCAATTGAGATGACGTCAGCATCGAGTGCTTTGATCGTGTCAATAATGTCCCCGAAGTTCGAGTAGCACATATGCGTATGAATTTGGGTGTCATTGGCGACGCCAGTCGTGGTAATTTTAAATGAATAGACGGCTTCGTCTAAGTAAGCTTGCCAGTGGCGTTGTTTCAGGGGTAGCCCTTCACGCAAGGCTGGTTCGTCCACTTGGATAATTTTAATGCCCGCCTTTTCAAGATTTTGGACTTCTTGGCGTAAGGCTAAGGCAATCTGATTTTGCACTTGTGCTTTTGAGATATCATCACGGACAAAACTCCAGTTGATAATCGTTAGCGGTGCGGTCAGCATGCCCTTGACTGGCTTGTCTGTGAGACTTTGGGCGTAGACGGATTCCGCAACTGTAATAGGTTTAGTATAGGCAACATCGCCGAAGATGACCGGTGGCCGCACGCCCCGGGAACCGTAAGATTGCACCCAGCCATTTTGAGTGGCGTAGAAACCAGTCAACTTTTGACCGAAATATTCAACCATATCCGTTCGTTCAAATTCACCGTGAACTAAGACGTCTAGGCCGAGGTCGGTTTGCAAATCAATCCAGCGTTTGGTTTCGGCCTTGAGAAAGGCTTGATAGTCCTTGTCAGCCAGTTTACCTTTACGCCAGGCTGCCCGTTTAGTCCGCACGGTTGGACTCTGTGGGAAGCTGCCAATGGTCGTTGTCGGTAGCAGTGGCAACTGAAGCCGATCGTGTTGTAATTTGATGCGCGTCGCGAATGGGGCTTGCCGTTCGAACGTTTGGGTTGGCAAGGCCGCTTCTGCAGCGCGAACCGCGGCATTGTTACGATGGGTGGAGGCGTTGAGTGCGGTTAAGTTGGCCTGGTTACGATCAAAGGCCCCTTGTACCGCAGCGACACCTTGATTCGCGGCTTGCGTTAAGACGGCGAGTTCCTGTAGTTTTTGGTCAGCAAAGGCCAAACCACCTAATAAGACCGGATCAGCCTTAGTTTCATTTGCGGTGGTGATTGGGACATGTAGTAACGAGTTTGCTGGTTGGAGCCACAAGCGATCAGAGGTCACCAGTTGTTGTAATTCTTGAACCAATTGAAATTTCTGAGTTAAGTCGCTCGCCCAAATATTGTGGCCATCAATGAGTCCGGCCGCTAAAATCTTATCGGTTGGAAACCCACTTTGACGTAAATGCGCCAAGTTTTCACCATGATCATGAATTAAGTCGAGACCGATTGCCTGAACGGGGAAGTTGATGATTTCATCATATAAATCCAGACTGTCAAAATAGGTTTGGAGTTCAATTTTTAAGCCCGGCACGGCATCATGCAAGCGGTGCAAGGCGGTCCGATAGGGAACTAGTTCAGCCGAATCGGTGGTTTTAACTAAGGTCGGTTCGTCTAATTGAATCCATTGTGCCCCGGCCGCGGCAAGTTCTTGGAAAACTTGTTGGTAGAGCGGTAAGAGTTGCGGTAAGAGTTCCGCGACGGCGGCATCATCTAAATAGGCGCCGTGACGTTTGCCAAGCTTTAAGAAGGAAACTGGGCCGAGAATGACCGGTTTGCCATCAATATTGAGCGCGTCTTTGGCTTCCTGATAGTAGCGAAGCCAGCGATTGTCTAACAATTTAAAGTTGATGTCATCGAATTCGGGCACAATATAGTGATAGTTAATATTGAACCATTTCGTCATTTCGGCGGCGACAGCTGTTTTAGTTCCTCTGGCAATGGCATAATATTCTGATAGATTTAGCGCGTGATCAAAGTGCCCAAAACGAGTTGGTACCGCGCCAAATGCGGCCAAGGTGTCGAGCACATGATCGTAGTCCGAATTGTCGGCAACCGGAATGAGATCAACCCCCAGATCGCGTTCCTTTTTCAGGTTGGCCAAGCGTAACTTTTTGGCCGCGACATGAAATTCGGCATCAGTGAGTTTGTGCTGCCAATAATGTTCCAATAGATGTTTCCATTCGCGATGTTCACCTAAACGGGGATACCCTAAGTTGCTACTGATTACTGCCATATTGACCACTCCTTCGTATTAACTGATTAAAATAAAATTAGACGACAAAAAAACGACAACTTCTTCCGAAAAGGACGAAGCTGCCGTTCGTGGTACCACCTTAGTTTATCAATACCTCACGATATTGAACTTATCCCGTACATCTCATACGGTAGCTGGTTAACAGTAGCTGACTGTCATCACCTAGCATGCGCTCAGTGGTGCCGTTTAGAGGCCATTTTTCGGAAACAACAGGCTAACTTGGTTCACACTGGTCCAAGCTCACTTAGTAGCCGTCGTAACTTACTTTCCTCGTCAAGACGTTGTCATTGTTTTTTGTGATTGATTAGAAAATACCACCAATTTTGGTTGACGTCAAACCAAATTCTCATAAATTTGTCAGACTTATCATTTTAAATTAATTTAATTGTTCAAGGCAATTCGTTGTAGCCACAGATAAGACAGGTGGTCGAGAACCAGCAATGGGCTGACAAAAACAATTGTCTATCAGTTAATTAATTTTTTGAGCCAACCGGCCGATTTGAAGGAGTGTCACTAGAAATTTGAACCGTAGTGATTGCTAGAAAATTTGGTCAAAATCTTTCGAAAACAAATACTTTTATATTTTGGGGTAAATGACTAGTATTGCTAAGGTAAAGTTGTTATACTAACAAAGTTTGCTTGCGAACTGACGGGAAAGAAAACGGTTACCAAGTGACAAGTCTAATTAACGAAAGGAGCGTAAAAATGAACGATTTAACGAAGGGGAAACCGTTAAAACTAATTTTTTGGTTTACGATTCCATTATTGATCGGAAATATTTTTCAACAATTTTATAGCTTATCAGATACATTGATTGTCGGACAGACTTTAGGCGTTAAAGCCTTAGCTGCCGTCGGGTCCACAGGGAGTGTCCAATTCTTAATTATTGGCTTTGCCCAAGGGTTAACGGCGGGGTTGTCAATCTTAACTGCCCAACATTATGGCGCGAAAGATTATAAGGGCGTGCGACGTAGTTTTGCGATCAGTATCGTGGTTAGTTTGATTGTTGGTCTCATTTTGACGGTTATTTCATTGATTTTTGTTGATCATATTTTAATTTTAATGCAGACACCAAAAGATATTATCAATGACGCGCGGACCTTCTTACAAATCATGTTGGGTGGGATGTTGGCGCCAATTGCGTTCAACTTGCTCTCAAATATCATTCGTGCGCTCGGAGATAGTCGGACACCCTTGTGGTTTCTGATTGTGAGTTCGTTAATTAATATTGGACTGGAATTACTGTTTATCTTGGGCTTCCACTGGGGAATTGCTGGTGCTGGCTGGGCGACGATTTTGGCGCAATTAATCGCCACCTTGATGTGTGTGGTTTATATCATTGCGCGGGTGCCGATTCTGCATATTGGCCGCCGGCATTTCAAACTGCGGCGTCCCGAAGTGTCTGCCCATTTGAAGGTTGGCTTGCCAATGGCGTTTCAGATGTCAATCATTGCGATTGGGACCATTGTGTTACAGGCCGCGTTAAATAGTCTGGGAACGAATTCCGTCGCAGCGACGACCGCGGCACAAAAAATTGACCAAGTTGCGACGCAACCGTTAATGTCTTTTGGGGTGACCATGGCAACTTTTGCGGCGCAAAACTTTGGTGCCCATAAGTATGATCGCATCGTCAAAGGGGTTAAGCAGACGATGTGGCTTTCTGGTAGTTTTAGTGTTGCGGCTGGGTTAATTGAAATTATTTGGGGCAAGCAATTGGTCGGCTTATTTGTGGGCCATCAAGATATGGCCGTGCTTAATTTGTCACAAACTTATTTTAATGTCATCGGGAGCACTTATATTTTGCTCTCTATGTTATTCATCATGCGAAACACCCTCCAAGGTTTGGGTCGAAGTGCCATTCCAACCTTGGCCGGGGCGGCAGAACTGTTTATGCGAGTCTTTGCGGCCCTGATCATGGTGCGGCTGTTCGGCTACACGGGCGCTTGCTCGTCTGAACCTTTGGCGTGGCTAGGGTCGTGTGCGGTGCTCTTACCGGCATACGTGAAAGCGGTGCGTGAACTGCGAAACTTAGCGCGTTCAGAACGGCATATTCACGAAAACGTTGTTTCAACTGCGGAAACTTCTGTAAAAAATTAATCTTTGGGCTTGCAACTGTGGCGGTTATTTGATAATATTTGTTATCAATTTGAATGAGAAGGAGCTTTCTAATGACGGTAGAATTTAAAGTTGGCGATTACGTCCAAGGTAAAAAGTTTGCTTCACTTGAACATGATTTTAAAGGTGAAATTGAAAAAGTCTATGAAAACTCAGTTTTGATCTTAATCAAAGAGTTTACAAAATCTGATGAACCAATTGTTAATGAATACAATCATCGTGCGGTGGTCCGTAAGGCCGATGCTAAGATGATTAAAGCCGCACCAGCTCCGGTCGAGGTTCCAGAACCGGAGGCATAAATTTTTAAATTTGGCGATGACAAGGCAGAAAATATATGCTATACTATTTTCTGTTGTCAATGCGGGTGTAGTTTAGTGGTAAAATACAAGCTTCCCAAGCTTGAGTCGCGAGTCCGATTCTCGTCACCCGCTTAACATCCAAATCGGTTGACTAGTAACGCTGAGATCAGGTTACTAGTTTTTTTATGCCATTTTTTAGAGGAGTCCTCAAAATGTTAGCTTTTAAAACGATTCAGTTTGATCAATTAACGCCGCGACAACTGCAAGCAATTTATAAATTGCGTGTTCAAATTTTCGTTGTTGAACAAAATTGTGCCTACCAAGATGTTGATGATACGGATTTAACGGCAAGCCATTTGATGGGAACCGCTGCTAATGGACAACTCGTTGCCTATGCCAGATTAATGAAAGAACCCGATGATCAAGCACGGTTCGGGCGAATTGTGGTTAGTGCCGCAGCGCGTGGCAACGGCAATGGTCAAGCCCTAATCCGAGCCGCCATCGCTGAAATTCAACGGTTATGGCCGGCCACGACACAGATTAATATTCAGGCACAACATTATTTAGATCGTTTTTACCGGTCATTTGGATTCAAACCAGTTTCGGCAGTTTATTTGGAAGATGGGATTCCACATCAAGATATGATCTTAAAACTTTAGTGCCAAGAAAGTTTTCTAACTTAAATCACAGCCTAAATGCGCCGACACTAACTTGTGCCGGCGTTATTTGGTTGTGATTGCATGCTTAAGACCAACCGAAAGTGGTTGATTATGAGGCTGTTTTCCCACAAACTTGTTAGCGCTTTAATTATCAACAATTTGGAAGTCATCTTGTTAGGCCTAATGGGTAAATTATGCTATATTTGAAGTCGTTTTGTCACTGAAGCCGACTACGAGGAGGGCACAATGTCTAATTCTGATTTTATTGAAATTGTCAATGACCGGGAGAATAATCTCAAAAATGTGAGTTTACGGATTCCTAAAAATAAGTTGACGGTTTTCACTGGTGTTTCTGGGTCTGGAAAATCATCAATTGTGTTTGATACGATTGCACAGGAAGCCGGGCGTCAATTAAATAGTACTTATGATGCCTTTACTCGTTTGTATTTGCCAAAATACCATCGTCCGGATGTCGATGAGGTGCATAATTTGTCGACAGCAATTGTGATCGACCAAAAACCAATTGGTGGTAATGCACGGTCGACTTTAGGCACGGTGACAGATATTAATTCGATTTTGAGAATTTTATTTTCTCGGTTTGGTCAGCCGCATTATGGGACTTCAAGTGATGCCTTTTCATTCAATTCACCAACCGGGATGTGTCCGACTTGTGAAGGAATCGGTCAGACGTACGTGGTTAACCGCGCGGCAATTATTGATCAGACGAAGTCGCTTAATGACGGGGCAATTCAGTTGCCCGGCTACGGTAAGACGACGTTTATGTTTAAGCTATTAGCTGCCACGGACTGGTTTGATTTGGATAAACCGATTGTTGACTACGATGCGACTGAATTAGACCACTTATTAAATGGTGAGAAAAAAGTGACCGTTCAGTATAAAAATTCTGTTTTAGACGTTAACTTTGAAGGGGTCGAGCAAGGGTTTTATCGGCAAAACTTAAAAGTTGGCAAGGGCGTCAGTGAGAGCGCACGTAAACGAATTCAAAAATTTGCGATTATGGCGGCTTGTCCAGATTGTCAAGGTAAACGTTATCGTCCAGAAGTTTTAGCCACTAAAATTAATGGGTATAATATTTTTGAGTTGACTGAGATGCAACTGACGGATCTACAACAAACTTTGACGAGCTTTACCTTACCAGGCATGAGTAATTTGGTAGCCGAGGTACAGGCGCGTGTTGGTGGCTTAATTGATATTGGCCTGGACTATTTGAGCTTAACCCGTGAAACGACGACGCTTTCCGGTGGCGAATCGCAACGTGTGAAAACAGTCAAATATTTATCCAATAGTTTGACGAATTTACTCTATATTTTGGATGAACCAAGTACTGGGTTGCATCCGCGTGATGTTCATCGATTAAATGAGTTGCTGCTGAAATTGCGTGATAATGGTAATACCGTCTTGGTCGTCGAACATGATCCTGATGTCATCAAAATCGCCGATTATATTGTTGATATGGGTCCTAAAGCTGGGGTGCATGGCGGCGAAGTTACCTTTACAGGGACCTATTCGGAGCTGCTTGCTTCAAAGACGTTAACCGGTCGTTACCTTAACCGACATTTGCCGATTAAGCAAGCGCCCCGGCAACCGCAAGACTTTTTAGTCAGCCAACCTAGTGAGCGGCATAACTTAAAAGCAGCGGTGTTGAAGGTGCCCAAAGGTTTGTTTACGGTAGTGACTGGTGTTGCAGGTTCTGGCAAGAGTACCTTGGTCGAACAGGTTTTTGCCAAAGAGCATCCGGAAGCCATTCAGATTACACAATCGGGACTGCATGCGAATAGTCGGTCAAATGCCGCCACTTATCTAGGCGTCTTGGGCGATATTCGGAAGTTATTAGCGACAGCCAATGATGTTAGCGACAGTTTATTTAGTGCTAATTCCAAAGGCGCCTGTCCAAAATGCGCCGGCAAGGGTGTTTTAGAATTAAATCTCTCATTTATGGAAAATGCGACAATTACTTGTCCACTTTGCCACGGTGGGCGGTTTGATTCAGCAGTTTTAAACTACCGTTATCAAGATAAAAATATTCAAGAAATTATGGCGTTGTCGATTGAAGATGCGGTGAGCTTCTTTGGCGGCACGAAGATTGCCAGCAAGTTGAAACATTTGCAAACCGTTGGCTTAGCCTATATTACGCTAGGACAACCGCTGAGTACGTTATCTGGTGGTGAAGGGCAACGACTGAAAATTGCGAAGGAATTGACGCGACATGGTCAATTGTATATTTTAGACGAACCGACCACCGGGCTACATCCCTCTGACATTGAATTAATTATTGGAATTATTAATAATTTGGTTGATCGCGGTAATACGGTCATTGTCATTGAACATAATTTAGACTTGATGCGTTGTGCGGATTGGTTGATTGATATTGGTCCTGACGGCGGTGAAAATGGCGGTCAGGTATTATATGAAGGGCCAGTTGCCGGGATTAAGGCGGTCAAAAATTCAGTCACCAGTCAGTATTTATGAGTGTAGTGGGGCCTGAGTTTCATTAGCAGTTGCTGTTTTTTTACACGCACGGTCGTAAATTAGTAAACTGGTTTTACAAAATCGTTTTCGGCATAAGCTGTAAACGATTTTTTTGTAGCCGCAATTGATTGAACTCGGATAAGTGAGCGTTACACTTAAATCAACAATAAAGCTCGTCGGAGGGGATAACTGATGACTAGAAGAACCCAAGTGATGACAACAACCGAGATGCAGACTTTGGTGGCACAGCTCAGAATGGTGGGGACGGCTGTGAATCCAGCGCCCATTGTACAATTGAAAATTAGTTTTAAAACTGTTGAGACGGTCTCGATACCAGGAACGGCGATCAGCCGATTGGTGATTGTGCAAGGAAAACAAACGACGGAAAAGCCGTGTTTGGCCGGCTTCGATTTAATACTCAAAACGGAACAGCTTTCCACAGCGACCAATGACCGGCTGCAGAAGAATGCGGATATTGTGACATTAACGGTGATTACGCAACATCAAACCGTTGATTATGACATACCATGGTCACCGTTGTCTGCCGGCCTTTTCGAGAATGTGGCTCAGTTTTGGACGGTCACTTCGGGACAACTTGAAATTGCCACGAAGATCAGACGATTTTATGACTGGCACGAAATTTTAGTAGCTGCAGCTAACTCGGTTGTTCTGCAAAAAATGGCGGTGACATTGTCAGCTAAGACCAGTTATTCTGAGAATGAGTGTGTTGTGCTGCTTCAAACGATCATCACAGCTATGCAATCGGAACGAGCCGAGGTGGGTTCAACTGCTTATTTAGTCGTCCAGCATGCGCCAACGAATTCGGCCGAGTGGATAACCGTGATTTGCCAACCAGATGGGGCTGGGACTACTGGTCATGACGTTGTTGAGCTTGAAACTATTTCGAATGCCCAATTGTTGGCGATGCCAGTACGGGTGGCGGCGTCAACGGCTCAATTTTGGGAAGGTCTAGCTTGGTTGTTTTATCGGCGCTCATTGGACCGCATGACTGAAACGACAAGTCGATGAGACGATAAATCAGCATAAGCGGATGCAATGCCAGATATCACAAGGTTAATGTAAAATTTTTCTCAGTAGGAAGATTGGTTGATAAAGAAGCGCCAGTCTTCTCTAATTATGTTAATACACATCAAATAGCGCGAATCAATCTTTCATAGAAAAAGGTTAGCTATTCAATTTGGCAATTACGACGTTGTAAGTTTCTTTGTGCCTGTATCAACTACTGGCATGTAGACAGACGAACATTGACTATTCTATTGGCGACGATTACTTTTGAATGTTGATTTGTTCAGCAGTTGGACATCTAGTTAAGTTTTTTTGGGGGGAACTGGTTAATCAAAATAATGCACCTTTTTAGCCGTGAGGGGGTTTCGTTTGGGGCTCAGCCGTGGCATTTGACTTAGCGCGGTGGGTTGATCCGCGGTTAGTCAAAAACCAGCTTTTGAGACCGCCTTTTGGCTCAAAAATGGTTCATGGCGTTCCAGCCCCAAACGAAGCCCCCGGTAGGCGGAAATCAGCACTAGTCGTTAATCAATTGCCGAGTTGGAATTTGGATGAAAGCATTAACGGTAATGAATTTAGAGAGAACAGAGAAGAACTTGGCACATACTATCGCGAGACATGACTAGTCAAAATCGGTGAACTCTGTTATACTAACGCTTGTTTAAAACTCGTCTAATGAGAAAGAAAAGTAAGTCAGTTAACCTGTAAAGCAAGTCTGGGATGATGAGAGCCAGATCAGTAACCTGAGTGAAGCGCGCTTTTGAAGACAACCAGATAAATAATAAGTGGATATTATATCAATTAGAGTGGTACCGCGGGAATTCTCGTCTCTTACAAGTTTTAGGACTATGTAGGGGACTTTTTTTGTCCAATGACCATCGTGAAAAATTAGGAGGAAAATATGGATTACAAACAACAAGTTGCGGATGTCTTAGCACCAGCCTTGCCAGAATTGGCAATGGCCGACATTTTAGCCAAAATCGAACAACCTAAAACGTCAAAACAAGGGGACTTAGCTTTCCCAACGTTTGCATTAGCTAAAATCATGCATCGCGCTCCCCAGATGATTGCGGGCGATGTGGTTGAAAAAATTGATCAAACGAATTTTGAAAAAGTTGTGGCAATGGGACCTTACGTCAACTTTTTCTTCAAGAAAGCTGATTTTTCAGCCGATATTTTAGCTCAAATTATGATGGATGGCGCGCATTTTGGTGATGCCAAATTGGGCAATGCCGGGCAAGTGCCAATTGACATGTCGTCTCCTAACATTGCCAAACCAATTTCGATGGGACATTTGCGGTCGACAGTGATCGGGAATTCGCTGGCAAATATTTTATCAAAGATTGACTACAAGCCAGTTAAAATCAATCATTTAGGTGATTGGGGCACCCAATTTGGTAAGTTGATTACGGCTTACAAGATGTGGGGAAGTGAGGCCGAAGTTAAGGCCGACCCCATCAATAATTTGCTGAAATATTATGTGCGTTTTCATAAGGAAGATGTTGATCATCCAGAAATGGACGATGAAGCACGTGATTGGTTCAAAAAGTTGGAAAATGGCGATGAAGAAGCCTTGGCCTTATGGAAATGGTTCCGTTCAGAATCATTGAAGGCGTTCCAAAAAATCTATCAACGCTTAGATATCCAATTCGATTCATTTAATGGGGAAGCCTTTTATAATGATAAAATGGCCGAAATCGTTGATATTTTGGAATCAAAGAATTTATTGCATGAAAGCCAAGGGGCCGAAGTCGTTGATTTAAGTAAATATGATTTGAATCCGGCATTGATTAAAAAATCTGATGGTGCGACCTTGTATATTACACGTGACTTGGCTGCCGCGGTTTATCGGAAACGGACTTATGATTTTGTGCAATCGTTGTACGTCGTCGGTAATGAACAAACCAATCACTTCAAGCAATTAAAAGCCGTTTTAACTGAAATGGGCTTTGATTGGGCAGACGAAATTCATCATATTCCATTTGGGTTGATCACGTCTAACGGGAAAAAGTTGTCAACGCGAAGTGGTCGGGTCATCTTATTGGATAAAGTTTTGGATGATGCTGTAACCTTGGCACACCAACAAATTGATCAAAAGAATCCAGACTTGGCAAACAAGGATGCAGTTGCGGATGCCGTTGGGATTGGCGCCGTGGTCTTCCATGATTTGAAGAATGAACGGATGAACAGTTTTGACTTCAACTTGGAAGAAGTTGTTCGTTTTGAAGGTGAAACGGGTCCGTATGTCCAATATGCCCATGCGCGGGCTGAAAGTATTTTGCGTAAGGCCGGCAGTCCTAAATTGACAGCCGCTAATCAGCAGTTAAGTGATCCCGCAGCTTGGGACACGTTGAAATTGTTGAGTGAATTCCCAGCGACAATTGTGCGGGCAAGTGAGGCGTATGAACCGTCGATCATAGCAAAATATGCCATTCATTTGGCCAAAGCCTTTAATAAATATTATGGTAATACTAAGATTTTAGTTGAAGATGATGACTTGAACGCGCGCTTAGCGTTAGTTCAGAGTGTCAGCATTGTCTTGAAAGAAGCGTTGCGTCTATTAGGCGTTAAAGCACCTGACGAAATGTAATTAATGAGGACGGCTAGTGACTTACAATCTGTAAGTTGTTGGCCGTTTTTGTTTGGCAACTTTCAAGACTAAAACGCTGACAACCACTTTGCCAGCATCGCGTGCTAAGCTGGCGATAAGTTATGGGACGCTGACAAGAGTGGGGGCATACTATGAGTTATTTAAGTTTAGATGATATTCATAAATCATATTATATTGGCAAAACGGCTTATCCAGTTTTAAAAAGAATCAGTCTAAATTTTGAACTAGGTGAATTTGTGACAATTCTTGGTGAATCTGGTGGGGGCAAATCGACACTAATGAATATCATTGGCGGATTGGATCGCGACTTTGACGGCACGGTTAGTGTGCAAGATCAGCCCTTGGATCATCGTCATGATCGACAACTTGACCAGTATCGACGTGAAACGGTTGGCTACATTTATCAAGCCTATAATTTAATTAGTCATCTGACCGTTGTAGATAATGTGCTGTTATCGCTTGATATGACCAAGTTGCCGCATGGCGCACGGTTGAAGCGCGCCCGTGGGTTGTTAAATCAAGTTGGGTTATCAGATCAGTTGAAGAAATATCCCAGTCAACTTTCCGGCGGCCAAAAACAGCGAGTTGCCATTGCGCGGGCGTTAGCAAGTGACCCGCAAATTATTATTGCGGATGAGCCCACCGGCGCCTTGGATGCACAAAATACGATTGAAGTTTTAGCACTTTTAAAAAAGATTGCTGCCAATGGTCGACTGGTTATTTGTGTCACGCACTCAGAAACTGTGGCACACGCGGGGACCCGCATCGTCCAGTTGACCGACGGCAAAATTACCGATGATCAAGTGATCCAACCGGTTTCAAAGCCGGTCAGCACGCAACGAACCAAGTTGATGGCCCGGCCCTTGCCGTGGCATATCTCGATGTCAACCGCCTTTAAACATTTACGACATACTTGGAGCTGGAATACGCTAATTGTCTTAGGGACAGCGATTGGGCTATTTGCCGTGATGCTTTTTAATGGTTTGGGAAATGGCTTAAAAGGCTATATCAATCATCAAATTAATTCAATTGTTGATCCGCAATCAATCACCGTCATGCGCTACGTGAATAGTGCTAAAGCCCAAGAGGAACAATTTGCCGCCCAAGCTGATCCTGGCGAAGCGGGCAGTGTTGCCACGCACATGCCGACTTTTTCAACGAGCCAAGTGACAGCCCTGCGTGAGCTGGCACATGTTGTCAAAGTTGAACCTGGGATTGCAGCTAGTGATGCCATGATTACGATTGGTAAAACGAGTTATTCCGCACCACAACTGACGACGTGGACGAGTACTGATCAAGCTTCCAGTTTAAAGGCTGGGCATGTTGCAGGTGACAATCAGATTGTGATTGATAAGCGATCAATTGCCCAGAAATGGTCAACTGAAAATTGGCGAAAACTGATTGGTCAAAAGGTGACGGTTGCTTATCAGACTTTAAATAATCAAAATCAGTTAGTCACGGTTCAACGGCAACTAACTGTCGCTGGTATCGCGGATTCGCCAACTGGTGAGGGCTTAAATGCGGTTAACTATGCGACCATGCAAGCAATGCGCGCAGCGGCTAAAGTCACGACGTTGCCGACGTTTGTGACGGTCAGAATTAATGGCCGTCAACAAAATGAGGCGGTGGTGAGTGCCATTAATCATGTCAAAACCGGCGGCAAAAAGCAGTTTTCAGCCACTAGTATTTCAGCAGCCTTAACGAATGTGAATACTTATGTGAATTTAGCCACGACGATTTTAGCAGCCATTGCCGGAATCTCACTGGTAGTTTCGGCACTGATGATTATTGTGACGATGTTTATGTCTGTGAGTGCACGGATGAAGGAAATTGGCATTTTGCGCTCACTTGGTGAAAGTCGTCGGGACATTCGCCGGCTGTTTACGAGTGAGGCCTTGATGTTGGGTGTCTTGAGTGCCACCTTGGCGACTGGATTAGCTTATTTAATTGGGATGGGCTTAAATCATGTCTTGTATCGAATCGCCAGCTACAATCTGGTTCAAATCAAGCTAACAAATGTGATTAGTATTTTCATCATTGCACTCGTGATTGCTTGGTTAGCCGCAATTTTACCCGCACGTCGAGCCGCTCGATTAAACCCAATCACGGCGTTGGCAAGTGAATAGGGCCAACCAGCCGATACAGACTAATTAACTGGTGCCGCTTCCAGTCGCCACTGATAACATACGGTCGTGGGACCGGATCAAGCCTGAGAAACGTCTTGTCCCTCGCCCGGAACCCTTGCACAAATCGCAAGTGTTCCGGACCGTCCGTGGCGTAACGCCGGCAAAAAACATGCCGACCCAATGCCACCTTCACGGCCGATGCCATCAGCGGCGACTTTCAGCTAATTCAAGTTTTTTTAGGCTAGGTTTAGCGGAGGCACGCCTGAGCGGGATCACCACTAATTGGGAAGTTCCTGTCACCTATATGGCAGTATTTACGAGCCGTTTGATCTTTCAACCTTTAGCTAAATAGGCCAAAAACTGGTGAGTCGCAGTTTAATTCTGTGACTCACCTGTTTTTTATTTTGCCGCGACTAAGGTCGCAATATCAATCTTTTTCATAGCCATCATGGCTTGAATCTGGCCAGGGGTTTGTGTTAAGTCACCCATGTTTTTAGGAACGATTTGCCAAGAAACTCCGAATTGATCCTTAGCCCAGCCACATTGTTCGGCCTCGGAAACTTTTGAGAGCTTGGACCAGTAGTAATCAATCTCGGCCTGATCCGCACATTCGATCGTAAATGAGACAGCTTCGTTAATTCTGAATACGGGGCCACCATCGAGTGCCGTAAATTTTTGACCATCTAGTTTGAAGACGGCTGTCAGAATTTTACCGGCCATGCCAGCAAAGTGGGCATCTAATTCAGCCTCAGGGTAGCGACTAATACTTTCAATTTCAGAATTTGGAAAGACATCAACGTAATAATTAATGGCCGCCTCACAATTGTTGTCAGCAAACCATAAACTCGGCACGATTTTGTTCATAATAACCTCCGATTAGCATAATTGTTTTTCCTGGTGTAGCGAAAAATGAAAACGAATACAAGAATTAGCTCGCATATGGCCGATAAGTATTGTGCTTAGTTTCATATTCAGTTAGCCGAGAAATTTTGTCACCCTCAAAATCAATGACTGAAACGCCATCAAAAGCCGAGACAGTCTGTGTTTTGGCCTTGAAAAACCAAGTGACGACCACGCAATTATCACTGACGGGTAACACGCGTTGAATCTCCCAAGTCAAGACAGTTTGGCTGGCGAGTTGATGGTCAAGCCATTGTTTTAGCTCTGCAATCCCACGATAAGTTGCGCCGTAACACTCGCGGTACACGCAGTCTTTGGTAAAAAAGGTGGTCAACGGCGGAAAGTCCTGCGTGAGCCAGCAGTTAAAATACTGACGAATCAAGGTTTCATTTGCTGTCATTTTATTTACCTCCTGTTGGAAAATTCTGATCAATTAATTGCGTTAGAATTTTGATCCCACGTTCAAAGCGTTCGATAGATTCGTAGGAGAAACTCAGGCGAATATATTGATTGGGCTGGAAATCGTAAATGTTACCCGGATTAAAGAGGACGTTTTGCGCGGTTGCGAGGTCAAATAACTTGGGAATATTAATCCGGTCAGCGAGTCGAATCCAAAGGTAGAAGCCACCGGTTGGCGTTTGCCAAGTGGCGATGCCGTGTCCCCAATAGTTTTGTAAAATGGCTTCTGCCGCAGCGGCTTTTTTAGCCAGGGTCGCGCGAAAATTGGCTTGATAGTTGTCATAATCCGGGTCCGCCAAAATTTCCGCTAGGACGAGCTGTGATAGTGAACTGGCGCCATAGTCGGTTTGCATTCTGACGTCAGTTAAGCGGTCAATGACCGGTTTAGCAGCTACCGTCCAACCAAGTCGCAAGCCAGGCGCTAAGGATTTTGAAATACTCCCAAAATAAATCACGTTGCCGGTCGTGTCCAACGCTTTGAGTGGCTGTGGTGGTTGTTGGTCAAACCAAACGTCTTGATAGGCAGCGTCTTCCAAAATTGGCAGTTGATGGGCTTGTGCATAAGCTAAGACTTGTTGGCGGCGTTCAGTACTCATCACGATCCCGGTCGGATTATTAAAGGTTGGAATCGTATAGATAATCCCCTGTGATTCGGACGCTGGTGGCGTTAACTGCCAGTAAGCCAGTCCTTGATTATCCATTGGGACACCGGACAAGTGCGTATTGGCTGACTGAAAGACTTGCAACGACTTCACATAGGTCGGGGCTTCGGTGTAAATAGTCGCGTTTTTGGGAAACAGTGAGACCGAAACGAGTTGCAGTGCCTGCAACGAGCCCGAGGTAATTAAAATATTTTCGGGCTGAGTCTCAATGCCAACTTTTTCAAGATGGGTCGCAATTTGTTCGCGTAGCGCCAGGATACCAGCCGGTTCAGTGTAGTTGAGACTAGTTAGATTGGCACCAAGTTTGGCAAATGCTTTTTGGAATAAGGCTCGCGGAAACTGTTCAGGGGCGGGTTCGCCGGTACTTAAACGAATGACCGCGTCGGTTTCAAATTGATTGATTTTTTGAATGGCGTGGGTGTTGGGTTTAAATTGACCGGCGTGCACGTATTGAGACCAGTTAACTTGCTCTGCCAGCAAGCTCGACCAATGGTTACCAGAAACTGTCATCCCAGAGCCTTGATTGCTAGTGATGAGGCCAACGGAAACTAATTCGTCGAGCGCGGTGATTAGGGTGCTACGGTTGACGCTAAATTGTGTCGCCAGTTTGCGTTGCGCCGGGAGTTTTGCACCGGTTGGCCAATTACCGTTGGCGATTTCCTGCTGAAAATAATTAATAATTTGTTGATAGATTGGTGTGGCGACCGTTTTATCGGGCTGCCAGTCAATTGTCAATTCAGTCATATGAGCGCTTCCTTTTAAATGGTTGGGATGGAAAACTAGAATTGGTTGGGGACAATTAGTCTTGCCTCTATTATAATCATCTCATGATTTAAAGCCAGATAAGTGATGTGAAATTGTGAGTCGCTTAATTGGTTGGATAGGAGTTGGCAATTGATGGCTGTATTTTTACAAGGATTATTATTCGGGGTGGCGTACATTGCGCCGATTGGCATGCAGAACTTATTTGTTGTTTCAACGGCAATTGAACAGCCCTTGAAACGGGCCTTACAAGTGGCACTGATTGTGATATTTTTTGATACCTCATTATCATTAGCGTGTTTTTATGGGGTTGGCAAGTTATTGCAAACAACGCCATGGCTAGAATTAGCGGTATTGTTAGTTGGAAGCTTACTGGTGTTTTACATTGGTTGGGGGTTAGTTCGTCAAAAAGAAGTCGCGATGGGCACGATGGCCACGGCTTTTTCGTATAAAGCGACGATCATCACGGCGTTTTCAGTTGCTTGGTTGAATCCGCAAGCGTTGATTGATGGTTCGGTCTTATTAGGCGCGTTTCGCGTGTCATTACCCGCTGGCTTAACTCACTTTTTTATGTTGGGGGTCATTATTGCGTCAATAATTTGGTTTATTGGCCTAACGGGTTTGATTAGTAAATTTAAGCATTTAATGCAACCCAAAGTTTTACTCTGGGTCAATCGAATTTGTGGTATCGTCATTATTTTGTATGGTGTAAAGTTGTTGGCGACTTTTGTCACGAAAATATAGTTGCAGACGTGCGTCACAATCGGTATGCTAGTCGTATTGGATTTTTTTAGCTGAAACTTTAGCTAATTATGTAGAAGGGAACGATTAGTGTATGGAAATTGCCGGTTTTGGCGTAGAGGCCTGGTTAAATGAAAATGAAAGAAAGGCAACCACCGACATCAGTCAAAGTTCAATTGCAGCCTTAACAATGCAAGAAGTGGTCGATTTAGATGGACAGCATGGACAGCAATTTTATCAACAGTTAATGCAATCACGTTTAGATTACGGCTGGATTGAAGGATCACCAAAGTTTAAAACCTTGGTCAGTGGCTTGTACGAGCATGTGCCGGCAGCCAATGTCTTGCAAACCAATGGGGCAACTGGGGCCAATCATCTGGCGATCTACAGTTTGGTTAATCCCGGCGACCATGTCATTGCGTTGTATCCTAGTTATCAGCAGTTGTATGATATCCCTAAATCACTTGGGGCGACGGTTGATTATTGGCATATACAAGAATCCAAACAGTGGCAACCAGACATCGCGGAGCTCCGACAATTGATGCGGCCAGACACTAAGATGATTTTGCTGAATAATGCCGTTAATCCAACCGGGAGTTTATTGGATGCTGAACTGTTGAAACAGGTCGTGGCACTGGCGCGAGAAGTCGGTGCGTATGTCTTAGCGGATGAAGTTTATGAGCCGTTGGATGGTACGCCCTTTGTGTCAATTGCAGATCTGTATGAAAAAGGGATTGCTGTGAACAGCTTATCAAAAACCTATTCGGCACCGGGTGTGCGGATTGGTTGGACGGCGACACAATCGGCCACTTTGACTGAGCGCTTTCGAAAATATCGGGACTATACGATGATTTGTGGTGGTGTGTTCAATGATCAACTGGCGGTACTTATTTTGCAACACCGTGCAGAAATTCTACAACGCAATCGTGAAATTGTTAAGCGCAATCTTAAAATTTATACTGATTGGGTGACGCAAGAACCCCGTGCAAGCCTGATTGTGCCGCATGGCATTTCGGTGTCTTGTTTGAAACTTGATCTGCCGGTAGATGACGAAACCTTTTGTCGCCAGTTGCTTGCTGAGACGGGCGTCTTACTCGTCCCGGGCTCACGGTTTGACTTACCTGGACATGTCCGCTTAGGGTATTGCACCCAGACGGAAATTTTAGTCCGTGGCCTAACAAAATTAAAGGCCTTTTTACGGCAATATGATGCTTAAAAATTTATAGTTATGCAATTTATCAGTCGATTTATACAAACGTCTTCGGACTAAATCGGCTTTTTTGCGTTGAATCGTAGTTTACGGAGTGAATATTTGCTATAATAGGCTCATAATTTATCAGGGGAGGTTTCGCGAATGAAGAAGACTGATCGGCAAGCGGCAATTGAACAATTGATCAACCAGGTTCCGATTGCCACACAAGAAGAGTTAATGGCGCGTTTAAAGGCTGAGGGCATTGCCGCGACGCAGGCCACGATTTCGCGAGATATCCGTGAAATGCAGATTGTCAAATCGCCAGATGACAACGGGCATGCGCGTTATACGATATTCAAAGCTAGCAATCAAAATGAGCAAGATCGGCTATTTGAAAATCTGCATGATGTTGTGACCGGCGTTGATCGCGTCGAATTTATGACGATTATTCACACATTGCCTAGCAACGGGAATTTGTTAGCAGCAATCATTGACGATTTAAACTTGCCAGAAGTGAGTGGCACCTTAGCTGGACACGATACAATTTTCATTGTGAGTCCAAGTGTGGAAGTGGCTAAGTCCTTACATACGTTGTTAATGGCGCATGTTCAAACTGACGAAGAATTATAGGCTTATAAAGACACTTTGCGGGTGTCTTTTTTGCATTCGGCCTAAGTTCACGGTATAGTGAACCTATCTAATAAATCACAGTGGGAGGTGTTTTTTCATGAAGTATACAAAGAAACAAGCCGAGCGTAAAAATCAAAAGCAACGCGATGCGACTTTTGAAAAATTTAAGAAACAGCAAAATGAATTAAATGCCAATCGTCGCGGTGTGCGACGTAAATAAGCCTGGGGACAATTTAGTCTCGGGCTTTTTTAGTCTGGTCGGTTATTTTTGAAGATTTGGTCAAGGTTTCGTTCCGTCACTTGGTTTAATCGGATTTATGATACAATAAATCCAACGATTAAGACAGGTAAGCGGCAATCACAGCTGAACGACGATGCCAGCTGGTGAAGTTAGTGCTGATTACTGAACAAGGGGAAGATTATGCAAAAAAATGGTTTTTGGGCCACAATCAAAGATGGCCTCGGCGTCGTTGGTCAGTGGTTAAAGCCTTACTGGCAACGATTTTCTGCCGTTTTTGGCCGTCAGTGGCATCGACTACAACTGACGAGATGGTTAATCATCGCCGTCTTGAGTTTGATCTTAGTGGTTAGTGCTTATTTGACGTTTGAGGCTAAAACGGCGAAGGTCAGTAACTTACAGGCTGAATTAGAGAAAACGACTGAGATTTATGATAAAGATAATAAAAAAGCGGGTTCGCTGTATTCACAAAAAGGAACCTATGTCCATCTGAGTTCAATTTCGACGAATTTACAAAATGCGGTGATTTCGACTGAAGATCGTAATTTTTATAGTGAGCATGGGTTTTCAGTCAAAGGTATCGGCCGTGCTGGGTTGTTATTTATTATGAATAAAGTGCTGCGTCGCAATTATATTAGTGGTGGCGGGAGTACCTTGACACAGCAGTTAGTCAAGAATGCTTATTTAACGCAACAACAAACCTTCACCCGTAAGTTACGAGAAATCTTCTTATCAATTGAAGTTGAAAATGTTTACAGCAAGTCCCAAATCCTCGCCATGTATTTGAATAATGCGTACTTCGGCCATGGTGTCTGGGGGGCCGAAGATGCGGCCGAACGTTATTTTGGGGTGCATGCCTCTGAATTGAGCGTTGATCAAGCCGCAACGATCGCCGGGATGTTGAGCTCACCAAGTGGCTACGATCCGATTAACCATCCAGCCGCTTCGACCAAGCGCCGAAATATTGTTCTGAATAATATGGTCAATAATAAGAAGTTAAGTCAAAGTGAGTATAATTTATACTCGAAGAAAGCCATGACATTGTCAGATAATTATCATTATGATAGTGGCTATAATTATCCTTATTACTTTGATGCGGTCATTAGTGAAGCAATTAAAAAATATGGCTTGACCGAATCAGAAATTATGAACCGTGGTTATAAGATTTATACATCCTTAAATCAGGATGATCAAACACAAATGCAAAATTCTTTCAAGAATAGCAGTTTATTCCCGGCAGATGCTGATGATGGCACTAAGGTTCAGGGGGCTTCCATTGCGGTTGATCCGACAACTGGTGGCGTCTTGGCCGTGGTTGGGGGGCGTGGGACGCATGTCTTCCGTGGCATTAACCGCGCCACTCAAATTTCACGCCAACCAGGTTCGACAATTAAGCCGTTAGCAGTTTATACACCAGCGTTAGAGAGTGGTTATACTTATGACTCGCAACTCTCGAACAAGGAACAGACCTTTGGCGGAAACAAGTATGCGCCGAAGAATTACAATGCGGTTTATTCAACTGAAGTGCCAATGTACACGGCGCTGGCGCAAAGTATTAATATTCCAGCCGTTTGGTTGTTGAATAAAATTGGCGTAAACAAAGGCTACAAGTCGGTTAAAAAATTTGGCCTGACGGTTGGTAAAAAAGATGACAATTTGGCCTTGGCCTTAGGTGGCCTGACGACTGGGGTATCACCCGAAGAAATGACGAGTGCCTATACGGCGTTTGCCAATGGTGGGAATAAGACAACCTCTCATTTTATTACTAAAATTGTGGATGCCAGTGGTAAGACGATTGTAGATAATACCGCTACGAAATCCAAGCGAATCATGTCGGCGAGCGTTGCTAAAGAGATGACCAGCATGATGTTGGGTGTTTACAATAGTGGGACTGGGGCCGCTGCTAAGCCATACGGTTATACGATTGCTGGGAAGACTGGGAGTACTCAGGCGGATTATTCAACTGGTTCAGGGACGAAAGACCAGTGGATGATTGCGTACACGCCGGATGTGGTTGTTACGACTTGGATTGGGTTTGATAATACGAACAGCACGCATTACTTGAAGAGTTTGTCGGAAAATCAACTCTCGGCACTCTTCAAGCATGAAATGGGTAACATTCTGCCCAATACTAAGGGCACGAGTTTCGATACACAAGATGCGTCGACGCTGGCCCAACAAGGTTCGGATAACAGTTCATCTGGCAGCGGTTCTTCAGTTTGGAACGGTGTGGAAGATGGCGCGAATAAAGTTGGACAAGCGGTTAAAGATACTGCTAAAAATTGGTTCTCACAAGCTAAAAAATTGATTGGGAACTAGTGCTTGTGCTATTCAAGGGCTTTCAAAAATGCTAAAATAATTAGGACACATACTTGAGGAGGAACTTAACCATGGCCGTAAATATTTATGACACTGCAAATACTTTAGAACAACAATTACGTGAAACGAAAGAATTCAAAGAATTAAAAGCAAGCTATGACGCAATGAAGACGAACAAGTCCGCTTTTGATTTGTTTAAAGACTTCCAAGAGATTCAAATGCAATTGTCACAAAAGCAAATGAATGGCGAAGAACTGACGGATGACGAAGTTCAAAAAGCCCACGATTTAGCAGATAAAGTTGGCAATGTCGATGAAATTAAAGCCTTGATGGGTAAGGAACGAAACTTGAATCAGTTAATGAATGATTTAAACCAAATCATCACGAAACCAGTTCAAGAATTATATCGCGACTAATTCAATGAAGGTCCTGAGAGACAATGGCGAAACTTTTCGTGATTGTCTCTTTTTTCGTAAGGAGAAAAAAATGAAATTTATCCATGCTGCGGATCTACATTTAGATACACCGTTTCAAGGGCTACAAGGCTTGCCGGCTGAGTTGCAACAGCGGTTATTACGCGCGCCGTTGGCAAGCTTAGCCCGTTTAGTGGATTTGGCACTCAATGAACAGGTTGATTTTGTGCTATTGGTCGGAGATTTATTCGATCAAGCCCAACAAAGTGTTCAGGCGCAGGCGGCCTTAATGGTGCAGTTAGAACGGCTGAATGAGGCTCAAATTCCAGTGATTTTGTCATTTGGCAATCATGATTTTCAGTCAGATGAGGCCGACTGGCATTTTCCGGCCAATGTGCACGCGTTTTGCTCTCAAGTGGAAACCGTCACGTTGACTACCGCGCAGCAAACGCGAGTGGCGATTACGGGATTTAGCTATAGTCAGCGTTGGCTCACGACCGATTTGAGCGCTCAATTTCCACTCAAGTCTCCGACCGCAGATTATCAAATCGGCATGTGGCATGGTCAGACGGGAGTCGTTGGGGATCATTATGCCCCGTTTAGTGTCACCGAATTGCTTAGTAAACATTACGATTATTGGGCGCTGGGACATATTCACCAGCGCCAGCTATTGAATCAGCAGCCACCAATCGCCTATCCAGGTAATTCCCAAGGCCGTCAACGTAACGAGACCGGTGAAAAAGGGTGTTTACTAGTCACGAGTACCGCGGATCACAAGCTAACACCAGTTTTTAAACCGTTAGCGGAAATTATTTGGCAAGATTGGCAGCCAAAATTGGTCGGTGCCTTATCACGGGCGACGTTACTAGCCCAATTAACGGATCAGCTCAATGTTGCCATGACAGCGCCGACGCAGTTAGTGACGCTCACGTTACCAGCAACTTGCGAGCTGACACCGGCCGCACAGTTAGCGCTCTCTCAAGGAACGCTACTGCGCCAGCTACAACAAGCCACCACTGGCGAAATCTGGTGGCCAGTCGCGATTCAAGTTGCGACTGAACCTAGTAAACAACCATTGAGCTTTGGGCGTGAAAGTGTGACTTGGCAGGCGGTCGGACAAACGGTGGTCACCACGGCGGAAGTGGCGACACTGGCCGACCGATTGCTAGATGAAGATTTTTTGAACCGAGCGTTGTTGGATGAGATGACGGCAACCCAGTGGCAGCAACAAGTACTAAAGTTGCTGACTGATCAGTATCAGTTGACGCAGCAAAAGGATGGTCCAGCCAATGCAGATTAGTAAAATTGAAATCGCGGGTTTTGGAAAGTTTCACCACGCAAACTTTGAGCTCGGTTCGGGATTACAGGTCATTTATGGTGTCAATGAATCCGGCAAGTCAACCTTGCGGGCGTTTATTTTGGGCATGTTATTTGGCTTTCCATCTCGCCGGCAACCACTCGCACGTTACGAACCTAAGCAAGCTGACCAGTACGGTGGGGCACTGGAAGTGATCGTTGCTGGGCAAACTTATCGCTTAACTCGCCTAGGTGATCAGGCCCCCACATTAGTTAATGTGACGACCAAACAGCCACAACCACTAGCTTTGTTAGCAAAGTGGCTAGCACCATATGATGAAACCAGTTACAAGCAATTATTCACGTTTAATCAAGCCGAATTGACGGCGTTAAAAACATTGAGTGCGACAGATTTAAATTTACAATTACAACAAGCTGGTACGGTGGGCAGCGCGGCTTGGCGCACAACAGCGCTGGATTTGCGGTCAACGGCGGATGAGTTATATAAACCACGGGGACGTAAACCAACGTTAAATCAAGCTTTGCAACGTTATCAGACGCTCAAGCAACAGGTGCAAACGGCGCAACAAAATTATCCCGAATACCAGCAGTTACAGGCAACAATTGAACAGCTAGCGGCTGAAAAGAGTCAATTGACGCGAAATTTGGCACGCTTGACGGAGCAGCAACAACAACTAGCTAACTTACGGAATCAATGGCCTGTCTATCAGCAACTGAGGCAATTAAAAGCTAGTCAGGCGAACCAGGCAAGTATTCCAGTAACAATCAGGACAAAATTCGTAGAATTAACGCAACAGCAATTGACCTTACAACAAACATTGACTAGCGCGCGCCAACAATTGACACAACAACCTGTCGATGAGGCGTCCAAGGGCGTCATTGGGTTTTACGTGGCTCATCAGGCGCAGTTTGACCACTTAGAAACCCAATTACCGCAGCTTCAGCAAAATTGGGGGCGCTATCAGGCACTAGCCGCCCAAGTCGCAGTGGCCCAAGCCAGCTATGACGATCAGTTAGCTGCACATCCCGAGTTAAGCGCGAGTTTATCTCCCAATAAACAGGCAGCAGTGGCGGCGCTACAAGCGCGTTTTAAATCAGCTGAGCACACTGAATCAAGTACGCGAACGCAACGTCAAACACCGACTCAAGGGAAACTTCGGGGTGTTGATTGGCGTTTGATTGCTGGCGGCCTTGGACTCGTTGCTGGCGTAATATTGCCATTAGGTGCCTTTAGATGGGTTCTAATGCTAGCCGGATTAGGTTTACTGGGATGGTTTGGTTGGGAACAACTTGGCACCACAGCTTCACCGACAGTTGACGCTGACTGGGTGGAACAACTGACGGCAGCGGGGTTTTCACTGTCATTAGATCGTGCTGGCGCCCAACAACAACTCACGCGATTAGTCGCATTACAACAGGCGCAAGCCACCTTAACGACTGCCCAACAACAGTTGGCCGCGCAAGCAGCGACAGTTTGGCGGGCGCTGTCTGACTATCAATTTGCGGCAGATTGGTTACCGGTTGATCAACAGCAACTCGGTGCGAGCGTGACCCGAGTGACAGAATTCTTTGAACGATTGCGACAAAAACTGCAGACGGAACGGCTTTCAGGGGCAGATTTTGCGTACACACAGCGCCAAGTTCAACAGTTGACCGCGCAAAATCACCAGTTAACTGAACAATTGCAAACCCTGGCGACCACGGCTGGTTATGCAGATACTGAGGCGTTGGCAGATGCAATAGCTGCCGAAAAGGTTGCTGCGGCCAATGCGGCTAGTTTGCCACAATTAGCGGCCCAATTGAGTGCAGCGGAATTAACGGCATTGCAACAGTATGCGTCCTTGACCGGGCTACAAGAAGCCATTACAAGTAATCGGCAGCAACTCACTGAAAGTCAGGCGCAACTGACACAACAAGCCGCTGCGTTAGTGACCGCTCAGACACAATTAGAACGACTCACCGAGGATGGCCGTTACACGGCTTTACGTCAAGAACAAGCGAATCAACAAACTGAGATCACCGTGATGGCACGGCAATGGCTGACGCGGCAACTAGGGGCGACTTGGATTGATCAGGCCTTACGTCAGCTGACAAATCAGCAATTACCGGCAATTTTGAGTCAAGCTTCGACCTATTTCGCGCAACTGACTGGACAGCGGTATAATGAAATCAAGTTAGTTGCGGATGAGCTGGTGCTAAACACGTCAACCGGAGTGACTTTTGAAATTGCTGAATTATCTACGGCGACGAAAGAGCAGCTTTACTTGGCGATTCGGCTGGCTTTAATTGGACACCTTGGGGGCCAAGCAGCGTTGCCAATTATGATTGATGACGGTTTTGTTAACTTTGATGAACAACGTCGACAAGTGGCATGGCAGTTATTAAAGACGGTTGCGGCTGACCACCAAGTGATTTATTTTACGAATGAGACCGCCGCACTGACCCAGTTACCCGCGGATGCGGTGCAGCAATTGACCTAAACAGGAGGAACGGCTGATGGCAAAAAAATTATTTGATTATCAACTTGATGAAACGGTTGATGGTTTCTTCTTATTAAAAGATTCTGAAGTGCGTGTGGCTAAGAATGGCAAAAAATTTTTAGCAATTAATTTTCAAGATACTTCCGGAGAGATTTCTGGTAAGTTTTGGGATGCCGACGATCAAGACGTTGAACACTTTCAAGCTGGCCGAATCATTCATTTAAAGGGGAAGCGTGAAATTTATCAAGGCAATCCCCAAATTAAAATACAACAAATGCGATTGACGCAGCCCGGTGAACCACAGGATGTCCAACAATTTGTGGAACATGCACCGCTTAATACTGCGGCGATGGCCGAGGAACTCAATCAATATGTCTTTGAGATTACTGAGCCTAATTGGAATCGGATCGTACGTCATTTATTGGCCCAGTTCCATGACGCTTTCTTCAGCTATCCGGCTGCTAAAAAAAATCATCATGCGTTTGCTGGCGGGCTGGCCTTTCACACCTTGTCAATTTTACGGTTGGCAAAGTCGGTGGCCAACGAATATCCGCATATTAATCGGTCGCTTTTATATGCCGGCGCGATTTTGCATGATATGGGGAAGACGATTGAAATGTCGGGACCAGTATCAACCACTTATACCTTAGCCGGCAATTTGGTTGGACATATCGTCTTGATTGATGAGCAGATTGTCAAAGCCTGTCAACAATTAAAGATTGACGATCAGGCCGAATCGGTCTTAATTTTGCGGCACATGATCTTAGCTCATCACGGCTTATTGGAGTATGGTTCGCCAGTACGGCCACACGTGATGGAAGCCGAAGTTTTACACGAATTAGATGAATTGGACGCCTCGATTCAAATGATGCAAACGTCAATTGGTCACGCGGAACCTGGAAGCTTTACAGAGCGCATCTTTGCAATGGACGGCCGTAACTTTTATCGGCCAACTCATGATGAGACCAAGGGTGAGTTGCCACAAGATTAATGATAAACACGACAAAAAAGTCATCAAAACCGATTTGGGGTTTTGATGACTTTTTTTGTCGTGCAACCTTATAGATTATAATTGACAAGCAAAAAAGCAACCGCCAATTGATGACAGTTGCTTTTTAAGTCGTACGGTTTTAGTTAGAACTTGATGAAGATGATGAGGTTGAAAGGTATGAAGATAAGATATCCTTCAAGTCCTTATCCTTGATTGAAACATTCCCACTCTTCAAGACTTTAGAAACAACGTTATGCAAGACAGTTGAATCACTCATGTCATTGTCTAAGATTTGTTTCTTCAAGTCAGCGGTATGATCTGACATCTTACCCTTACCAGGGTTCTTGATCATGCGAATGATTTCGTAACCATCAGTTGTCTTAACTGCAGAAGTGGTGTATTCACCATTCTTTAGCTTGAAGGCAGCGGTCAAGAACTTAGATGAGTAGCTGGTGTTAGTGTTATCAAAGGCTGATAACTTACCGCCACTATTCTTAGTGTTGGAATCAGTTGAATACTTCTTAGCTAATTTAGTGAAGTTGGCTTCGCTAGAATCCTTCTTCAATTCGCTTAAGACCGTATCAGCAGTATCGCTCTTAGCAACTAAGATGTGTTGAACGGTAACTTTAGGTTCGTAAGACTTCCATTGCTTCTTCAAAGCAGCATTGGTGATCTTAGCCTTGTCTTTAACGGCTTCCTTTAATAACAAGTTTGAACGAATTTGTTCCTTAAAGGTTTTGGTCGTCAAACCGTTTTGTGATAAGACGGTTGAGAATGAAGTCCCATATTGGGATTTGTAAGTATTGTATTGCTTAGTTACTGCCTTATCTGAAACTTTCTTACCGTAGTCTTTTTCAAGCACTTTGTTTAAAATCATTTGTTGTAAGACTTGCTTACCAGATGAAGTGCCTTTCATACTACTGTAATATTCGCTTTCGGTGACCTTACCACCAGAAGTCGACGCAACTGTCTTGCTGCCACAACCAGCCAAGGTGAATACCATTAACACGCCGGCGAGCGCAATAAGCCATTTTTTCATTCCTATAACACATCCCATTCTTGAAATAGTTCTGCTCTAGCAGACTTACCAGACTACTATACCATAACTCCGTTAGCTTCTGCAGGGTGATGGAAATCTTTACAAAATTTTCAGACAATTCACACGGTCTTCATAAAATCTACCATAGTACTCGGTCAATGTTAATGAAAGCGGAATGTAAAGTTAGCAAACAAAAAATCGTTGCGCCAGTTCACAGCGCAACGATTGTCCGTTAGTCTTTAGGTGCGAGGTCATCCAAGGTTTTTTGTAGATGATCGGCATGTTTTTGCATAATGGCCAAATGTGGTTCTAATTTAAACTGAAACTTATCAACTTCAGTGGAAATATCAGTCAATACTTCACCAGCATGAGCCATTTGAACGCCTAAATCCGATGAGGCATCCGTGAAGTCCTCGCGCGCTGATTGTAAATGATCGGCGGCATCCAGAACGTCTTGAACATAATCTTTCACGTCCGTGTAAACGTCCTTAGGGGTTTTACGGTTGATCAACATGTACGCAGCCAAGCTTAGGCCGAGGCCAGCCATGCTACGCCGGAAAAATTTTGCCATATGAACACGCTCCTAATCGTTAAGTTGTGCCTTGATGGCATTTTGAAGCCGAGTGTAATCGGTCTCGTCATATTTCTTCGTGTTATCTTTAAAAATCATGCGGAAATCATCTTTGTCGCTGTAGCGTGGAATTAAATGAAAATGGGAGTGGAAAACGGATTGATAGGCGACCGCACCATTATTATTGACCACGTTCATGCCGATGATTTTGTCATCAGAAGCTTTGATTGCCCGGGCGATTTTTGGAATTCGTGCAAAGACCGCGCTGGCAAGATCACTATCATAAGCAAATAAGTCTGGCACGTGAGTCTTGGGGATGACTAACGTGTGTCCAGGCGTGCCTTGTGAGATGTCCAGAAAGGCTTTGACCATATCATCTTCATAAATCGTGTAACTTGGGATGTCACCCTTAATAATTTTGCAGAAAATACAATCGTCATCGAGTATTGGTTCAAAAGCTGCCATAGGATAACCTTCTTTTCTAAAATTTAGTTCTATTATACACTAACCAATTTGAAAATGAGGGCGCTTTAATTTAAGCTACGACACCAGAGGGCTATGCTATAATAGATTTCACTTAATCCATACAGAAAGAGGTTAGATTAATGGCATTAACGGTCAGCCATTTAGTTGGTGGGTATTCTCAAATTCCCGTTTTGAAAGATATTAGTTTTGAAGTGGCACCGGGTGAGCTGGTTGGGTTGATTGGCTTGAACGGTGCCGGAAAATCAACCACAATTAATCATATCATTGGGTTGTTGACGCCGATGAAAGGCACCATCACGTTAAATGGCGTGACGCTGGCGACTGATGCGCAAACGTATAAGCAACAGTTAGCCTATATTCCAGAAACACCGGTATTATATGAAGAATTAACTTTAAAAGAACATTTAGAAATGACGATGCTGGCTTATGGCTTGGATCAGAAGCAGGCTTGGGAGCGGGCACATCACTTATTGACACTTTTTCGTTTAGATAATAAATTAGACTGGTTTCCAGCTAATTTTTCTAAAGGGATGAAACAGAAAGTCATGATTGTCTGTGCGTTTATCACTAACGCAAAGTTATATATCATTGATGAACCCTTTTTAGGACTTGATCCGTTAGCGGTTCACGACTTATTACAGTTGATTGGTGAAGTGAAACAAGCTGGCGCGTCAGTTTTGATGTCGACCCACGTGTTGGATACGGCGGAAAAGTTTTGTGATCGGTTTGTCTTATTACATTCAGGTGAGATTCAGACACAGGGGACCTTTGACGAAATCAAGGCCAACTATCCAGATGCTGGGGAGTCCTTGAATGATATTTATCTTAGCTTGACTGGAGTGACCCGCGATGAATGAACTGTATCAAAAGCGGTTGTCACGGCATTTGCGCCAAATGTTGCGCTACTTGCGACTCGTTTTCAATGATCATTTTGTGATCGCATTGATGTTTTTCGTGGGTGGCTTGGGTTTAGCATATTCAAGTTGGTTAAAGACGGTGACACCGCGAGACAGTTGGATTGTGGTGATTGTCGGCCTAATTTTATGGCTCGGCTTAGGTATTGGCCGAGTCGCAACTTTGCTTGAACCGGCCGACGTGGTGTTCTTATTGCCACGTGAATATGATTTGCATGGCTACTTAGTGAAGGCTTGGCGTTACAGCTGGTGGTTAGCACAGGCGGTACAAGTCGTGCTAGTAGGCTTAACTGTCCCGGTTCTCATGTTGGTTGATCGGTTGTCGGGGTTAAGCTTACTGGCGTTGTTGCTCACACAACTGGCATTAAAAGACAGCCAGTTAACCGGTTACGTGACCCGTTTGTATCGGTTGACTCACTCACAACAACGCTGGTCACAACTGGGAAACTGGGGGGGAGCGCTATTTATTTTAGCCCTGAGTTTAAGGGTTTCCCCATGGCTAGGGTTGGTGCTTGCGCTAGCATTAGTGGCCGGACAACGGCTGTGGCATGCGCGGGTTTGGCCGACAACGGTGATTGCATGGCGTGATGACATTCAGCTCGAAGCGAATCGGATGCTTGGCATTTACCGCTTCTTCAATCTATTTACGGATGTGCCAATGGTTCAAGGAACCGTTAAACGGCGCCGTTACCTGGACTGGGCCTTTCACTGGGTTCCGAGAGATCAACAACATGCATTTAATTATTTATTCGCGCGCGGCATGGTTCGTGGCACCGAATTTAGTGGCTTAGTGACGCGGCTAACGATTATTGGGGCGATATTGTTATATTTTATCGGCCATGGTTGGTTAGCAATCGCCTTAGACGTTATTTTCATCTATTTAATTGGGTTCCAATTGTTGCCGTTTTATAAACGATACGATAATATTGTGTTTACGCACATTTATCCGATCGACTTAAAACAACGGTTTAGAAACTTTCAACGGTTATTGACCATCATTTTAAGTTTGACCGGTGTGGTGTTCTTAATTGCCTTTTGGCTAAGCAACGCATCGTTAGTTCAAGTTGGCATTTTAGTGCTTGCAAACGTGATTGAAATCTATCTCTTAGTTGCTTGGTATGCCAAGCTGAGATTAGCATAAAACGTTGTTGGCACAAGACTTAAAAAGGACTTGACGTGACCGAGTTTGGTCTTTAGAATGTGATTGTTAAGTGAATTAAAGTGAAGCCAGTTAAACAATTATTTTTTGAGAGGAGTGGGGTTGATGGATTTCGAACTTGATGACGGCTGGGATGTCTATCCGATTTATGGCAATACCGATAAGGCCTTCATGGGCAAAAAGAATCAACAACGATTGTTTTTGAAACGAAACGCGTCACCGTTTCTAGCGGCGCTTTCGATGGAAGAAATTACCCCGCGGTTAATCTGGACAAAACGAATCTCGAGTGGCGATACTTTAACCGCTCAAGAATGGCTCAATGGTCAAACTTTAATGAAGCAACAAATGCGGCTGCCTGAAGTGGCGCATTTATTGGCACGTGTGCACAATTCCAAGTTGCTTCATCGAATGTTAACTAAGGTCGGCGGTCAAGTAGTGCGACCACATGACTTTATTCGGCAGTATTTGAGTGAATTACCAGATGACTTGCGGCACCATCCACTGATGGCGGATGTTTTAGAAGGCTTAAAGGGGTCATTACCGACCTTGCCAGTGGCGGATTACCGTGTGTGTCACGGTGACTTAAATCACAAGAATTGGTTATTATCCGACCATCGCCAGCTTTACTTGGTGGATTGGGATTCAGCGCGCTTTGCTGACCCCGCGTCTGATATTAGCATGTTACTTTGTGAGTATGTACCGCTGGATGCTTGGCAGGCTTGGTTTACCGAGTATGGTGAGACCATGACCGCGGCGCTGCAAAAGCGCGTCATTTGGTATGCGAAGATCAATTTATTATTGAATATCAAAGATAATTATTATCGCAATCAATATCATAAAATGAATCATGAGATTATTTTCTTAGAGGAATTGTCTCAGTATCAATTGTGTTAATTAGAAATTAAGACTGGTAGCTGCGAGTCCCGAGCGGAATTCGCAGCTATTTTATTGAGATGAAGAAATTTAGAGGAGTTATTTAAACTATGCGTGTACGAAATAAGCCTTGGGCGCCCAAATTAATTGACGCTCATCCAGAATTGATTACAGAGACGCCAACCGATTTTCGTGGCAAATGGCAGAGCCGTTTTAAGGCCGTTCAGCCGTTGCAGATTGAAGTTGGGAGTGGGAAGGGCCAATTCATCATTGAAATGGCTAAACGCCACCCAGAAATCAATTATATCGCCATTGAGATTCAAACTTCGGTGATTGCCGTGATTTTAAAGAAGTTAGTTGATGAGCCATTGCCTAATTTACAATTGGCGCATGCCGATGGTCAGGCAGTGACTGCCTTTTTTGAACCGAATGAAATTGATCGGCTTTACTTAAACTTTTCGGACCCGTGGCCTAAGAGCCGGCACGCTAAACGGCGCTTAACGTATAAAACTTTCTTGGCCAGCTATGCCGAAGTTGTCAAGCCAAACGGTCAAATTGAATTCAAGACCGATAACCGGGGACTGTTTGAATTTTCACTCACGAGCATGAATAATTTTGGTATGCAATTTGAACAAGTTTGGCTGGATTTACATGCGGTAGTCACACCGGAAGAAAATGTTGAAACCGAATATGAACAAAAATTTAGTCAATTTGGCCCAATTTATAAGATCATTGCGACTTTTCCAGTTGCACCAGTAAAAGACTAAGCGACCAAAGTAGGCTTTTTAACGTTAGTTTGATGACGTTGAAAGGTCTATTTCTTTGAAATCACTCAAACAAAGCTAAAAATATCGTAAAAATCGGCTTTTTAAACTGAAAGACAGCGCTTTCAGTGAACTTGTGATAACGTTAGTTTCAAATGTCAGAAGGGGTCGATTAAATGAAATATACACAATTAGGCAAAACTGGGATGCGCGTGAGCCGCTTGGTTTTAGGGACAATGAATTTTGGGACGCGAATCGATGAAGCAACGTCGGATGCGATCATGGATCGTGCATTGGAACTTGGCATCAACTTTTTTGATACAGCCAATCAATACGGCGGCAGTCATCATGGGTTGACCGAAGAAATTATTGGTCGCTGGTTTGTGCAAGGTAATCAGCGGCGTGAAAAGGTCGTTTTGGCGACTAAATTTTATAATGAAATGGCTAACGCGGTCGATGGTCCTAATGATGCCGCGGGCGTGTCAGCGTATAAATTGTATCGTAGTTTGGATGCGTCACTTGCTCGGCTTCAAACTGATCACGTTGAGTTATATCAAATGCATCACATTGATCATACGGCTAATTGGGATGAACTTTTTCAAGCCTACGAAACGGTTATGGCGCAAGGCAAGGTTTATTATGCCGGTTCAAGTAATTTTGGTGCGCGCCATTTAGCATTCGCGGCGGCAGCAGCCGAAAAACGGCATTTCTTAGGCTTGGTCAGTGAGCAACATCTGTATAATCTGACACAGCGGTTGCCTGAGTTGGAATTGTTGCCAACTGCGCGAGATTTAAACATGGGTGTGCTTGTCTGGAGTCCGTTGGCGAGTGGCTTGTTGGCAGAAGATGCGCTGACAGTCAAAACGGGCCGCCGGGCACAAAAAGCGGCCAAGCTATCGAATGCGCAACGCCAACAAATTGAAGCGTATGAGGCCTTGTGTCAATCAATTGGTGAATCACCATCAACGGTGGCTTTGGCATGGGTGCTGCATAATCCCGCGATTACTGCGCCAATCGTAGGGCCAAGTAGTGTCCAACAATTAGACGAGGCCGTCCATGCGGTTGAGCTGGAATTATCACCGGCCACGCTTGCCAAATTGGATGAGATTTTTCCAGGCCCAGGCGGTGCTGCACCAGAAGCTTATGCTTGGTAAAAGGATAAAAAAATTGTTCACGCCATTTTTCTGGTGTGAACAATTTTTTTTAAAGTCGATAAATATCTAAAATACTACCCGTATTCGCATCAGCCAAAAATTCGTATTGAACGAGTTGACCATCTTCGTAACGTGTAATGCCGCCATAATAGACATCAGTTCGTAAAGCGAACTTCTGTAATGGAGCTTTTTTCATTTCAATCCAAGAGCCTTCAATGGGCGCTTCCTTTAAGAATGCGCGTTTGACTTGGTTTAAGATCTGATTGGGTGTTGGTCGGCGCAAACGCTTCAATAGCCCGCCAACGGAAAATCCACCAGCGAGACCGGCCATCCCAACAGCTAATAAGCCGCCGTACTGTAATTGTTTATTCATGTTGCGTGCTCCTTTCGACCAACTCAACGTGGGATTTTTTTGTTCAAAGTTAGTATACCAATGATTGACGATAAAACAAATAAAAGTCATAACGTTCTTTTAAAACATTTAGTTATCTGACTTGAAGGTGGGGCTTGGAAAAAGTTCCCACAGAAAATCCCACAGCTGATTAAAGTTCGGCAATTTTTTCGGCAAGTTCGCGATTATTCCTTTTGATAGCGTGCGTATGTCGTAAAGGGCGTCACCCGGTTCAATGCCTGCTCGGCTTTATGGTGCCGCCAATTCTGTCTGATAGTCCTGCTGCTTTTCATGCCGGTTGCCCACTAAATTATCGTAATTGAATCGAAAAGCGTACAAGATGTCATTTTGAATCATAAAAGAAAATATTATTGTATTTGTTTTAGCAAGTTTTATAAATACTGGTTCCTTAGAAAATTGTACGGCAGCGTCAATTTGAGCAAGAACTCACCGGCAGTGCCTTATTGCGGCATTATTATATTTATAAAAGGGTGCAGTTAACCCGATGTATGTGCAGACACATTTCAAACTCTGGCGGGTCTGAATGCTTTTTAACTACTGAGCAAATATGATTGACCGTATGGACTGTTGTACGTTAAAATAACGTTAAGATAACTTGAGAAGGAATAACACTGGGTCCCAAAATGGGGTAGGTACTTTGGTACTGAGCAGTCCTATGTGCCTGGGGTTATCTTTTTTTATTTCTTCGATTTTAAACTTTTAACGAATATTACAGGATTCTTTTCAATCTGTCTGACGATAAATTCGACAAATTGTTGAGAGTAAGTATAGCTATGCTGCTTGCCAATAACGTGCTGATAAGCATACTTGGTATTCTGTTTGATATTATAAAAATCAATGACTAAGTTTAATACATACTGATTGAATCCGGATGAATAATCTAATTTTAACTTCTTTTTTGCCAGACGGTTTTGAACCGCTTTGATTACGTTATTATATGAATATTTATGGGTATCGGAGGGGTCTTTCAAGTCTTTAATAAAGGCAACCCCATTATCCGAGGAACGATCTATTCTGACTGTAAAGTCCGCGTCATCTTTTTTCTTAGTAATATATAGATTTTGTTTGATAGTTATAGCGAAACGATCGGAAGCATATTCTTGACTGAGCACGTCAATTTCATTTGCTTTTGCGATAAACTTTTCGGCGATTTCTGGTGGGTACTTTAATTGAATTTGTTCGTTAGATAGTGGCTCATAACTGGCTGAAACTGTTAAGAAATTTTGTGGAATATAGTCGGTCATGTCGACTGAATGAAATTTATTAATTTCGGTTACAAAATTTAAAACACATGCTTGAAATAACGGTGCATACTTAACTTCATAGTCCTCGGTAATATAATGTGTGCTGATATTTCTAAGATCAATAATCTTTTCCAGGTTCAAACGAATTCGGGTGTTTTTATCCGTATATATTTTTGCGATGACATTAGATATACTAAGCGTTCTATCCGGGTCGTCTTTGTAATAGATATTTTTACCTCGATTTAATAATTCTGCCTTTAGCATCAGTTCCCAAGCATTAATTGCAAAAAATGAAAAACCTTCAATTCGATAGCGAATAGTTGGTTTGTTATAAATTTCAATTCCCATGACAAATGCTTCGATACTTTTCTTCACCAAACGATTTGATAAATTTTCCATTTGCTTACATCCTTTCCTTAGTGTAATTTTATTGGCATTACAAACTCAGGCGGGGAGCAGGAGTTGCGCTATTGAATGAACTTGTCTTGTTCTTTGATTTCACCTAGCCATGCGATTAGATTTTGCCATCGCCTTATTTTGAGATAGGGCGGCGGCTTTTTTCTTTTTAGCGACAAGTGTCAGTGATGCTAATAAGACAATTCCGATGGCCCATCCTTTTTTCATTACTAGTTCGCCAAAATAAATGACTTCTTAAACAATTACATCAAAAGCGAAATTCTTTTAACAAGCGGTCACAATATGGATGAACAGTTTTGGTGATTTCACGATTGGGCTTCAAATTGATTTTGCGATAACTTTAGAGAGGTCTAGCATTTGTTGCATTTTTTTCTTGGTTCAAACTAAGTGCAACGAGTGATTAATATCGACCCGTTTTTTGGGAAACTGTGAGCTTAGTTACATTTCAATTATCAGGAGCGAGTGATGTTACAACCGATTTCTGTATTAGTTGGGACAATAAATTTTATAACCTTGATAAATCAACGATTAGACCAGTTGTGGTATCCTATTATTGTGTGTCAAAAGAAAACAATAAAAGTCATAATTAATCAGTAAGAATCATCAGAAATAGGCTATAATGTTTAATTGAACGCTTAGAATGAGAGTAAAGGGGTTTCAAATGTTAATTACAAGTTATAATCCAACCGAATTAGGCGATACATTGATCGCTATTTTACGACCAGACACTGCTGACCAGAAAATAGAAACACATCAAAATGTCACGCGAATTAGTGACACGGCAACCGGTGAAACGCTCGGTTACAACTTTTTTGAAGTTTCGAAGACCCTTGGAAAATTAGATGTTAATGGTCAGGTCCACTTAACTGCTGACCAAGTCGACCAATTAAATAAATTATTAACGGCCACAAATTTTGAACCGGATTTAGTTTTAGATATTGCCGACAAGTTTGTTGTTGGTTATGTTGAAAGTGCCGACCCACATCCCAAGTCGGATCATTTATTAGTGACTAAGACTAAAGTAGGGGAGGGCGAAACGTTACAAATCGTCAGTGGTTCACCTAACATGCAAGCAGACATTTTGGTAGTTGTCGCCAAAGTTGGTGCCATGATGCCAGATGGTCTGATTATCTGGCCAGGCGAACTACGTGGCGTTGAAAGTGATGGCATGATCGTTTCTGGTCGCGAATTACACTTACCACAGGCACCACAACGTCCCGGGGCACTAATTTTACCTGCTGATTTTCAAAAGGTTGGCGATGCGTTTGATTTCGACCGGGCACAAGGATTATTTACTGATTAAGCTAGTGCACACTAAAAATAGGATGATTGAAAATGAACCATTATGATGGGCCGGCGTTTTACCGGAAATATCGAGATTACATCACTAAAGAACCGACATCCGCCGCGACCAGCCAGGTAGCTCCTGCACAGTCACAACCGGCATCGGCGGCAGCGTCATCAGCACCGCGCTCAGCTGCGGCGGCTTATTCAGCTGTGTCTCCAAAACGGCAAGTGGCGAGTGCGGCAGCAACGTCAGCAGAACCTTTTAATGGCGTCACCCATGGCGACTTTCATCCGACCCACATTCCAGCTCAACTGACGCGATCTAAGGCTGCGGTAGGGGTGGCTATGCAATCCGATGAAACGGATTACTTAGAAGTTGAAACCAGCTTGTATAAGCCAATTGACTCGTACTTCTTATTTACAACGGCTGACGGCAATGAAGCTGCTGATTCTGAAACGGCTGAAATTGCTGCGGTTGCAGTGCCAGTTAGCATGACAGCAACCGTGGTCTTTCAGCCGTCAGTACCGACGCGGGTTGAACCAGAAGTCGTGGTGGCCTCAGCGCCAACTGTAGTTTTTGAACCAACTAGTGTTGCTGAAGAACAGCCGTCGGAAGCCGCAGCGTCAAGTGACACTGACGCGACTGAATCGAGCGCTACAACCGTGGTTGCCCCGACTAGTCAATCAGTCACAAGCCAAGCGGAATCTGATGCCGCACAGTCGGCAGCTGTTGAGTTAGCAAGTCTTACAGCCACACCAGAGTCTACGGCTGCGGATGAGACTCCCGAGTCGGCCCTGAAACCAAGTCATGGTCTTGGGCTCTCATTAGATGCAATTATGACTGAGGAACACAATGCACAAGCAGAGTTGGCGCTATTCAAAGAAAAAGCCTCAGATGAAGCGGAAGTTAATAGTGCCGGTGACGAGCCATCTTCACACGCAGCGGCGGATGAGTCGCGTACTGATGATGACGATGAACTTTATCAGCCCGTTGGGGTTCGGCCACGTTCTGAAGCGACACCGCAACCAACCAGTACCGCAACGACCAGTTTGGCATCAGTCCAATCGACTACCGCGCAGTCAGCGCCAGCTAGTGATCAACCTACCGAGGCTGAACCAACTTCGGCTGTTCATTCGGGAACATCTGCAGCCCCAGTGCTAGCGGATAAAGCATTGGCTGAGTATCATTTGCCACCGCTGGACTTGTTAAAAGCGCCAGTAATTCCTGATGAGTCTGAGATGGATGACTGGATTGAAAGTAAGGCCAGCGCGTTAGACGAGTCGCTGGATGCTTTTGGTGTCAACGCAAACGTTGTTGATTGGACAGTTGGTCCGACAGTGACGCAATTTCAAGTGAAGCTCGAACGTGGGGTTAAGGTCAGCAAAATCACGAATTTAAACGATGATTTGAAGTTGGCCTTAGCCGCTAAAGATATTCGAATTGAAGCCCCAATTCCTGGCCGTAATACGGTCGGGATTGAAATTCCAAATAAGACCTCACGACCAGTCATGTTGTCAGAAGTCTTGAATTCGCAAAAGTTCAAAGATAGTCAGTCGCCACTAACCGTTGCGCTAGGGGTCGATTTATTTGGTCAACCGCAAGTGACTGATTTGCGGAAGATGCCACATGGTCTGATTGCTGGGGCAACTGGTTCTGGTAAATCGGTGTTCATCAACAGTATCTTGGTTTCACTGTTATACAAAGCGAATCCACAAGAAGTGAAGTTGTTGTTGATTGATCCAAAAGCGGTGGAACTAGCACCATACGATAAAGTGCCACACTTATTGGCACCCGTGATCTCTGAACCTAAGGCCGCTTCGGCTGCATTGAAGTGGGTCGTGGACGAGATGGATAATCGCTATGAAAAATTAGCGGCTGGTGGTGCCCGTAACATTGAGCAATTTAATGCGATGGCAGTCGAACATCATGAAGATGGGCTGAAAATGCCGTATATCGTCATTGTGATCGACGAGTTGGCTGATTTGATGATGGTGGCTTCCAGTGAAGTTCAGGATTACATTGCCCGAATTACGCAAAAGGCGCGCGCGGCTGGGATTCATTTGTTAGTTGCCACGCAACGACCAAGTGTCGACGTGGTCACCGGACTCATCAAAAATAACATCCCGACTCGAATTGCGTTCATGGTTGCGAGTCAAATTGATTCACGCACCATTCTGGATACGAGTGGCGCCGAACGATTGCTCGGTCGTGGGGATATGTTATATCTTGGTAACGGCCAGAGTACGCCGATTCGACTACAAGGGACTTATGTTGAGAGTGAAATTGATGCGATTGCTCAGTTTGTTCGTGATCAAGCCGCGCCACATTATGAGTTTCAACCGGATCGTTTAGTGAAGCATGAAGAAGCGGCGCGCAATCAAGATGAGTTGATGCCGGAGGTCTTAGCCTATTTAGCAGATGAAGACACTGTTTCAACCTCGAAGCTGCAACGGACTTTCTCGGTGGGTTATAACCGGGCAGCCAATCTGATCGACGATTTAGAACAACGCAACTATGTTTCACCGGCGAAGGGATCAAAGCCACGCGATGTTTATTTTACGGCAGAAGATTTAACTAAATTACAAGCTAATTCATAACTAAAAATTAACGGTTCACCACTTAATTGATGAATCATAAACATGGGAGATTATTAGGACAATGGATAAAGAGACAGTTTATTATTTTGTTGGGATTAAGGGCTCAGGCATGAGCTCATTGGCTTTGATTTTACACGATAAAGGTTTCCAAGTTGAAGGCTCTGATATCGAACAATATACGTTTACACAAAAGGGTCTGGCCGCAGCTGGAATCAAGATGTTGCCATTTTCAACGGACAATATTCATGAGGGCCTAACGGTGATTGCCGGGAATTCCTTTACCGACGAACATCCTGAAATCAAAAAAGCGCGTGAAATGGGACTACCAGTCTATCGTTACCATGAATTTTTAGGTAAATTGATGTCCGGTTATACGAGTATCGGTGTGGCCGGTACACATGGGAAAACGTCAACTACTGGCTTATTGGCCCACGTTTTAAGTAACATCGCACCAACCAGTTACTTAATTGGTGATGGGACCGGTAAAGGCACACCTGACGCCCGTTTCTTTGTATTTGAAGCGGATGAATACCGTCGGCACTTTGTGGCTTATCACCCTGACTATGCCATTATGACCAATGTCGACTTTGACCATCCTGATTATTACAAAGACTTGGCTGATGTGAAGACGGCTTTTGAACAATTTGGGAGTCAAGTTAAGAAGGGCATTTTTGCCTGGGGCGACGACGAAAGTTTGCGTCACTTAGATATTCAAACGCCGATTTATTACTACGGGACGAAAGATCGCGACGATTTCCAAGCGGTTAATATCAAACGGACGACTAAAGGCTCTTCTTTTGAAGTGAAATATCATGACGAGTCATTGGGTAACTTTGAAATCCCATTGTTTGGTGAACACAACGTTTTGAATAGCACGGCGGTCATCGCAGTGTCATACTTTGAAAAAGTTGACTTGGATGAAATTCGCCGTGAGTTATTAGATTTCAGCGGGGTTAAACGTCGCTTCTCTGAATCTAAAGTTGGTGATATGGTCATGATTGATGACTATGCGCATCATCCATCAGAAATCAAAGCAACTTTAGACGCTGCACGGCAAAAGTATCCTGACAAGGAAATTTTAGCGGTGTTCCAACCACACACGTATTCACGTACGAAGGCCTTGATGAACGGTTTTGCCACTAGTTTAAGTCAGGCAGACCACGTCTTCTTAACGAATATTTTCAGTTCTGCACGTGAAAAGAGTGGCGATGTCTCCTCTCAAGATTTAGCTGACAAGCTCTCTAATGGCGGTGAAATCATTACGACTGATGACATGTCTGCATTGACAGCATATCATGACGCCGTGGCAGTCTTTATGGGTGCCGGTGACATTCAAAAATATGAAAAGATTTATACTGACTTAAAAACTAAGTAATTATCTGGAAAAGCATTTAGATGGGAACCATCTAAATGCTTTTTTGGCCGAAAGGTGAGAGTGACATGGCAAAAATCAAATTTTATGCAGTCCGGGTGGGACGCAAACCTGGTATCTATCGCAGTTGGGCAGATTGTCAGGCTCAAATTGATCATTACTCAGGGGCACAGTATAAAAGTTTTCCCAATCGTGAAGCAGCGGAAGCTTTTTTAGCAGGTTCAACCGCGGCGACTAGGCCGGTTCAGAGGAAACAGCCAAAAACCACGAAACCAGAAGCCTCAGCGGTGACGGCTGATATTATCGTTTATACGGATGGTGGCAACCGCAACACTGGTAATGTTCAAGGCGGACAAGTCAAGCCAACGGATCGTTCTGCCTGGGCGTTTCAGATGAGTGCGGCCGGTAAAACCATCACTGGGACTTCTGGCGAATGGGGCGCGACTAACAATCGCATGGAAATCATGGCGCTATTGCAAGCGTTAAATTATTTGCTTGAAACGAAACAAGCTGCACGACCGATTTTGGTCATTATGGATTCTAAATATGTGTTGAATGCGATTCAAAAGGGCTGGCTGACCGGGTGGAAAAAACGTGGTTGGCGAGGCGCTGGTGATCAGCCGTTGGCGAACAGTGAACTTTGGAAAATGATTGACGTCGAGTTAAGTCAATTTACGAGCTTGTCGTTCAAATGGGTCAAAGGTCATGCGACAACCGCGGGTAACAATTTAGTTGACCAGCTGCTTAACCAGACCATGGATCACATGGTCCAAGGTCAGCCAATCCCCGCAACGAATGCGACAGCCAAGTTACCGGGACGACCAGCGACAACTGTGCAGGGAGACCTGTTTGCCACGACGACAGCAAAGCCCAAGCCTAGTAAGCCGGTGAACGCGTCACAGTCACCGGCCCAACCTAAAAAAACGACCGCAACCCCGGACAAACTTGGTCACTTTACAAGTTCTGCAGCGCAACAGGCTTCGGTTGAGGCGATGGCCGAAATTGCTAAGAATTGGCAAGATGAGTCGCATCGTTAAGCGACTGATTACCGGTTTCGACGGGTTGAGCGTGAAGTCGTTTTCAAAACCTAAGAAAAATTTATAATTTTCTCATGACCAAACTGTTTTACCTTCTTTGACTAATCTGATACACTAGATGACAAGAAAGTTGAGGTGACTGATTGGATGTCAATGAGATTGTGGTTACACCACGCAATTGAAAAATTAGCGTGAGGGTTGTCACTGGCTTTTCGCTAGTGGCTGAAATGCTAGAGACGCCAACCGGCACGATCAACTCGGGATTTGACCGATTGATTTAAATTTTAGGTGAAAGAGGGATTCTATGAATAATTTTCAACAAAATCCGCAACCAAGTACAATTAACACACAAGTTGGGTTACGGAGCTTCTTAACAAAAATGTATGGGTTTATGACGTTAGCCGTTTTAGTTTCGGCGTTTTCGGTTTATTTATCCATTAATGTCTTTGCAGCGCAAATTAATGCGCTCTTTGGTCAACATCCTTTCATTGCGTTATTCATTTTCATGATTAGCATGTTTGCAATGATTGGTGGGATTCAAAAGAATGCGACGCGCAATCCAGCAGCAAGCTTTACTTTACTGATGTTATTCGCAGTCGTGTTTGGTGTTGAAATGTCCATCATGTTGTCACTGTATACGGGTGCGGTGCTTACGGGTGCCTTTATCTCAGCTAGCGCGGTTTTTGCAACAATGGCTGTGATTGGGACGACTAGCAAGCGTGATATGTCACGTTTAGGGACACATCTGTTTGCCGCTTTAATTGGGTTATTAGTGGCTTCCGTCGTTAACTTGTTCTTGCAAAGCGCAATGATTAGTTATGTCTTCTCATATATCGGCGTGTTGATTTTCGCTGGATTATCAATGTGGGATGCGAACAAGATGCGTGATATGTATCTTCAATATGGTGACCAAGTGTCATCGACTGGGTTAGCCGTTAGTGGTGCCTTATCACTTTACTTGGATTTCGTGAACTTGTTCCTATACTTCGTCCAAATCTTTGGCGGCGGTTCAAGTCGGAACTAAGCGTTAACTTTAAAATTTTACCGGTGCGAGTGCTTGACGATAATTGTCAGGTGCTCGTTTTTTAATCGTCTGAGTCCCGTTGGCTGCAATAGTTTGGTACAATTAACCTAATAACTCGACTTGAAGGGGTGCGCAAATTAATGGCTAAAAAATTATTATTGATTGATGGTAATAGCGTCGCGTTTCGTGCGTTTTTCGCATTACACAATCAACTTGACCGGTTTGTAACGGCAGACGGGTTGCATACGAATGCGGTTTATGGGTTCAATACGATGTTAGATCACATGATCAAAGCCGTCGAACCAACGGATATGCTAGTGGCATTCGACGCGGGTAAAACGACTTTTCGGACGGCCATGTTCGATAACTATAAGGGTGGCCGGGCGAAGACGCCCAGCGAATTTTCAGAACAAATGCCATATATTGAACAACTTTTAGACGCTTATGGGATTCAACATTATAAATTAAAAGATTATGAAGCCGACGATATTATCGGGACGCTGGCTGGGCAAGCAGATGCCGCTGGTTATACGACAACGATTGTGACCGGTGATCGTGATCTGACGCAGTTGACGACCGCGAACATCACCGTTGCAGTCACGGTTAAGGGTGTCTCAGAAGTTGAACGGTATACGCCGGAACATGTTCAAGAAAAATTAGGTATTACACCAACCCAGATCATTGATATGAAGGGGTTAACCGGTGATACTTCCGATAATTATCCTGGTGTGACCAAAGTTGGCGAAAAGACGGCACTGAAATTATTAAAAGAATATGGGTCAATCGAAGGCGTTTATGAAAATGTCGATGCCATGAAACAAAGCAAGATGAAGGAACATCTGATTGAAGACCACGAGTTGGCCACTCGTGCCAAAGTGTTGGCGACCATCAAACGGGATGCACCGATTGCCGTCAGTGTTGCTGACTTAGCCTATGCTGGGCCAAATATTGATCAGCTTGCTGAGTTCTATGAGAAAATGGATTTTCAATCTTTCTTGAAAAAATTAAAGGTCAACACTGCCGAACCGGCAGCCCCAATTGACTATACGGTTTTGACCAAGGAAAATTTAGGCGAACTGGCGCAATTTAAGACGGCCGTTGAATTCTACCTTGAAATGCCCACGGCTAACTATCATACTTCGGCCTTTGCTGGCTTTGCGATTGGACATGACGGCCACTGGTTCATCAGTCGAGATGTCGAATTACTCATGCAACCAGCTGTCGCTGACTTACTTGCGAGTTCAACGATTCAAAAGAACGTGTTTGACATGAAGCGGACGATCGTTGGTTTGAATCGTCTGGGGCTTAGTTTACACGCGGTTGATTTTGATTTGTTGTTGGTTTCATATTTATTGGATACTAACGATAACAGCAATGATCTGGGCAACCTAGCGGAACAACACGGTTATCTGGATTTGCCGACAGATGAAGCCGTCTACGGTAAAGGGGTCAAACGGGCGATTCCAGATGACGATACGATTTTCTTCAGTCATTTGGCTCGTAAATTGGCGGCCATTGCGGCATTACATGCGGAACTGATGACCAAGCTAGATGAAAATGAACAAGCGCCGTTATACGACGATATTGAAAAACCAATGGCCGTTGTGCTGGCACAAATGGAAATTGCCGGAATTACGGTGGACAGCAGCACGTTACAGGCGATGGGGAGTCAGTTTAAGGAACGTCTTAGCGAAATTGAACAGACAATTTTTCATGAAGCTGGCCAAGAGTTTAATATTAATTCACCTAAACAATTGGGCAAAATCTTATTTGAGGATATGAAGTTACCCGTCATCAAGAAAACCAAAACGGGCTACTCAACTGCCGTGGATGTGCTAGAAAAATTAGCACCAGACGCGCCAATTGTGGCGAATATTTTACAATACCGGCAAATTTCAAAAATCCAATCCACCTATGTCGTGGGGCTGTTAGATGCGATTCACTCGTCAGATCAAAAAGTGCATACGCGTTATTTACAAACGTTGACGCAAACTGGCCGACTATCTTCTGTGGACCCGAATTTACAAAATATTCCAGTCCGGCTTGAAGAAGGTCGTAAAATTCGGCAAGCATTTGTCCCGAGTCATGCGGGTTGGCAGATTTTCTCATCAGATTATTCTCAGATTGAATTGCGGGTGTTAGCACATATCACCCATGATGCAAATTTACAGGCAGCCTTCAAGGAAGGCGACGACATTCATGCCGCCACCGCGATGCGAATCTTTAACTTGAAAACCCCTGAAGAAGTGACACCGAATATTCGTCGGCAAGCCAAGGCGGTTAATTTTGGGATTGTTTACGGCATTAGCGACTATGGTTTGTCACAAAATATTGGCATCACGCGGAAACAAGCCAAAGCCTTTATTGACGCGTATTTCAAAGAATATCCCGGCGTTAAGCAATATATGACCGATATTGTCAAACAAGCGCACGAACAAGGCTACGTTGAAACGATTTCTCACCGTCGTCGTTACTTACCAGACATTCACGCCAAGAGCTTTAATCAACGGGCTTTCGCTGAACGGACGGCGATGAACACCCCAATTCAAGGGAGTGCAGCGGACATTATCAAGATTGCGATGATTAAGATGCAAGCGAAATTACAAGAAGCTGGCTTAAAAGCGACGATGTTGTTACAAGTACATGATGAATTGATTTTTGAAGCCCCTAAGGAAGAAATTCCAGTGCTTGAAAAATTAGTTCCTGCCGTGATGGATTCAGCGATAAAACTAGAAGTGCCTTTGAAAGTCGAAAGTCATTTTGGCGATACTTGGTACGATGCGAAATAGGAAGTGATCGAATGCCAGAATTACCTGAAGTAGAAACGGTGCGCCGCGGGTTAAATCGGTTAGTTAGCGGCGCCACGATTGCGAGTATTGACGTCTACTGGCCTAAAATCATCAATAACGATGTTGACAGCTTTAAACAGCGACTCGCCGGGCAGACCATCCAGACGGTTGACCGACGGGGAAAGTATTTATTATTTCGGTTTAGCGGTGGCCTCACGATGGTGTCGCATCTAAGAATGGAAGGCAATTATTTTGTCATGCCAACCGGTGAGGGACGAACGAAGCATACGCATGTCGTGTTCCATTTGACCGATGATCGTGATTTGTTGTACAACGATACGCGAAAATTTGGCCGGATGACCCTGGTGCCAACTGGTGAAGAATTGACGGTTGGCGGTCTGGCCAAGATCGGTCCGGAACCAGTTGCGAGCGACTTGAGCGTAGCCTATTTAACTGAAATTTTCCAAAAATCGAAAAAGATGATTAAGCCACTGTTACTCGATCAAAGTAAAGTAGCCGGGATTGGCAATATTTACGCGGATGAGATTCTTTGGCTGAGTAAGATTCATCCAATGCGGCCAGCGAATTCATTGACAGCGGCTGAAATCACCACTTTGCGTCAGAATATTATTGATGAGATGGCGAAAGCGATTAAAGGCCATGGCACGACGGTCCATTCCTTTTCGAATGCGTTTGGCGAAGCTGGCCAATTTCAAAATGAACTGCACGTTTATGGCCGTGAAGGTGAGCCTTGTGAACGTTGTGGCACCTTAATTGAAAAGATCAAAGTTGCACAGCGTGGGACGCACTTTTGCCCGCACGAACAACGGTTATAGGTGAGCACATGACACAACTGATTGGATTAACTGGTGGTATTGCCACCGGAAAGTCAACGGTTTCCGCCATGTTGGCGGACGCTGGCTTGCCGATTGTGGACGCTGATAAAATTGCTTGGCAAGTTGAAGGTCCTGGGCAGCCGACAACGCAAAAAATTGCGGCAACTTTTGGTCCCAAAACATTGCTAGCAGATGGTCAGCTCAATCGACAGTGGTTAGGTCAGCAGGTTTTTAACGATTCGACAAAGCTGGCGCAACTAACTGAGCTCACCCGCATGCCAATTCAGCGCGCCATGCTGGAAGCAATCGCTTTGGCAGGACGGCAGCAGCCGGTAGCTGTGATTTTAGATGTCCCGTTATTATATGAGGGTGGCTGGCAGCATCTTTGTGATCAAGTGATTGTGGTTACCGCACCCGAAAACGTTGTTTTAACCCGATTGATGGCTCGTAATAACTTGTCCGCAGAAGCGGCGCGCGCGCGAATTGCGAGTCAACTGCCACTGGCTGAAAAGGTCAAACGGGCGGATGTTGTCATTGATAACGGGGAAAACGTTGATAAAACAAGAACGGCCGTGTTAAAATGGCTGAAAACGATTATTAAGTCAAATTGAGATAATTTGACGGTTTAAGTAGAAAATGAGGTGAGAAGTCTATGCAATGTCCACATTGTCATCATAATGGCTCGCGAGTAGTTGATAGTCGGCCCACTGATGATGGTCGCGTGATTCGACGCCGGCGTGAATGCGAAAACTGTGGCTTTCGGTTTACCACTTTTGAACGTGTCGAAGCAACACCGTTATTAGTGATCAAAAAGAACGGTGCGCGTGAAGAATTCAATCGTGAGAAGATTTTGCGGGGAATTATTCGTTCCGCAGAAAAACGGCCTGTCAGCATGGAAACAATGACCGGCGTAGTTGATGACGTTGAAAATAAGGTTCGCTCTTTGGGTGAAAATGAAATTTCTAGCCAAGTGATTGGTGAATACGTCATGGAGAAACTCGCGGATATTGATGAAATTTCCTATATTCGCTTTGCCAGTGTTTATCGGCAATTCAAGGATATGCACGTCTTCTTAAATGAACTCCAAGATATGATGGAGCGCGACAAGGTTAAATTGGCGAAACAGCCAACGAAATCGGCCCATCGTGCGCCCAAAGCGAAAAAAGATAATTAATGAAAACTGGTGAATAAAATGCCTGAAAATGAGCCAGGTTTGTCGCCCAAAACGGGATTCGTTGTGCCAATGACAGCAGTCTTGAGCACGGCGGAGCAGCAGGTGTTTGCAGAGCTCTATCTACCGCTAATTGGGCCACTCGCCTATAGTTTAGCCGCAGCGTTACGCAGTTTACAAGCGCCAACTATGGAGCTTAGCAATCGGCGGTCACACACGGAATTGTTAGGCATTTTAAATGTTGATCTACCGGCTGTATTAGCGGCGCGCAAAAAGTTGGAAGCCACTGGTTTATTGCGGAGCTACTATCAGCAAGACGATTTAGGTGAGGCTTATATTTACGACTTGCAACGACCGCTACCGGCGGCACAATTTTTTGCGGATGATTTGTTGAGTGTCTTGCTGTTAGATACGGTTGGTGAATTACGATACCAACAGTTAGCGGATCAATTTACCCCGGCGCCATTGGATTTGAAAACGGCGACGGATGTTTCCGCCAACTTATTAGATGTGTTTCACATTGATAGTCAAAAAGTGACCCACGTCCCGGCTGAAATTCAAGCTGTTCGGGCGGATATGACGCCTCGCGAAGCCACCCCGATTTCGATGCCGGATTTAACTGATGAAGCTTTCGATTGGCAAGTTTTGGGCCAAATTTTGAAGCAAAACTATGTTGATCTGAAACAAGTCGCTAGTTCCCGTCAATTAATTATGACGGAGAGCCGAGTCTATGGTATCAGTGAAATCGAGATGGCCAAGTTGATTAGCGAAGTGGCTAGCTTGACGACCGGTCGATTCGACGAGAGTCAGCTAAAATTATTGATTGCCCGTCGCTATGAACGGCCAACGGGCAGCAGTGCTGAACAGCTGGAAGCACGGGCGGCGGCAGCGAGTGCCACTGCGCCGACCACGATCAAGTTGTCGACGGCTGAGCAACAAGTGGTTAACTTTGCAAAACAACTGGCGCCACATGAGTTTTTAGAAATGCTCAAGCAGGAAAAACATGGGTTTGTCACGAGTGGTGAAGGTCGGCTAGTCCATGATTTAGTAAATCGTGGCGTCTTGCCGAATGCTGTGATCAATATGGTCATTTACTATTTGTTACAAAATCGTGAACTCGCCGCGTTAAATAAGAACTTGTTGGAAACGGTCGCAAATGACTGGCAACAACACGATATCATGACGCCGGAAGCTGCCCTGAGTTACTTGCACGAACGGCAGCAGCCCAAGACGACCAGCAAACGGCCATCGCGGGCCCGTAATGGCCGGGCGCCACGTAAAGAAATTGTGCCTAAATGGGCCCAAAAGCAAGCGAGTGGTGCGGCGAAGGCGGGGACTAACCAAATTACGGCAGCACAACGCAAACAGTTGGCGGAGCGATTAGCCAAGCTAGAGGCAAATTCCGAGAAAGGGGACTAAAACATGGAGAATATTTCTGAGACGTTAAAGATTTTGATGAATAAGCGTAATTTAAATCATCAGTATCAGGAACTCATGACGGCAGTATTTCAAGATCCAGATGTTCGACAGTTTTTAGCCGCTCATCAACAGGAACTATCTAGTGATGCGTTGGATCGTAGCGCAACTAAGCTCTATGAATTTTGTCAAGAAAAGCGTAAAATTGCGCGACATGAACCGACACAAGTGCCAGGTTACGAACCGGAATTAGTGATGAGCAATCATTTAATCGACATTGCGTACCAACCAACGGCACAATTCCAAGAAGCACAAGCTGAACGTGACTTGAAGCATCGGGTTCACTCGATTAGTATGCCCAAAAATATCGAAACGGCGGATTTGACCGCCTATGATCAAGATGGTGATCGCGCGGCGGCCTTGATGTCTGCATTGGATTTTATTGATGCTTATACGCAAGCGCCAAAGCGTTTCCATCGTGGTCTGTATCTCTATGGGTCATTTGGTGTTGGTAAAACGTTCCTACTCGGTGCGATGGCGAATGCGCTCGCTGCCAAGGGGTATCAAACGACATTGATTCATTTTCCGAGCTTTGCGGTGGAAATGAAACGGTCAATCAGTAATAACACTTCTGGTGATAAAGTTGATGCGATTAAACGCGCCCCGATTTTAATGATCGATGATATTGGCGCTGATGCGTCCTCGACTTGGATTAGAGACGATGTTCTGGGCGTCATTTTGGAGTATCGGATGCAAGAAGAGTTGCCAACCTGTTTTTCATCGAACTTCTCGATGCAAGAACTGCAGGATGGTTATCTAACCATCTCGCAAAAGGGTGATGAAGAGCCCATTAAAGCCCAACGAATCATGCAACGGGTTCGATATTTATCAACCGAGATTGAAATGATTGGGCGTAATCGGCGGCTAAATCCGACTGATTAGTGTTGACATTTAGGCCGAAAGTGGTTTAATAAAAACAGATGCAAAAGACATGCTCGATTTTCATGGATTACAGAGACCCAAGCCTAGTTCTGGAAGCTTGAGACCGGATTATTCGAGATACCACTTTTGTGAACATGCTCAATTGAGCCGGAACGCGTCCGTTATTAGCGCTAATGAGTCAGTGTGCCTTGTCGCACTGAAAAATCGGGTGGAACCACGTCAATCACGTCCCTAATGCTAGTTTAGTCTGGCATTAGGGACTTTTTTGTCGTCCCGGCGCAGTGTTTTGGTGAGTGGGTAAATTTTGAAGGAGTGTGTCAATTTATGGCAAGTATTAATGTTAAGTTCCCTGATGGCGCTGAAAAGCAATTTGACGCCGGCGTTACGACGGAAGAGATTGCAAAGTCAATCAGTCCCTCATTGGCCAAACGGTCAGTTGCTGGGAAGTTCAACGATCAAGTCGTTGATTATCGTCAACCGCTAACAACCGATGGTAACATCGAAATCATCGCTGCCGACAGCGACGAAGGACTGGCAGTCTTGCGTCAGACCGCGGCCCAAATTTTGGCAAATGCCGTTAAACAACTATTCCCTAAAGTTCATTTTGGGAGTGGCGAAGGTAACGCCAATGGCTTCTTCTTCGATACCGACAATCCAGATGCTGATGGCAAGCAAATTAGTGAAGACGACTTAGAGGCCGTTAGCCTAAAGATGCAAGCAATCATCAAAAAGGATTTACCAATCGTCCGCGAAGTTTTATCTCAAGCTGATGCATTAGCGTTAGTTGGCGACGATCCTTATCAACAAGACTTGGTTAACGACCGGGCCGCAGAAAATGATGGCCAAGTTGTGGTCTACAAGCAAGGGGATTTTGTTGACTTATCAGATGGGGCGCAATTAGCTTCAACTGGTAAAGTTAAGATCTTCAAACTCTTGTCAGTTGCTGGTGCTTATTGGCAAGGCAAGTCCAGCAATCCAATGTTGCAACGGATTTATGGGACGGCCTTCTTAAAGCAAAAAGAATTAGATGAAGATTTGAAACAACGTCAAGAAGCACGTGAACGCGATCACCGGGTCATTGGGAATGAACTTGATTTATTCTTCGTTGATCCTAAGGTTGGTAACGGGCTACCATACTGGATGCCAAACGGGGCAACGATTCGTCGTCAAATCGAACGTTATATTGTCGACAAGGAAGTTGCGAACGGGTATCAACATGTTTACACCCCAGTTTTAGCTAACTTGGATGTTTACAAGCAGTCTGGTCATTGGGATCACTATCGTGAAGACATGTTCCCACCAATGGACATGGGTGACGGCGAACAATTGGAATTACGTCCAATGAACTGCCCATCACATATTCAAATTTACAATCATCACATTCGTTCATATCGTGAACTCCCATTGCGGATTGCTGAACTTGGTATGATGCATCGTTATGAAAAATCTGGTGCCTTAACTGGGTTATCACGAGTTCGTGAAATGACCTTGAACGATGGTCATACCTTCGTTGCCATGGATCAAATCGAAGAAGAATTCAAAAACATCTTGGCTTTGATGGTTGAAGTTTACAAAGACTTTGATATTTCTGATTACCGGTTCCGTTTGAGTTATCGTGACCCAGCTAACAAGGCTAAGTATTTCGACGATGATGCTATGTGGGAACAAAGCCAAAAGATGTTGAAGTCAGCCATGGATGACATGGGCTTGGATTACTTCGAAGCTGAGGGGGAAGCTGCTTTCTACGGTCCTAAGTTGGACGTTCAAACTAAGACGGCCCTTGGTGGTGAAGAAACCTTGTCGACCATTCAATTGGACTTCTTGTTGCCAGAACGCTTCGATTTGAAGTATGTCGGTTCTGATGGTGAAGAACATCGTCCAGTCATGATTCACCGTGGGTTAGTTTCAACTATGGAACGTTTCGTGGCTTACCTGACTGAAATTTATAAAGGGGCCTTCCCAACTTGGTTAGCACCTAAACAAGTTACGGTTATCCCTGTTAATAACGGGGCGCATGGCGCCTATGCGGAAACCGTTCGCCGGCGTTTAGCAGCTAACGGCATTCGGGTCAGCATTGATGACCGCAATGAAAAGATGGGTTATAAGATTCGTGAATCACAAACGAAGAAGATTCCATATTTGCTCGTTGTCGGTGACCAAGAAGTCGCTAACGGTTCAGTCTCAGTTCGTAAGTACGGTGAAGAACGGACGGAATCTGAAGGGATTAACATGTTTGTTAATGCGATTTCAGAAGAAGTCAAGAACTACAGTCGTGGCGCCAGCAAATAATTAGTTGACACCAGATTTCAATTCTGATATAGTATTGGAGTTGAGAAAAAAAGCAGAAGCACCCGCTTCTCGCCTTGGTAACCAGATGTTATCGGGCAGATGAACGATGAATTTATTCCCATTAACGGGAGTGAGCGGGCGTGTTATGCGCCCGCTCTTTTTGTGGATTTCTCGAAATTTTACGGAGGTGAATTACCATAGCTAAGGATTCGATGGTTAATGACGGCATCCGTGCTCACGAAGTACGTTTGATTGCCAGTGATGGTGAACAATTAGGTGTCAAGTCACGACAAGAAGCAATGCAGATTGCAGAAGATGCGAGCTTAGATCTTGTTTTAGTTGCACCGAAAGCGAAACCACCCGTGGCCAGAATTATGGATTATGGGAAGTATCGTTTCGAGCAACAAAAGAAACTACGGGAAGCCCGTAAGAAACAAAAGGTTGTTAGCATTAAGGAAGTACGCTTAAGCCCAACCATTGACACCAATGATTTTGACACGAAGCTGAACCATGCCCAAAAGTTCTTGTCAAAAGGTGACAAGGTTCGTGTTTCGATTCGATTCAAGGGCCGTGCCATTACCCATAAGGATATTGGTCGCCAAGTTTTGAACCGAATGATTGAAGCGACGAAAGAATTTGCAACGGTTGAAGCCTATCCTAAGATGGACGGCCGAAGCATGTTCTTAGTGCTAGCACCAAAAATTGAGAAGTAATTTCTAGGAGGATTATTGATTATGCCAAAACAAAAGACAAACCGCGCTGCTGCTAAGCGTTTCAAAGTAACCGCTAAAGGTAACATTAAGAGCGCCAACGCTTTCACCAGTCATCGTTTCCATGGTAAGACTAAGAAACAACGTCGCCAATTACGTGGTACGGCTGTGATCGAAAAGCCAATGGTCAAAACATATCACAAGTTATTACAAAAATAATTAACACGTTTTAGTTAAATCTAGGAGGAAATAAGATGGCTCGAGTAAAAGGTGGAACTGTAACACGTAAACGTCGTAAGCGCGTTTTAAAATTAGCTAAAGGTTATCGTGGTGCTAAGCATATCCAATTTAAGGTTGCTAAGGACCAAGTAATGAAGTCATACGAATACGCATTCCGCGATCGTAAGAAGCGTAAAAGTGACTTCCGTCGTCTCTGGATTGCCCGTATCAATGCGGCAGCCCGTATGAGCGACATTAGCTACAGTCAATTAATGCACGGCTTGAAGCTTGCTAACATCGATATGAACCGTAAGATGTTAGCTGACTTAGCTGTTAACGATGCTGATGCTTTCAAAGCATTAGTTGAAGAAGCTAAGAAAGCACTTGCTGCTTAATTAGAACTTAAACGAACATCATTGTTCGAGAGGAGACGTCATCATTTGGTGGCGTCTTTTTTGTTAGGTCCAGTTGGAATTGAAAAAAGACTAGTATCGACTTGTTGTTTAGAGCAAGTTGGTACTAGTCTTTTTAATAATAGCATTAACCTCAAGCAGAAAAGTTGGCCGACGATGAATTAAGCGCCAAGCTTTTCGGTCTAAAAATTTGAAAAAAGTAATGATGCAAAGAGTGCCGTGAAGATGATGTAGGCTAAGAACCCGATGATCCATAAGATGAAACATACTAAGCCAGCACGGTTCCAAGTAGCTTGCACAGCCTTAAATGTTGCCACGTCGGTGTAGTTGCCTTTTTGCCAAGCCCAACCGTTACCTTTAAATCCCACGATAAAGAACCAAACGAGATTAAAGATTGGAATCAGTACAAGTAGTGGGAGATATGATTTGTTCCCGATACCCCAAAAAATATTGAACATGAAGGCGCCCCAGTTCCAGCCTTTCACTTCTTCAGGAATTTGTTTACCGTTTTCTTCCATGGTGATTATTCCTCCAAAAATAATAGTCGCCATAGCTGACCGTTGATTGGGTCATCTATGGCGATTATTAGTATAACTGAAAAGTAAATAAATTGGTAGGGCTAATTGTTAACCACCGCAAGTAATTGAAGCTACGACCGATTTGTTGTTAGCTGTTGCTTCCGGTTGGGACTGATCACATGCGGTCGTGGGACCGGTCCAAGCCAGGAACGTCTTGGACCTCGTCCGGAACCCTTGCCAAAAGCGCAAGTGTCCCGGACCGTCCGTGGCGTAACGCCGGCAAGAAACATGCCGACCCAACGCCACGGTCACGACCGATACTATCAGCGGCGACTTCCAGCTAATTTAACTGTTTTTTGCGTTAGGATTTAGCGCAAGCAGGCAGAATCGTTGTGCTGTGTCGGTAAGATTGGTCGGCGGGGCTTGGCCGCCTAATCTTACAGGGCGATTCTAAGACGCAGGTTGTCGGCTTTGAATCGAAGTCGCAGACCACACTATGGCTGCGGCTGTCCCACCAAAGCACAGCGATTCTGTCTGCCGGAGCGGGAGTATCACTAATTTGAAAATGCTTGTTGCCTATCTGACAGTGTCTACGAGCTCTTTTGTCCTTTCAACCTTCAGGTGCTGATTAAAAAAGAGTATCTGATTAACAGATACTCAATGACTATTTGGCTAAGTGGACTGTTTCCGTACCGGGCTAACCCAAGTGCCGCTACCATGTCCCATGATGGTCTTGATGGCTGGGATTAACGTCATCACTAACGCAAGAGCGTTAACTTGCCAGTAAACTAACATATAAACTGGCATGAAAATCAAGTATTTCAACTTACGTCCGCGGTCATCAACGATTAAGGCGGAAAGTAGTTGTAATAATCCCGCAAACATTTCGAAGGTAACAAAGATGAAGGCCATACAGAACATGTGGTACAGCCGCTCGTAGTTGCCAGTGAAGATAAACGTGATGAATGAAATCGCGAATAGAATCGTTGAGATAAAGAAGAATAACGACCAGATGATACTTAAGGTTTGATCGGTGATAAAGGCCATTTGTTTCAAGTAACGGAGTGGGTGTCGCATCACGCGACCAAAGTTAGTCAACAAGACTTCGGTGCCACCCTTTGCCCAACGTTTTCGCTGGTGGTAGAGCGCTTTTAGTGATTCAGGAACGTTCATATAAAAGAGAATGTCCGGTGAAAAAACCGTTGTCCAACCATTGATCTGATGATCCCAAGCAATACTAATATCTTCGGTTGCACGATCTTGACGGAATAATCCGACGTCGATTAAGGCATCACGCCGATACATGGTATTAGCGCCACTGTAGGCATACATGTTACCCAGCGCGCTAACTTGGCTACGCTTGATCACGCCAACAATACTTGAGAATTCAACGGTTTGTGACTTCGCAATGAGCTTGCTACGATTTTGAACATCCATGTTAGCAGTAACTGCCGCCACATTCGTATGTTCTTCACCAATGAAGTAGGTCATATACTTCCAGAGCGCATCTGGTTCTGGAATCGAATCTGCATCATTACTTAAGATGAATTCACCCTTGGCAAAGCTGACCCCTACGTTGAAGGCATGGGCTTTGCCTTGATTCTTTTCAATCGTGATCACCCGTAAGTTGGAATATTTCTGTTGTAGCGCTGCTAAAATTTCTGGCGTCTGATCAGTTGAGCCATCATCGGTGACTAACACTTCAAAATTGCTATAGTTCAAGCTGTTCATGAGATAGTCAATCGTGTTTTTAATCATGACTTCCTCATTATGCGCGGGAATCATAATCGTAATAAATGGCTGTTCCTCGGGCACTAAGGGCTGAAATTCGGTGTGCCGGTGCCGATAAACGGTTTGGTAACAAATGACACCTACAAACCAGGCGAACGCCCCTAAAATCGGGTAGGAGACTAATAATAGTAAGACGAAGTTCCAGATGCTTTCAAATGGCTTTAACGTTTGCAGAATTTCCATCAGCTATTTTTCCTCCTCTTTATAGAGTTTGTGGATTTCATTAACTTCTAGATTTTGTTCTGGTTTAACGTGATAGCTCCGAACGTTTTCCCGGAAGTCTTTATTGCCAAATCGTGCCGTATAAAAAGCTTCCAAATGTTGCTTACGCGCTAATAGTTGCGCTTCGTCATATTGGACAGTCTTTTCAACGTGTTGCTTGACCCGGTGATTATTGTGAATGGTCGAAATAATAACAATAACTGCTAAAATAATAAACGCAATAATGAAGAACCGGTCAAAAAAGTAGAAGAGGGTCCGACCTTCCTCATAACGCCAAGCGTGAATGAAACGGTGATTGTTGATGAGTAAAGTTGATGAAATTGTCCAGTAAACGGGAATTGCCACGCAAATCCAAAAGACGATTGCCATCAGTGTTTGCCAAATCTTGGTCCACCAATGGCCCTTACTAAAGTAGTTGTCGGTGACGTAGGCCGCCATGACAGTTTCTTTAGCCGTCGGTTCTTTGGTTTCCTTTGCTGCCATTAAAAACTCCTCCAAACATAATAATATTTATTTTACAGCTTAAATATACGCTTTCCCTAAATGGTTGTGAACTCGTTCAGAAAATTCCAACTGATATAAGCCTCGCTAACATTGGTTGCTGGTGAGTGACTAACACTACTGAGCTTAAATTCTGTCGTCAATGATCGGTTAATATACCGGCTTGATTAATAAAAGTTGCACATTTATTTAAAACCCTCTATTATTAGAAGATAACTGAATTTATCAGGTCGAATGGCCAAAGGTGACGGGAAAGCCCTGCTATTAAAAGGGGTCCGGAGTATGATAAAATAAGCGAGTGAGGTCTGACGTGATGTCAGCACCAATGACAGCAGAAGTGAAGGGGAAAATGATGATAAACCAATTCAAACCAACTTGGATGATTCCAGCAATCTATAATATTACCGCAGCGCAACTCCGTGAAAAGGGCATTAAGGCCGTGTTTGCCGATCTCGACAACACGTTGATTGCTTGGGACAATCCAGATGGTACCCCAGAACTCAAAAAATGGTTGCATGGGCTACAAGACGCCGGCATCCCATTAATTGTTGTCTCAAATAATTCAGAGAAACGAATTGCCAAGGCTGTCGCGGCCTTAGACTTACCTTTTGTGTCACGGGCGTTAAAACCGTTGCCATTTGGGATTCAAAAGGCTCGCCGCAATCTTGGCTTACGTCAAAATGAAGTGATTATGGTCGGTGATCAATATATCACCGATATGTGGGCAGCTCATACTGCTGGCGTTCAAAGTGTGTTAGTCAAACCGTTAGTGAAAACGGACGCTTGGAATACGCGGATTAATCGATTCTTTGAACGCTTCATTAAAGTACGGTTGGCCCATCGATATCCAGAAAAGCATTTTCAGGAGGAACTTAAATAGTGAGTGAAACAACTCAAGAAACTTTATATTGTATTGGCTGTGGGGCTGCGATTCAAACGACAACCCCCGACGCGGCCGGTTATACGCCTGCGTCAGCCTTGAAAAAATCGCTGGAAAATGAGTCACAGGATTTGTATTGCCAACGTTGTTTTCGATTACGTCATTACAATGAAATCGTCCCCGTTGACTTAACGGATGATGACTTTCGGCACTTGTTGGCAACCATTCGAGAGGCGGATGCGTTAGTCGTCTATGTGGTTGATATCTTTGATTTGAACGGCAGTATTATTCCTGGTCTCCAACGGTTTGTTGGCGATAACCCGGTCTTGCTCGTCGGTAATAAAGAAGATGTGTTGCCACGCCAATTACGCCGCACAAAATTACGTGCTTGGATGGCACAACAAGTTCGAGCACAAGGTATTAAGCCCGTTGATGTTGCCTTAACGAGCGCTAAAAAAGGTCACGCGATTGATGACTTGCTGGCACTGATCGACAAGTATCGTCGTGGTCGCGATGTTTATGTTGTCGGCGTCACTAACGTTGGTAAATCGACCTTGATCAACCGAATTATTGCCAATAATACTGGGTTGAAAGACTTGATTACCACGTCACGGTTCCCTGGGACAACTTTGGATAAAATTGAAATCCCGCTAGATGATGGTCATAAGATGGTGGATACCCCTGGGATTATTCATCCGGCACAGATGGCCCACGTTTTAAGTGGCGATGATTTGAAATTAGTCTCACCACAAAAGGAAATTCGCCCGAAAGCTTATCAACTCGGCAACGGGCAAACGTTATTCTTGGGTGGGGTCGCCCGTCTAGATATCGTGGATACGATCAAGCCGGCTGGTATCGTCTATGCTGACAATAATTTAACTTTGCACCGTACCCGGACTGAAAATGCTGAGAACTTCTATACGAAGCATGTCGGTGAATTGATTACACCACCAACTGGCGATGCGGTTGCTGATTTTCCACCGCTCGTCCGGCATGAATTTAAAACAACTGAGACTAGCGATGTGGTTTTTGAAGGTCTAGGTTGGGTCACCGTTCCGGCCGACACACGGGTTGCCGGTTGGGCACCTAAAGGCGTGGACGTCTTAACGCGTCCAGCCATGATTAATAAGAACTAGGAGAGTTTAATGGAAAACTTACGAGGAAAACAAAAACGTTATTTGCGGAGTCAGGCTCATCATTTACACCCACTATTTTCAGTTGGTAAAAATGGGTTGACTGCGGACTGGTTAGACCAGTTAGTTGGGGCCATGGATAAACGTGAATTGATCAAAGTCAATATTTTACAAAATTCGGATGTGTCGATTGCTGATGTTCAAACAGCCATTGAAACTAAAACACCGATTACGGTCGTTCAGACGATTGGCCGCGTCTTGGTCTTATATTTGCCATCGACACACGAAGAATTCCAAAAGCTTTCATTAGAAGTCGCAAAGATCTAGGGAGGGATTTTTAGTGAAGACGGTTAGTCAAACCGCGACGAAAGTCATGGCTGAGGTTGTGACGACCTTGCCACAACGTCGCGTTGGCATTATTGGCGGAACGTTTAACCCACCACATATGGGTCATTTAATTATGGCACAGCAGGTTGGCGATCAATTGGGTTTGGATGAGGTTCGGTTTATGCCGGATGCGCAGCCGCCGCATGTTGATGAAAAGAAGACGATTCCGGCTCAGGATCGGGCTAACATGGTTCAACGAGCCATTGCCGATAATCCGTTATTTAAACTAGAAACGGCCGAACTGAAACGTGGCGGAAAAAGTTACACTTATGATACGATGAAGGCGTTGAAAGCGCAGCATCCAGAGACGCAATACTATTTCATTATTGGTGGCGACATGGTGGACTATTTGCACACTTGGTCGCACATTGATGAACTCGTCAAGTTGGTGACGTTCGTTGGCATTAAACGGACAGGGTATCCAACGACGAGCCAGTATCCGGTGATCTGGGTTGATGCGCCACTGATTGACATCAGTTCAACGCAAATTCGTCATAAAGTGAGTCAAGGCCATACGGTACGTTATCTAGTGCCGGACACTGTGGCGGCGTATATTAAGGAGCATCAGTTGTATGAAAACAAGCCAACCAATTGAATTCACTGAGGATTTAGTGCCATACACGCACGCTGAGTTAGCCGCAAAGGTGGCTGAAAAGCTAACCGATGGGCGCTTTCAACATTGCTTACGGGTTGAACAGACCAGCCGCAAACTTGCCGCTGAAAATGGTGTCGATCAAGAATTAGCTGGCATTACCGGTCTGTTACATGACTATGCCAAGCAGCGTTCCGATGAGACGTTCATTCACCTCATTAAGACGCGGGGACTTGATCCAGCCTTGTTGAATTATGGCAACGGCGTCTGGCACGGTGTGGTTGGCGCTGAGTTGATTAAGGACGAACTTCATATTTACAATGAAGATATTTTAAACGCGGTCCGGTTGCATACGGTAGGCGCGCCTTATATGCCCAAGTTAGCCCAGATTGTTTTTATGGCGGACTTTATTGAACCAAAACGGGATTTTCCTGGAGTCGATGACGCTCGGAAAATCACCAAAAAGTCGTTAGCAGCTGGTGTGCGTTATCAGATACAGCACACTCTCAATTACTTGATTACGCAAGGCGCAGCTGTCTATCCACAAACCTTGGCAACTTATAATGCCTGGGTTGGTGGCGTTGGGACAGTCGCAACTAAATAAAGATGGATTAAAGGGAGAATGACATGGATAGTAAAGAATTATTACAATTAACAGTCAAAGCGGCCGATGACAAACGGGCCGAAGATATTGTCGCTTTAGATGTGGCACAAGTTAGCTTGATGGCGGATTATTTCCTCATCGTTTCGGCTGATTCAAGACGCCAAGTTCAAGCAATCGCTGACAGCGTCGTTGATTTTATTCGTCAAGCCGGTTCTGACGTGAAAAGTGTTGAAGGCCGGACTGCTGGCGAATGGGTCTTGATTGATTGTGGCGACGTGATCGTCCACGTCTTCCAAAAGGATGCACGTCAACATTATAACCTCGAAAAATTATGGTCAGATGCGCCACTTGTCGACGTTGATCAATGGGTAAACGCATGATTTATCAGACGTTTGCCGAACTTTACGACGAACTTTTCGATCCAGCCATGTACCAGCAATGGCTGGATTTTGTGCGTCGTGAATTGCCAGATCAGTCTGGTGAAGTTTTGGAACTTGCTTGTGGGACTGGCCGGTTAGCGGTCTTATTAGCACAAGCTGGTTATCATGTCACCGGACTGGATTTGTCTGACAATATGTTAGCGCTAGCTGAGCAACACGCTGAAGAAGCGGATGTGCCACTACCTTTAGTGGCTGGCAATATGCTGGATCTAAGTGAGATTGGTGAATTCTCTGCTGTGACTTGTTTTGCTGATTCATTTTGTTATTTGCAAGACTTGTCACAAGTTCAGACGGCCTTTACCCAAGTGGCAGCACATTTAGCTGCCGAGGGTAAATTCTTATTTGATGTGATTACACCTTATCAAACGGACGAAATCTATCCGGGGTATATGTATAACTATCGTGATGAGGAACGGGCCTTCATGTGGACGAGCTATGCGAGTGAAGACTATGCGCACGGGGCCGAGCACGATTTGAGTTTCTTTATCTGGAATGCTGACAAGCAAGCTTTTGATGAAGTTAGTGAACTTCACCAAGAACGGACTTATGTTTTAGCAGATTATCAAACTGCCTTGGCCGCGGCTGGCTTTAGCAAAGTTAAGGTGACGGCTGATTTTGGTCGCAGCACGCCCGATGATAAAACGACCCGTTGGTTTTTTGACTGTCAAAAGTAGGTGATGCGTCATGCAAGCAGTAGGACTGATAACTGAATATAATCCGCTGCACAATGGTCATTTGTATCACTTGCGACAAGCTAAAAAGCTCACACAGGCCGATTGTAGTGTGGTGGTCATGAGCGGTAATTGGTTACAGCGTGGGGAACCGGCACTCTTGGACAAATGGACGCGAACCCAGTTAGCACTTGAAGCTGGCGTTGACTTGGTGGTCGAATTACCGGTATTTTATGCGACCCAGCCGGCACATTTATTTGCCCGGGGTGGCGTAGAAATTTTGACGGCATTAGGCTGCGAGTCTTTGGTTTTTGGCACCGAACATCCTGAACTCAATTTCGAGCGATTGCTAACGGCGCTGCCGAAAACCCAGGCGGCTTTTAAACATTACAATGCGACTTATGCGAGCCAGTTCAACAGTGCGCTACAACAGACGACCGGGGTGTCGTTGACGCACGCTAACGACATGCTGAGCTTTTGTTATTACTTAGCCAATCAACAATTTGGCGAGCAGTTGAGGCTAGTGCCGATCAAGCGTCAAGTGGCAGTCCATAGTGATGATGAGATCCAGCCAGCAAGTGCCTTTGCGAGTGGCACGGCGATTCGAACCGCGGCCATGCTGAAAAAATGGGACCAAGTTCAGGCAGTGGTGCCAGCACAAACATTGAAACAGTTACAAACACAACGATTGCAGACCTGGGACGACTTTTGGCCCTATTTACAGTACCAATTGCTGACAGCGTCTGTCACGCAAACGCATCAAATTGATCAGATGGCCGAGGGCTTAGAGTATCGAATGAAAGAAACGGTCCAAGCGGCGACGAGCTTTGAAGACTTAATGACGCGGGCTAAGTCGAAGCGATATACTTATACCCGCCTACAACGCGTGGCAACCGCCGCCTTGTTGCAACTGACAGCAGCGGAAGTTCAAACCGCACAGACGCATAATTATGTGCGGGTGTTAGGCTTCAGTCCAGCCGGCCAGGCTTATTTGCACCAAGTGAAAAAGCACTTGTCGCTCCCGTTGTATACGAAAATCAATAAGGATTTGCGGTTGCATGGCTTGGCGTTGGATTATCGCGCCGGGCGGGTGTATGAACTCGTGACTGGTCAGTCCCAAGATTTATACCGACACCCGCTCAGAGTTTTGGAATAGTTAGTGTAAAATTTTTCTCAGTAGGAAGATTGTTTGATATCGAAGATCTGGTCATTTCTAATTGGGTTCTAAAGGTTGAAAGATCAAAACTGCTAACAATTACCGCCATGTCAATGATTAGGGCATGAAGATTAGTTCACATGGTCGCTTCCGGTCGCCGCTGATAACATGCGTCCGTGGGACCGGGTCAAGCCTGAGAAACATCTTGGCCCTCGCCCGGAACGCTTGCCAAAGCCGCAAGTGTCCCGGACCGTACGTTCCGTAAGATAAGAAACATGCCGACCTAACGCCACCTTCACGACCGATGTTATCAGCGTCGTTCTCCAGCTAAGTTAATGGTTATAAAGTAACTGACACTAAAAAGTAGATTTGATTCTTGAAAATCATTGATCCAGTCGACAATGTTTTAGATTTTCTCAGAGCACTCACTGGCTGGTCTAGTTTAGGCATAATCATTGCCGATATGGTTGCTGTTCATGACTATTTAGCGCTTTCGCGTTTAGAAGTTAAGCAACCTTTTTCAGCCTGATAATTACGACATTATTAGCCAGTCTAGATTGGCGGTTATTCAATAACTAGTGCGTGTTTCAATGTTACGAAGCGGCAGTCGAACATTGACTGGTCTATTGGAGAAGATTACGTTTAGATACTGATTAGTTTGGTTGACATCTGGTTAATTATTTTGGCTTGCCGGCGCAATTCAAATAATGCACGTCTCTAGCCGTGAGGGGGCTTCGTTTGGGGCTCAGCCGTGGCGTTTGACTTGGCGCGGGTTTTGTCCGCGGTTAGTCAAAAACCAGCTTTTGAGACCGCTTTTTGGCTCAAAAATGGTTCATGGCGTTCCAGCCCCAAACGAAGCCTCCGGTAGGCGGAAATTGAGTTACTTGATAATGAATTTAGAGGAAACCGAGAAAAACCTGTCACATACGTTGGGATAATATTGGTTGACCAGCGGGGCGTTTCTTGTTATGGTGGTGAACAGTGGCGGGCAATTTGGCCTGTCAAGGAAAAAACATTGACAAAGGATTTTCACACAGGTATAATTTATCACGTTGCATTAGGAGGTTTTCAAATGAAATGGTCGTTAGGGCAACTTAAAAGTTACCGTGAAGAGCCACTTCAGTTTGATGAAGCATTGGACCTAAAACACTCCCTGATGACGCGTTATCCTGAAATTCTCGATGTCAAAGCCGTTCAAGCGAAAGGCTTTGTCAGCTATGGAAAGGGTAGCGTGCTAATCTCAGCGAAAGTTGATGCTAACTTAACGTTGCCATCAAGTCGTTCGCTGACGCCAGTGGCAACTTCGCTGGCCTTTCAAATGACAGAATATTATGTGCCAAAGGGGACCGATTTAGCACGGTTTGAAAAAACTGATACGGTCATTTTTTTACCCGAAGATGATATTCTTGATTTTGATGTTGCTGTGGAGGATAACATTTTAATTCACATCCCCATGCAGATTCTCTCTGAAGCTGAGCTCAATGGTGAAGCCATGCCAACTGGCAAGGGCTGGGAAGTCGTTCGTGAGGAAGACTTAGCCAAGCAAGCTGAAGAACATAAAACTGTTGATCCGCGTTTAGCTAAATTAAAAAACCTGTTCCCTGATCAGGAAACTAAGGATTAGTTTAGCTGGACCTATCAAAAACATCACATTTGTGAAATTATTTTAAGGAGGTGTTCGTTGATGGCTGTACCTAAGAGAAGAACATCAAAGATGCGTAAACGCAACCGTCGTGGTCATATTAAATTGGCTACGCCTAATTTGGCACCATGCCCAAATTGTGGTGAATTACGTGTATCTCACCGTGTTTGCCCTAGTTGTGGGTATTACAATGGTAAAGAAGTCGTTAAAGTAAACAACTAATTTGATTTAGTTGATGAAAAGGCGCATCGCGGCCATGGCGCATGCCAATTTTCTTTACACAAACGATTATGAAGACTCGCTGCGGCGAGTTTTTTTGTGCGTGAATTTTGTAACGCTTACATATAATGGTCGTTTGCACAGAGAATTTTTGGGGACTTCTACCGGTTACAAGCCCGTCGGATATGAAAATTAGTTTCTCACTATATGAAAAAATATGAAATTAATTTTAAAAATCGACGCAAATTGCTTTAATTACGAAAGCGTTTTTGGTACGATAGTCACGTAGTAAAATTTGGGAGGCAAACAGATAATGAGTAATGAAAAACCACAAATTGGCGTCATTGGTATGGCTGTCATGGGTAAAAACTTGGCTTTGAACATCGAAAGCCGCGGTTACAAGGTCGCAATCTTTAATCGGACTGGTTCTAAAACGGAAAAGGTTGTTAAGGATCACGCGGACAAACAATTAGTCCCAAGTTACAAGATTGAAGACTTCGTGGGGTCACTTGAAACACCACGTCGAATTATCATGATGGTTAAAGCTGGGAAGCCAACCGATGCTGTGATTGATGAATTATTACCATTGTTAGACAAAGGCGATGTGTTGATTGATGGTGGGAACACTAATTTCAACGATACCATGGCTCGCAATGCCCGTTTGGATAAATCTGGCATCAACTTTATTGGCATGGGTGTTTCCGGTGGTGAATTAGGTGCCTTACAAGGGCCTTCATTAATGCCAGGTGGTCAAAAGGAAGCTTATGATTTAGTGGCACCAATCTTAGAAAAGATTTCTGCTAAGGCGCCTCAAGACGGCAAACCATGTGTCACTTATATTGGCGAAAACGGTGCCGGTCATTACGTTAAGATGGTGCACAACGGTATCGAATACGGTGACGAAGAATTAATCGACGAAAGCTACAACATTATGCGCAATGTGGCTGGGTTATCGGTTGATGAGATGTCTGAAGTCTTCACTGACTGGAACAAGGGTGAATTGAGCAGTTATCTTGTTGAAATCACTGCTGACATTTTGTCCCGTAAAGATGATTTGGGCGACGATAAGACGAAGCCAATTGTTGACATGATCTTAGACCGTGGGAACAACAAGGGAACTGGTAAGTGGAGTTCCGAAGATGCTTTGAACGTTCAAGTGCCACAATCAGTTATCACTGAAGCCGTTTATGCCCGTTACATCTCAATGATGAAGAACGAACGGGTCGCTGCGTCAAAGAAGTTGGCTGGTCCTAAGAATGACGTCAAATTGCCTGCTAAAGCAGAATTAGTTGAAAAAATTCGCCAAGCCTTATACTTCAGTAAGATCATGAGCTATGCTCAAGGCTTTGAACAATTACGTTTTGCTGCAGATCATTACGGCTGGGACTTGAAGTATGGTGAATTAGCACAGATCTGGCGTGCCGGCTGTATCATCCGGGCCCAATTCTTGCAAAATATTACGAATGCCTTTGACAAGAAGCCTGACTTAAACAACTTGTTGATGGATGATTACTTTACAGATATTGCTGCGAAGTATCAACAATCAACGCGTGACGTCTTAAGCTTGGCCATTCAAGCTGGTGTTCCAGTACCATCATTCAGTGCTGCGTTGTCCTATTACGACTCATATCGGGCCGAAGTTTTACCTGCTAACTTATTACAAGCACAACGGGATTACTTTGGGGCACATACCTACGAACGGACAGACCGCGACGGGATGTTCCATTACACTTGGTATGAAGAACAATAATAATAATCGTTAACTAAAAAAACTAGCCACGGAAAATTTTTGAATTTTCTGTGGCTAGTTTTTTGTTATGATCTGAAGTTTGCGAGTGCCAAAAGCAGTGTGAACAATGGTGTCGCTGGATTCCAAAGTCAATTAGCATCGGTCATTAAGCGTCTCGTTTAATTAACCGTTTCAAGCCTGCTAAGAAACTAGTGAATGCGATTAAGATGAAACCTAATAACGACGTGTCAGTTGACTGCTCGCTAGTTTGTGGTAGATCACTAGCAGCTGGCTTGGGCAATTTAGTTGCTTTGCTTGCGCGCTCATATGGGCTAGTATCTGTGGTTGGCTTTGTTTGTAACCGCGTTGGCGCAGTCGTGGTCGCGAGTTTAGTTGTTGCTGCCTGATATGTTGCAGCGGTTACTCGGTTGCGAACGATTGTTGGCGTTGGTTGGGCGACTTTAGTCAAACTTCTCCTCGTACGCATAGTTGCACCAGTGGGAACATGGCTGGTTGCACTTGCAGACCGTGTTGGCGAATAACTCACGGTAACCAGTGTATCTGGTGTGGATTCGGGAACTGCTAGTGTTGCAGGCGTTACGGCTGTATTGCTCGTGAGGTTAGTCAAGATTGGTGATGTGACTGCGCCGAAACGATCGGTGCCTGTCGCAACCCATGGGCCGTATGTGACATGACCAGTCACTAGATCACGGACGGCATTACGCGTAAAAGTAATTGATTGTATTGTTGGGCTTGTCACGGTTTTATTGGTCAGATCAACATATTGAATCGTTCGACTGACGCTTTTTTGAAGGGTGACCCTTGCTGGTAAGCCTGGTGTGGTGGGGGTCAAAGCAACCGTCTGATGTGCTAATTCGATCTCATAAGTGGCGTTCGTTATGGGATTATCGAATACTGAATCATCAGTTGGATAATTATTGGCGACCAAGTCATAGCCTTGCGCTTCATAGTAGGCGATAGTTGCGGTCGGACGATAACTCGTCGTACTCTTATAGACACTTGTGATGTGATCGGTCGCCAAGACTTGGCCGGTGGTGACATCAAGATAGTTAATGGTTCGTGTCAAAGGATTAGCCGTGTAAATGTAATCAATCGTGCCGGCAGCTGCTGACAAGGTGCCACTGGTCGGTACGGTCGTTGTTGACTTTTGATAAGTGTAGCCAACTAATGTTAGTGGTTCACTTTGATAAGCGGTGCCAACGTTGCCATTGATCGTCGTAGTTGCTGCAATCGGAATCCCGGCTTCAGTCAAATATCTGACTGTAATACCACCGGCTGGTTGTTGTGCAAACGTGAAGGTTAGGGCTTGTGGGTCTTGCGTGTAGCTGCCAGTCGGCGAACTACTTCGCTGCGCATCAAAGATATAGCCGGAAAGCTTAGTTTGCGGCGTCAGATCGTAAGCAGCACCGATCGTGGTTCCTTTAATGAGGGTTGCGGGTTGAAGCTCAGCTCCAGTGGTACGATCGACGTATTTGATGTTTAATTCAGGTGCCGGTAACCAATTGGCTGGTTGATAAATCATGCCATCATATTCAAAAGTTGTCCCATTTGGATAAACGGTATGCACCGAGTTGGTATAAAGTTGTGCGACCGTGGTCAGATTAAATTCGCCAGCCAAGCCATAAGCAAACCAATTCGAATTTGGAAAGGTTGGGTAAGCGGTTTTGATCTCGAAGCGGCTGTTTCCAAGACTTGTGATGGCTGGTTCGAGTGGATGGGTCGTATCTGTTAGGGCTTGGGTGGGACTGCCACTTAGGGTGGATGAATAGTGGTTTGTCCACGAATCACCTGTCATGCCAATCAGCGGTATCGCAGTGAAGGTCCCTGGTTGACCAATCACAAAGTTAACGGGAGTTGTCTCATAATTGAGCCGTTGCCCAAGGGCGGTAAACAGCGCTGGTTTCGTAAAACCAGACAATGAGGAAAAGTCGGTTAACGAGTTGTCCGATAAGTTAAAGTCCAAGGTCTCAGCAGGGTCAGGCGAGGTATTGTCGATTGCGGTTAACCAGGGCGCAATTTCTGCTAATTGTGCATTAGTCATGCCTTCTGGGTTATTTTGATAATCTGACATGTCTGACTTGATTGAGCCATTCAATTGCAAACTCAGGATGGTGGTTGGGTCAATTGACAGCAATGGCTTTAGATTCATCGCTGACATGTCGTCAACGTTAATGCTGAGTTCACGGAAGCGGTCGTGTTCCAATGGCGATAAGTCGAAATTAGGATTAGGATAATTGCTATAGAAATTGATTAATGTGGTTTGTGGTAAGGCTTGTAAGTATTGCATGCCAGTGAGCGACGTCGTGATTTCTAACGGCACATATGGTGTTCCAATGGCTAAAGTCGCCCCAGTATAATGGCGAATATCGCCTAAAGTAATGGGGCCGTGACTAGCCATGTCAGTTAAAATATTGGCTTCGATACCGGAATCAGCAAAATTGACGATGGTTGCGTCTGGCAAGGCAGCTAAACTAGCAGCTTCACTGTCGCTGGTCGACGATTGACTCGTGGTGGCACTGGTCGCGGTGTTGCCAGCAGTTGCTGCTGAACTAGCACCACTAGCTGAACTGCCAAAGGCACTGCTTGGCGCACTGATTGCTAAACTGGGTAAAACGAAGCCGATTCCGCCAGCAGAACTAGCTGTGTGACTAGTTTGAGTGGCACTACTTGTCGTTGTCGCGGCCGAACTGGTCGTGCTAACAGTTGTGGCCGTGGTTGGCGTGGCCTGAGTTGTTGCGACACTGCTAGTTGGGACTGCTGAACTGGCCGAGCTCGCTACCGTGTTAACCGGGTTGGCCGTGGATAAAGCCACTGAATTCGGTTTAGCGGCAGCGCTGGTCGTGATTGAACTGGTGGTCGGCTTTGCTGTGTCGAGTGGGGTGGTGGCCGCAACGGCCGGTAAAGTCCAGAGGATTGCGCCTAAGCCAACGCTACTCCCTAATAGGATCAGCCTAGTTTCCCAAGTTCGTTTGAACTGTTGTTGCTGGTTTTGCTGTGTGATTCGTTGGATTTGTTGTAATTTCGTTGACTGCATAAGCTAAGCGACCTTTCTGAAAAATAAGCGAGTGTTATTTTAGTAATTTGATGTTCATTCCACGATCAAAAAATTCACCAAATTCTAGACTGCTTATTGATTTCAACATAGGTATACCAGTGTTAGCCGCTTATCACAATTTACCGGTTTGTACATCAAGAAATTGACTAACGCTTCATTGCTGAGCTAGTTAGTAAGTTTTCTCAAGCGGTCAATTTAGCATAGTTGAGGACGGGTTAAGCCGCCAAAGATGATCAAAAAAAGCATCAGGCCCAAGTAGGGTTTGATGCTTTTTAAAGGTTAAGTCGCAATAATAATGGCTCAAACAACGAGTTAGTTACCAAATAGTCCCACCTAAAATGGTTGCGGCAGCAACGCCCCAGTAGTATTCGGAAGTCCGTGCTGTTTGGGTGTACAGCGTATTGATTGCTTGAATCGGGTGCTGCATGTGTGCTCGTGAGGCATCAAGCATGAGAGCGTTAACTCGCGGCGCAGTGAGTAGACAATTTTCGTACTTCGACAGTTCTTGTGCACAACTTAGTAAATGGGCTTCTAAGACGGTGTCTTTGGCAACTTCTGGATCGTTGTAGGCGGCACTGATTTGTTGTAGTAAGTGTTCAGCTTTTGGATCTTTTAACATCGTATCATCCCCCGTATAAATTGAAGTATAGCACCTGGACGGCGTGAATGCACTGTTCAGCTTGAACCAACTGACGACTTTTTTGTCCCGAACGTTTGTTTGCGATATAATAAAAATAGTTATTTAATCGGAGGTGTTGGCGATGCGCCAAGAATCATTATTTAATCCAGAACATGCGGCGAGTAGCCCATTAGCTTATCGTGTCCGTCCAACGACTTTGGATGGCTTCAAGGGGCAAGAACACTTGCTAGGTCCTGGCAAGATGTTGCGGCAGTTGATTGCGGAAGATCAATTACCCTCGTTGATTTTTTGGGGACCGCCGGGTGTTGGCAAGACCACGCTGGCAGAAATCATTGCCCAGCAAACTAAGTCGCATTTCATCACCTTTTCGGCGGTCACTAGCGGCATTAAAGAAATTCGCAAAATTATGGATGAGGCCGAAGCTAACCGTGATTTTGGTGAAAAAACCTTAGTCTTCATTGATGAAATTCATCGTTTTAATAAGGCCCAACAAGATGCTTTTCTGCCATATGTTGAACGTGGGAGTATTACGTTAATTGGGGCAACGACCGAAAATCCGTCCTTTGAAATTAATGCCGCCTTACTTTCACGGTGTAAAGTGTTGGTCTTGAAAGAGCTGTCCACAGCGGCACTCGTTGATGTGTTGCAAGCAGCGCTAGATAAACCCAATGGTTTTCCGGATTTAACCATCAAGTTACAAACCGACACGTTGCAGCTGATTGCTGAATTTGCCAATGGTGACGCCCGCATGGCCTTAAATACGCTAGAAATGGCTGTGCTGAATGGTGAACGTGAGGGCCATGAGGTCACCGTGACTGAGGCGGGGTTATACCAGCTCATCAATACGAAATCATTGCGTTACGATAAAAATGGCGAAGAGCACTATAATGTCATCTCAGCCTTGCACAAATCCATGCGGAACAGTGATGTCGATGCGGCAATTTATTGGCTGATGCGCATGTTAAACGGTGGCGAGGATCCGTTGTACATCGCTCGACGGCTGATTCGTTTTGCCAGTGAAGATGTGGGCTTAGCTGATCGGCAGGCGTTGCCATTGACGGTTGCGGCCTTCCAAGCCTGTCAGTTGATTGGGATGCCTGAATGCGATGTTAATTTAACGGAAGCCGTGACGTATTTGGCGTTAGCACCAAAGTCGAATGCACTGTATGTGGCCAAATCGGCTGCTCAAGCGGATGTTAAGGCTAAAGGAAATCTACCGGTACCGTTACAAATTCGCAATGCACCGACAAAATTAATGAAAGATTTGGGCTATGGCGATCACTATCAGTACGCGCACGACACGGCCGATAAATTGACTGATATGACGACGATGCCACCGGAGTTAAAGGGGCAAACGTACTATCATCCAACCGACCAAGGCCAAGAAAAAGCTTGGCAACAACGCTTAGCAGCCATTAAGCAGTGGCATGCAACCCATCCACAAACTGAAGATGAGTAATCGGTGGCCGACCGAACTTCAAAATTGCAATTGGATGGTAACCGGTTAAAATGAGAGCTAAATGAAGGGTTGGCTAAATTTCAGGTGTAGGAAATTTACCGTATTCATGTTAAAATAACATGTTGTACATGTTTGTTGAGAGAGGCTCTCATAAAACACGGCGTCGCACGATTGTTAGATAAGTTGAATATTAGGAGTGACTAAAAGTAAATGAGTCGAATATTAATTATTGAGGATGAAAAGAACCTTGCCCGCTTTGTCGAACTGGAATTAAAGCATGAAGGTTATGATATTCAGGTTGAATACAATGGCCGCAAAGGGTTAGACGCAGCATTGGGTGAAGATTTTGATGCCATCCTGTTAGACTTAATGTTACCCGAATTGAACGGGTTGGAAGTCTGTCGGCGGGTGCGGGAAGTTAAAAACACCCCAATTATCATGATGACCGCTAGAGATTCTGTCATTGACCGAGTTTCTGGCTTAGATCATGGCGCGGATGATTACATTGTTAAGCCATTTGCGATTGAAGAATTATTGGCACGTTTGCGGGCATTGTTACGGCGAATTGATTTGGAGAGCGAACAGCAGAACACCAAACAAACCACTGTGACCTACAAAGATTTAACGATTGAAAAAGAAAACTTAGTCGTCAAGCGTGGTGATGAAGTCATCAACTTGACGAAACGTGAATACGAATTATTATTGACCTTGATGGAAAATATTAACGTGGTATTGGCGCGGGATGTTTTATTAAATAAAGTTTGGGGCTATGAATCCGAAGTCGAAACTAACGTGGTCGATGTCTATATTCGATACTTACGGAATAAGATTGATCGCCCAGGTGAGAAGAGTTACATCCAAACTGTTCGTGGGACTGGATATGTGATTCGGTCGTAATGACTGACGAAACGCAAACGAAGACAACGCAACATAAACGTTGGTCGTTGAAATGGAAATGGGCGCTGGGGACCGCAATTGGGACCGCGCTCATTTTTATTTGTTTTTCATTGTTGGTGTATAAGAGCTTCACGAACCTCTTGATCCGACAAGAACAACGCGATGTTGCCAGTGCCGTGTCGACGATCCAACAATCGTTACGCACGGAGTCAAAGGGGCTCACCATTAAGACGGTAGCTGCCAAGCTTCAGCCGGAAGCCAATATTGAACCGGCCGATGGCATGGAAGCCCGTAAACATGGCGCCTTACAAACTAAGATCTTTTCTGATTCTGAATTGACGGCTTTGTCGCGAACGAATCTGGCCGTGACGGTCTATGATCCAGAAGGCATTACGCTCTACATTTCGCGTAAAGATACCCATGAATTTAAGCAGAACGCGAGCCGTTCCATTCAACTCGTTGGGCACGGCAGTCAGTCGGAATTAGTTGGGCGGGCACCAATTCATGCGGCAGCCAACCACAAATTAATCGGTTATGCCCAAGTGACCGACGATTTAGCAGATTATCACAATACAACGCATAATTTAATGTGGATTTTTATTGTGATGACCTTGATTGCCATTTTTGGGGCCACGTTATTGGGTTATTTCTTGGCGGCATTCTTATTGCGGCCAATGAAGAAGATTACTAAAACGATTAATGCGGTCAATTTGGACCCGCAAACCGATTCGCGAGTCCCAGATTTGAATCGGAATGATGAATTATCCGATTTAGCCGTCTTGTTTAATGACATGCTTGATCAAATGCAACGCTATATTACGCAACAACAGCAATTCGTTGAAGATGTTTCACATGAATTACGGACGCCTGTGGCAATTATTCAAGGCCACATGGAGTTGCTGAACCGCTGGGGCAAAGATGATCCGCAAGTTTTGGCGGAATCATTATCGGCGAGCTTGTCTGAAACCCAACGGATGCAGAGCTTAGTTCAAGAAATGTTGGACTTATCGCGTGCAGAACAGCTTGAAATCAACTTTAGTCATGAGACGACGGATGTGCAAAAGTTAGTCACGCAGGCGTTTAATGACTTTAAGATGATCCATCCTGATTTTACTTTCACGTTTGATGATGATGTTAAACGACCGGTTTATGCGCAAATTTATCGGAATCATTTGGAACAGATTCTCATTATTTTGCTGGATAACGCGGTGAAATATTCGACGAAGCGTAAAGAAATTCATCTCTCGTTGTCAACGGATCGGCGCTATATTGAAGTGGCGGTTCAAGACTTCGGTGAAGGGATTTCGAAAGATAACTTGGATCGGGTCTTCAATCGGTTCTATCGAGTCGATAAGGCTCGGAGCCGGGATAAGGGTGGTAATGGCCTCGGTTTGTCGATCGCACAACGACTGGTTGAAGGCTATCATGGTCGCGTCAGTGTTGAGTCCGTTGTTGGCCAGGGATCAATTTTCCGATTCCATTTGCCAATTTTGAAAGATCCACAACTTTTGGAGAAAGCCGAAGCGGATACGGATGCCGTCGAAAAGATCGCCAAATCAGAGCGACCCGCTGGCATTCGGCCGGCTGTTCAAGATCCTGATGAACAACCACTCGATGACCACGAACATGATTCACCAACAAAATAGTTTGATCTGGACGCCTGCAATTGTGGGCGTCTTTTTTTTAGTTGATGGCAACCACTTCCGGCTGGGACTGATAACATGCGGCCGTGGGACCGGGCCAAGCCAAGGTCGTCTTGGCCCTCGCCCGGCACCCTTGCAAAAATCGCACGTGTCCCGGACCGTCCGTGGTGTAAAATCGGCAAAAACGGCCGATTAACGCCACCATCACGACCGATGCTATCAGTCCCAGCCTTCAGCTATTAAGTTTAGAAGAGACCGTCCTACCACGAGTCAATTAAGTCTCAGTTACTAATGAGACAGTGTTTATGAACCTTTTTGTTTTTTCAACCTCGTCTTTGTTTAACTTGAAAGAAGTATTTGCTAGTGTAAAAAAATTTCGATAGGAAGATTGATTACAAAGAAGAACTAGTCATTTCTGATTGAGCTGCCACGCATCAAATGGAGAGAGGCAGTTTGCCAAGAAACAAGAATTTGAAGAAAAATTAAAGGGAAAAGCAACTTTAGTTGGTGCTAGCTAACAAATATGACAGCACGTCCTGACAGAGTTAAGTTGAGACGGTCACCAGTTCGGTCAGCAAGTCCCTGACCAACATTTTTAGGTGACTGGTCATTCAAAGCAATGCACATCGCTAGCCGTGAGGGGGCTTCGTTTGGGGCTCAGCCGTGGCGTTTGACTTAGCGCGGTGGTTTGTCCGCGGTTAGTCAAAAACCAGCTTTTGAGACCGCTTTTTGGCTCAAAACTGGTTCATGGCGTGCCAGCCCCAAACGAAGTCCCCGGTAGGCGGAAGTTTTTACCCGTTAAAGTGTTTGCCATGGTTTTCACAAGCCTCAAAGACTGTTATAGTGAAAGAGCAGTAATTTTTAATCGGGGGGCGTAACAGTTGTCGAACGAAACAACTTATCAGCCAATGACTTTCAAGATCTTCTTGCAATTCATTCGGCTAAATGCAAAAGCGGCTAGTGTCGTGCCATATTTTATCGGGATTTTATTCTCTATTTATTATTTTCACGCGTTTAATTGGGTCAATTCACTGATTTATTTAATTGCGCAAGTGTCAATTGCCTTATTCGTGACGGGTTTCAATAATGTGCAAGATTACTTTTTAGCAGTCGATTTACATTATCGCGATACTTATAATATTATTGGGCGCGAACACTTATCACCAAAACGGTCATTACGCATGGTCTTAATCATGTTGGCTACGGCAATCATCTTGGGAATCGTACTAGTTTTTAAAACGAATTTGCTATTATTATTCATGGGTGCAGCGGCCATTGGCGTGGCCGTCTTCTATACTTATGGCCCAGTACCATTCTCACGTTTTCCACTTGGCGAATTGTTGTCCGGGACAGTTGAAGGCTTTGGGGTCTTCTTCTTAGCTGTTTATATGAATGTGGCAACACCGGTGCTAATGGGATTCACATTTGCTTGGCCACATTTTGCGATTGTCGGGAACTTACAAAATATTTTGGTTATGATTCTAGTTGGGATGCCAAACATTTTCTTGGTTTCTAACATTATGTTAGCTGACAATATTTGTGATTTAGATCAAGATGTTCGTAACAAGCGTTATACGGTGCCTTATTATATTGGGAAACCACGCGCGCTGAAGACGTATGATACCTTGGCTTTACTAGCCTATGTGCCAGTGATTATTAGTGTGGTATTACAGTTATTACCAATTTATCAATTATTAGTTTTATTAGTTTTACCAAAGATTCTCAAAAACATTAAAGCCTTTAACGCTGTTCAAATCAAGGAGACCACCTTCAACACCGCACCGCAAAACTTGATGTTATTTCAAGGGATGCAGCTGTTAGGACTAATTATTGGCATTATCTTTTAACACAAGCAAACGTCCATTATGGGCGTTTTTTTGTCGCTTGGCTTGTTTACTGAGTTTCAAGCTAAAGCGCGTGTCAAACACAGCCATAAGCTGATAGCCAAAGCCAGACAGACCGCGATGATAAAGGCGGCTTGGGCACCGATGAGCGTGTAACCTAAGACAAGTCCGATGCTGCCCACGGGTGCGGCAATCGTGACGGTTGTGCTGACCAGTCCTAAGACAGTACCAGTCAAGTTGGGGGCGACGTTGGTGGTGAGTAAGGCAATCATTTTAGGATCTAATTTGCCGGTACAAAAAGCACTGCCGAATAGTGTCAACATGATTAATAGGAAGTTTGGCAAGCCTAAAAGCACTAAGTAAACGGCGCCGATGGTGATCGTGGTGAGTAGGGTCAACTGCCGGAAACTAAAGTGGTCTAACCATGTATGACTTGAAATGCCACCAAGCACGCTGCCGGTCATGAAGATGAGGTTAGTAATTAAAATGGCAGTGGCGTAATGGAGACCAAACTTTGGCGCTGCGGTGATAAAATACAAGTTCAAGACGGTATCAATACTCATGGCCAAAATATTAAGCAACATGATAATCCCAAGAAAGCTCGTGGCAGGTAATTGTGTCGCCCGTTGTAACGCGCCTTTTGCCAGCTGCCAAATTGTTGCGAGGCTCGGTTGGGCCGTGGCTGGGACGATTGTGACAATTGTACGATAGCCAATGAGCAGACTGATTGCGGCGGCGAGAAAGCTGCAGCCATTGATCACCCCAGCTAAGGCGTAATTATGAGTGGCGGCGATAATAAATACACCGATGCTTTGACCAACGGGAGCCATGATCGTCCCAACGCTTTGATTAAAGCCGAAGACTTGTTGCCGATCCGTTGCGCTAATGCGATTTTGAATGATGACATTGAATAAACTGCTGCCGTAATTGCCGAGCAACGTGGCGATGATATTTAAGGTCACAACGATGGCAAAAGTTACGACGGTTTGTTGGTTAATGATCAAGGAAAGGCCAAAATAAACGAGCGCTTGTGCAAATTTAGACCCGATTAACCAGGGAGCTTTAGCCGTGGTGCGGTCCGCTAAGTTGCCCATCACAACGTTAAGTGCATACGGAGAGACGGTCGCGATTGACACAATTGAGACAAAAAGTTTCGGCTGGACGAAGCCCTTGGCGTAGGTGAGTAAAATGATATTGAATAGACTCATGCCAACGGTGGCGAAGCAGTTGGCGCTGGCTAAGGTTTGCAAGGTGTGATTCTTTAAGGTTGTTAGCATTGATGACCACCATCTTTCTAGTTGATAATGGCATTATAGGTGATGAACGCGTATGATAATCGTTAAATGAGTGGCATATATGCCACATTTAGGAGGGCGTTCTCATGGCAGATGGTTTAGGGGTAACGATTAAGCAATTGCGACTGGCAAAGGGGTTAACGCAAGCCGCAATTTATAGTGGCATCATCTCACGCTCGTTCGCAAGTCGGTTTGAAAGTGGTCAATATGATATTAGTGCCAGTAAACTCTTTGAAATTTTGGATAATCTAGCCATCTCGGTAGATGAGTTTCGCTTTATTCATCAGCACTATCAATCATCGCCATTAGACCAAGCTTTGAGTCAAACGGCTCGTTATTATGAGCAACAAAATTTTCCCGCTTTAAGTGCGTGGATCAAGGGCCATCAGCAGAGTCCGCATGCCTATGACCGTTTAGTCGCAAGCTATATGCAAATAAAATTATTGAGCTTTGATCGGGCACAGTTCGGGATGACAGCGGCGATTTTACCCGCATATCAGCATCTACAAGAAACGCCCACATGGACCTTGCAGGAACTCAAGTTTGCCAACGTGCTAGTACCACTAACGATGAATGATGCCGGTTTGGCAGCTTTGGCCCCACTGATGTCAAAAATGGCGCTTAATTGTGACCGCTATTTGACGCCATGGGGAGATCCATTCAAAGTATTGATTGATTTGTTAGCTTTTTATGGGACTGTTTTTCAAGTGTTATTGAGTGCGAAGGCCTTTGATTTGGCTCGCGAGTTGAAACCAAAATTTGAGGCAATTGATCCGGCTGATTTAGATTGGGATGGTCGGTTTTCCCGACAGGTTTGGTTGGCACTCTGGGACTGTTATTTTGGTGATTGGCAGGTCGGTAACCGGATCTTGATGGAAATTATGACCGTTGAGAAACAGCAGCGGCCATTTTTGGACAATAATTTGCGATCAATTATTCAAGTTAGAACGGCAGAAGCAAAGCGTTACCGGCAAAAATGAGTCAAAAAAACGTCACCAGCCAAAAATTTTGGCGAGTGACGTTTTTTGCGTCCTAATTAACGATGATGTCGTTGCTGTTTACCAGCATTACGACCTTCGTTTGGCCGTGCATTGCGATTCTTGGGCGCGTTAGTTTCAACCGTTTGTTCCGTTGCTTTGACCGACTTAGCAGCAGTCGGCGTTGGCGTCTTAATTGGATGTTTCTTAAGTTCTTCTTCGACTTCACGACGAATCCGTGGTCGGAAGTAATTGATGATCAATGTTTGCAAGCAAGCGAATAGCCCACCGACGAAGAAATACAACCCTAATCCGGCAGGGGCAGACATCGTGACGAATAAAATCATAACTGGACTAACCACTAACATGGTTCGCATGGTTTTCTTTTGTTCGTCTGGAATCCCAATCATTGACAGATAGCCTTGTGCCAAGTAGGACAAGAAGGCAAGCACTGCCAATAAGAAGCTGGAATGACCTAATGCGATACCCATGAATTTAGCACTGGAAAGTTCAGGGGAGTAGCGAATGGCATAATACAGCGCCGAGAAAACTGGAAATTGAATCAGTAACGGTAAACAACCAATCCCACCAGTCATACTGATGCCGTTTGCCTTATACAACGCCATCATGTCGTTGCTAGCAGCGGCTTTTTCTTCTTGGGTCGTTGCCGCTTTTTGGCGTTCCTGAATGACTGCCAATTGTGGCTTAACCGCAGACATTTTTTCTTGTTGATAGGTTGACTTGCGTTGTTGGTTGATCATCATTGGTAATAAGACCAACCGCACAATGACCGTCAACCCAATGATGGCCCAGCCATAGTTGTTGCCAAAGAGTTGGGCTAACCATTGCATGACGGCTTGACCAGGTCGCGCTAAGTAATCGTAAACGAAGCCGTATGGTTTACCATTTTTAACCTGCACACAGCCACTTAGAAAGAACACTAAACTGGATAGTGCCACCGTGACGGTGAGGGCTTTTTTATTTTTCACTAGATATTAATCCCCTTTATTTTAGTCATATAAACATGATGATACTAGAGACGGTAAGGGATTTCAATTAGTTATCCGAAAATTATGATAATTTTGCGGCTCAACGTCGTTGACAATTAATTTGGTGACCTTGCCGAAATCAGTTGGTGATTGCTTGATCACATCAATAAAAACTTGGACACGTTGATCTTCACCCTCAGCTTCAATAAAAACTGAGCCATCCATTAAATTACGGACGATCCCGTTAACGCCACATTTATCCGCAGCGACTTTGGTTGCCCAACGAAAACCAACACCTTGCACACGACCGCTGGCTTGGAGTGTTACTGCACGCATATTGTCACTTCCTTTTAAAAACATCAGGGTGCGGCTTGTCGCTAATGACTAACGGCACCATACTAATATAATAGCATGGAAATTCTTTCCAAGCGATATGCTATACTTATGAAAATAGCGCAGGATGGGAAGTTAAGTCCATGGAAAAAATTAATTCGTTGCAAAATGTACATGTAAAAGCGTGGAAAAAGCTCCAAACTAAAAAAGGACGTAAACAACAAGGCTTATATTTATTGGATGGTTGGCATTTAGTTAACGAAGCCGTTAAAGCTAAAGTTTCAATCAAAACGTTGCTAATCACGGAAAAACAATTGGCAACTGAGCCTGATTTGACTCATTTTCCAGCACTCATTGAAATCTCGGAAGAAGTTGCGAGTCACATTAGTGCGACCGTGACGCCACAAGGGGTGTTTGCGCTGGCAGTCTTGCCGAAGCCAGTCGCTGATCCACTCGCCAAGCTTGATTTGAGTCGACCATGGCTACTACTGGATAACGTGCAAGATCCCGGCAATATTGGGACGATGGTGCGGACTGCCGATGCCGCCGGCTTTGCCGGCGTAGCTTTTGGGACAGGAACAGTTGATATTCATCAACCCAAAGTTGAGCGTGCGATGCAGGGCAGTCAATTCCATTTACAATTGATTAGTACTGACCTGACTGATTTTGTCAAATTATTGCAGTCACAAGGCAAACCAGTGTATGGGTCCGAATTGAATCCAGAGGCCGCACAATACTTGGACATTAAAGCCCCAGACTCATTTGGCTTGGTCATGGGGAACGAAGGCAATGGCATGAGCGATGAACTCTTGGCGTTGACTGATAAAAATCTTTATATTCCAATCAAGGGACGCGCAGAATCATTGAATGTCGCCATTGCGGCTGGTATCTTAATGTTCGGATTGTATCGCTAGAGTGGTCATAGTAGTGTTTTGGTGATGAAGATTAGTAGCATATTGCCGCTTCCGGCCGTTAACGCCTTTTTCACCAACAACTGTCATCAAAATCAACTCATTCTAATATTAGAAGTGTGATTTAAGTAACACGCAATTCGGGGTATTTAGGTTTTGAGTTTTGGCACTGATTTGGTTGATTATTATGTTAATTCAACGGGAATCTCTTGGCTTTCAACTAAAGATTTAAAGCTGAATACGGACCTTGTTTTAATGAGATTTGCCCCGAGAAAGTGGTGGCCTCTCAAGAACAAAAACGTGAAAGTTTATGTACTAGGAGTGGTGCGCTAGGCCCTGTCAAGTTGTCAGATGAAATAATATAAATTTACTGTTGTCTCTAAGCGACCTCATTTCGGTATT
>NZ_BJDG01000009.1 GCF_005404945.1 Lactiplantibacillus pingfangensis | reverse complement strand
GGACATACAAAAATCCCTCCATGATAATCAGATGAATTATAGTATTTCATCTGACAACCATAGAGGGATCATAACAGCCAACTGCTCACACTTTTTTTATCTCAGCAACAGCTATTACATTTTGTTATGTTCACTTTACAAACTCGTTGATAAGTGGCGTTTTGTAGGCATTCTTTATTTTTTGGTATTATAATAAATTATGTTCAATCAAGTCATCTTTTTTTAAGAAAGTCACAGCCACTGACAACTTTTTGCCAGTAGTACGGGTGACTAGACTAGCGGTCGAAAGTTAACACACCCCCTTAACTAATAAGTAAGCCTTATGTTTACAAAAATAAACGTTTTAATTTCTGCTATACTAGCTTCAGGTTGGTAAAAGTAGTCATTAGCCTCATTTATAGTTTCAAGGGGTCAACTTTAATACGGGCTATCTAACACAAAGTACGCTAAAATAGACGTAGGCCCAGTAACAATCAAGGTTTCCACGTATCCTTTCAATTATCACCTGATATATGACAGGGCGTTAACTGATAAAAAATAGTTATACTGATTTTCTTCAATTATTTCTTTAATCACATAGATGTGTTAAAATTTTTAATCCGTGATAAATTTTAGTTATCACTTTAACCCGTTAACCTTTATCCTAATCGTCAAACATTATTCACAGTTATTTAATATTTAGGCTAAGATTATTTGTTAAAGTGAGCCATACTTGGGATTCTTGGGGCTTACACCCCGTTAAACTAATGTACCCCCTTAACCCATAACTAAATTGGACTGACGGATTTATAAAAATGCTGTTAAACCGGCATTTATATTAATTTTATTTAAATGAACATTAGTAATACTTATCAATTCAGGGCATTAATTATTAAATCAATTTTTGCGTTATATCGTCAACAACACTATTTATAATATCAGTGGTATGATTAATCGGTAACTTACCTGAAAGATTGATTACGCTCAATCAAAATTTCGGCCCACTTGGCTAAGTACCCATTAACATTAATAATTTTTATGGAGGCTGCATTTTTCATGAACATTAAGGATCTGTATTACTTCCAGCGTCTAATCAGTACTCAGAGTTATACGCAAACAGCTGCTGATTTCCATGTCAGTCAGCCCACCATTTCACAGGCCATCAAACGACTGGAGCGTCATTTTCAAACGACCCTCTTTTTCCGGCAAGCGAAGACCAAAGCACTCGTCTTAACCCCTAGTGGGCAACAGCTTTTATTAGCGGCGAATGATATCATTTCTAACTAGCAACATGTTAACGAATCCATTGGTCATTTACGTCAACACACGCTACGGCTAGGAATCGAACCTGCTGTGGGTGAACATTACTTACCTGCAATCACAAAGCCAATCATCGAACACGACTTATTAAGCAGCGTTCACACCGTTGAAATGGGTGCCAACCAATTAGTTAAACAAGTCTTGGGCGGTCAACTCGACTTAGCCATCAGTGGTAACTTGGATCAAACCTTAGACGAACGGCTTGCGGTGACCCCACTACGGTCATTCCAGTTTAAAATCCTAGCTAATCCAGACCATCCACTCGCTAAAATGGCTCATCCAACCTTTAAAGAAGCCCTTAAATCACCATTTGTTATTTTAAATGCGACTTACTTAAATAAGTTGGTTTTCCATCAATTGGCGGAACAACTTTCAATTGAGCCACAGGTGCTCTTTGAATCCGATAACAGTACTTTAATCAGCGGCTTAGTCCGCGAAAATCTGGCTCTCGGCTTTATTTCAGATATTGCGACGCCACCGGCTGATGACCTCGTCGAAATTCCAATCGAAGATGTTCAAGTCCCTAGCGTGCATATCAATCTAATCCGTCGTGCCCACCAATTTCCAATTGGTTTGTTCAAGCAAATCATGGATATTGTCGAACAAACTTTCAAAACGGAAGATGCCGCTGCGAAAGAATAATTCGGGCGCCTTTAAGCCCAACTCAAAAAGCAGATCTTCCAGTCACTTGACTGCAAGATCTGCTTTTTAGTACGTTAAAACTGATAAACTTTCGCCTCATATGGCCGTAACTGGTCACCGGCATCATCCGTGTAATTGCTAATTAAGACTTTAGCGGTCGTCGGCAACTGGTCAAAGTGGCGGGTTTGAGCCGTCGCTGTAAAGTTGCAAATAACCAGTAGCGTCTGGTCTGCATCTTGACGAAGATAAGCATAAACTGCCGCGTCATCTGCCGCCAATAACTGATAGTTGCCATCTGTGATCACCGGGAGCGTATGCCGCAATTCAATCAAGCGTTGGTAATAACTGAAGATCGAATCAGCTTGCGCCAAAGTTTGCTTAGCATTAATTTCCGCATAATTTTCATTAACCTTCAGCCATGGCATCCCCGTTGAAAAACCAGCGTTTAAGCTCGCATCCCATTGCATTGGTGTTCGCGCATTATCACGTGAGATGTGTGACAAATAGGCCAGCATCGTTGCGGCGGGTACCCGTTGCTCATCGTCGACAAAATGATGATAGGCGTTCAATGATTCCAAATCTTGATAGTCGCTGAGTTGTGTAAAGTGGGCATTCGTCATTGCCAACTCTTCGCCTTCATAAATGTATGGAGTCCCTTGAAGAAAATGAAGCAAGGTTGCCAACATTTTAGCTGAACGTTCGCGATAGACCGGACCGTCATCACCAAAGCGTGACACAATTCGTGGTTGGTCGTGATTATTCCAATATAAACTATTCCAAGCCGTGCCGTGTAACCCAGTTTGCCACTTGGTCAAACTCTGTTTCAAAGCGGTTAATTTCACTGGCTGATCATTCCATTTACCAAGTTCTGGCGCCGGATTTCCATCAAGTCCCATGTGCTCAAATTCAAAGACCATGTTTAACTCATTCGTATTCAGGCCCGCTGACTGCTTGGCATCCGTCACAGTTGCCGCCGGGGACTCACCAACCGTAATTAAATCGTGACCCGCCAAGACCTTGGCGTGCATTTCTTGTAGGAATTCGCTTAACCGCGGGCCGTTTGCAATGAGTGGTCCAATGTCAGCGTAGGGTTCCCCAGGATTAGGTTGACCATCGGCAAAGCTGGCTGGTTTCGAAATCAAATTGATCACATCTAGGCGGAATCCATCGACTCCCTTATTAACCCAGAAGTTCATCATGTCATAAACCGCTTGACGCAATTTAGGATTTTCCCAATTTAAATCGGCTTGTTCCACTGCAAATGAGTGCAAATAATATTGCTGACGGCTCTCAACGTACTCCCAAACGGAACCACCGAAGAAGCCGCCCCAATTGTTAGGCGCATGACCATCAACCGGATCACGCCAAATATAATAATCTGAATAAGGATTGTCTTTACTCTTGGCACTCTCTTTAAACCACTTATTTTCAGTCGACGAGTGGTTAACAACGATATCCATCATAATTTTCAGCCCACGCTCATGCGCAGCGGCCAATAGTTTGTCGAAATCAGCCATCGTCCCAAACTCCGGATTAATATCGTAATAATCGCTAATATCGTAGCCATTATCAACACCGGGCGAGCGATAAACGGGATTTAGCCAAATAACATCCGCACCTAACTTCTTGATATAGTCGAGTCGACTAGTGACACCGGGTAAATCACCGATACCATCACCATTTGAATCTTGAAATGACCGTGGATAAACTTGATAAACGACCGCCTTTTGCCACCATTGCGTTGTTGTCAAAAAATCACTCCTCTGAAGTTATTAATGTTAACGTTTCCAACAGCTCCATTTTAACATTGCAGCTTAATGATTATTGATAAAACAATTTCTAAATTTGAAATATATTTCAAATTCAAGATTGGTTAAAAAATCTGATTGGACCAAGCCCGTCCTGACGATAAAACTATTAGTCGTGAGACTTATTTTTTCGCTAAATTCAACCTGCTGGTAGGAAGATTGGTGAACAAATAAGCGCCCTCCATCTCTGATTGAGTGGGCATCTAGTTATGACCGATCATTCAAAATGATGCCCATTTCTAGCCGTGAGGGGGCTTTGTTTGGGGCTCAGCCGTGGCATTTGACTTAGCACGGCGATTTGTCCGCGCTTAGTCAAAAACCAGCTTTTGAGACCGCCCTTTGGCTCAAAAATGGTTCACAGCGTTCCAGCCCCAAACGAAGCCCCCGGTAGGCAGAAATTAACACCAATCCTTGACGCCCTCAAAAGTTCATGCTATTATCGCAGTTAACTTCATAAGGAACATTTAGGCTACTTTCAAGTAGGATGAACACTGTGCGTCAGGAAGTCGGTGGTTGCTGCGAACCGATCAGGTGTGACATCACGAAATACAGTTAGCCGTTGTCCGGGTGCGCCCGGCGGATTGTAATTAGCGCCGTTATCAGCTAGTGAGTGGAAAAGTGTTCGTCTTTTCAAGCTGGGTGGTACCACGGTCTAACCAATCGTCCCTGTTGCAATTTATTGCAGCGGGGACTTTTTTTGTCAAAAAATTAGAGGAGTGTTTAAATTATGAAAAATATAGAAAACTGGCGACCGGTTCATTTACCCGAAGCCTTAACCGTGCTACTCATTATGCTCGCCATCATGGGTTTAGGTGTCATCAAGTTTGGTCTCTCACCACAGACCCCTGTCATTCTAGTCATTGCCTTAGTTATTTTATGGGCGCGTATCAGGGGTGCCGCCTGGGACGACATCCATGGGGGCATCATCGATGGGATTAAAACTGGGATCATTCCCATCTTTATCTTCTTACTGATCGGCGCCTTAATCAGTGTTTGGATTGCGGCCGGCATCATTCCATCCATGATGGTCTTCGGCTTCCATCTCATTTCGGCCCAATGGTTCGTTCCTTCGGTCTTCCTAGTCTGTGCCATTATCGGAACTTCTATTGGGAGTGCCTTCACAATTATTTCAACCATTGGAATTGCCCTATTTGGCATTGGCACAACCATGGGCATCAACCCGGCCCTAATCGCTGGCGCCATCATTTCCGGGGCGATTTTTGGCGACAAAACTTCGCCACTGTCGGACTCAACTAACTTGGCCGCCGCGATCGCTGAAAGTGACTTGTTTGATCATATTCGAAATTTAATGTGGTCAACGATTCCGGCCTTCGTCGTTTCGCTAATTTTATACACGGTGTTAGGTGCCGGGGCCGCCACTGAAACCCATTTGGGCAAAATCAGCACGACCTTAGCTGTTCTAAATCAAAACTTCACAATCAGTTGGTGGGCAGCCTTGCCTTTAATCTTAATGCTCGTTTGTGCCATTCGAAAAATTCCAGCGATTGCGACACTTTTAATGAATATCGCCCTAGCAATCGTCATGATTTTTGTCCAAAATCCACACACACCTTTAATCAAAATTGCGACCATGATTGAAACTGGCTTTGTTTCGAAAACTGGTAATACCGGTGTTGATCAACTGCTCTCTCGTGGTGGGATCAGTGCCATGATGGGAACCGTTTCGCTAATCTTGCTGACGCTCTCATTGGGTGGCCTGCTAATGCGCTTCAATTTAATCCAAACTGCCATGGTGCCACTCGCTAAACGACTTCAAGGTGCCGGAATGACCGTTACTGCTACGATTTTGGCCGGTATCGGCGTGAATGTTTTCGTTGGTGAACAATACTTGTCAGTTATTTTACCCGGAAAAGCTTTCAAGAAGACCTTCAATGACCAAGGCTTGGCTAATCTGGCCTTGAGTCGGGTGTTGGAAGATGGCGGAACGGTGATTAACTACTTGATTCCTTGGGGTGTCGCTGGGGCCTTTGCGGCGAACACCCTGGGCGTCTCCACCTTAGCCTACTTACCATTTTGTTTCTTTAGCTTGCTGTCCCCGGTCTTCTCAATTATTAGTGGCTTCACTGGTTGGGGGCTCAAACGACAAAAAACGCTTAAAGCTTAAAATCAAGCAAAGACGCTTGCTAAGTTAGTCAGTAAACATAAGCTCGAATCCGATGGTCGTGACTTGTGCTTATTCCCTCGCCCCCGCTACAATTAATTAAAAGGACTTTTTGTCAAGAAGGGGGCACATGATGCTTGCATATGGTTATCGAAAATTTGGGGGACCTGCCGTTTTTGAAACACTTGACCAGCCGGCTTTAAAACCAACGGCCAACCAAGTTATTATTACAACATTGGCAGTTAATTTGAATGATGAGGATCGGATTGAACGTTTAGGCGCCAACGAAGCCACGCCATTGCCGGTTATTCCGGGACATGATGTGGTGGGCCGTGTGAGCCAAGTTGGCGCCGCAGTCACCGATATTTCAGTCGGCACATTGGTCGCCGCTCATACTGAACACGCCTATGCCGAACAAGTTTGTTTGGACGCTGACAGTACCGTCACGGTGCCGGACAATTTGACGCCAGCCCAGGCCGTCAGCCTAATTACACCCGGAATTACGGCCTATAAAACAGTGCGTTATTTTGCTGATATTCAACCAGACCAGACCGTCATCGTCAAAGGGGCCGATGGTGGAGTCGGGTTGCTAGTCGTTCAGTTGTCAAAACGGCTCGGCGCTAAGGTTATTGCGATTGCGAGTCAGCAACACGCTGACGCCTTGACCGCATTAGGCGTCGACCAATTTGTAGCCTATGACCATCAAGACCCTGCTCACGTCCTGGCCGACAGCGGTGATGTGGTGATTAACGTTGCGTTAAACGGTGTTGATGGCAAGGCGGATTTAGCAATGGCTAAGTTTGACGCGACGATTGTCTCTATCGCGACCCACCTACCGGTCACTAGCAAATCAATTCGCTTCCGTTCGATTCACGCAACAAACGCCATTTCCGACCAAGCCGCGCTACAGATGTTATTCAGATTGTTAAGTATCGGCGAATTACAGACCAACATTGGCTATCAATTACCCTTTAATTTAGCCGGTTTCATTCAAGGTCACGAATTATTGGACCAGCCACATACCGGCCGGATCGTGATTAAAAAATAAAAGATCGTGCCTAGTTCAGTCTGAGATGACTGGGCTGGGCACGATTTTTTTTTTTTCAAAAGCTTAAAAACACGCAAAACGAATTGTAAGCACTGTTATATCAGCCACGAATACGCCTAAATTAGTCTCGTGGTGAGCCATTCCACTAGTCAGATTCGTGTGCTACGTGGGACAGCACAACGATGTTATCAGTCCAGCCAGAAGCCTATTAAAACCTTTTACAGCGCGTAGACCTTAGCCTCATAGGGGCGTAGCTGATTACCACCGTCATCTTGATAGTTACTGATTATCAATCGCGCTTGCGCGGTTACGACCGACGTCAGCTCACGATCAATTGTCTGGTCGGTAAAGTTACAGATGACGATCCAAGTTTGCTCCTGCCAGCGACGTTCATACATGAAAACTGCTTCATCATCTGGTAATAACAACTTAAAATCACCCAATGTGATCAATGGATAATCATGGCGCAAGTCAATCAATTTCTGATAATAAAACCACACTGAGTCAGGGTCTGCTAAGGCAGCTTTGACATTCACCATTGGATAATTTTCGTTCACCCTAATCCAAGGGGTTGTCTCACTAAAACCAGCATTTTCAGTGGCATCCCATTGCATCGGTGTTCGTGAATTGTCACGTGAATTTGCCTCAATCCGTGCCATCATCTCGGGTGCAGACAGTTGGTGTTTTTGAGTGACCACTTCTTGATAAGCATTCAAGGTTTCAATATCACGATAATCCGTGAGCCGTGTAAAATGGGCATTGGTCATCCCAATTTCTTCACCTTGATAAATATAAGGTGTGCCTTGTAACAAGTGCAAACAAGTTGCCAGTAGTTTAGCTGAGCGTTCCCGATATTGTGGCGAATCATTGCCAAACCGCGAAACTGCCCGCGGTGTATCATGATTATTCCAAAATAAGCTGTTCCAAGCTTGGCCATTTAAGCCAGTTTGCCACTCATTAATCACCTGTTTTAAGCCGACTAATGGTGTCTTGCGCGTACTCCATTTACCAAAGCCATGTTGGCTATTATCCAGTCTCAAATGCTGAAACTCAAATATCATGTCAAGTTCGTGTCGATTTTGACCAGCATATTTCAGCCCATCCGCTGGCGTCACGCCATGTGTTTCCCCAACGGTCATCGCATCGTACTTAGACAAAACTTCTCGGTGCATTTCACGCAAAAATTCATGTACGCGGGGCCCATTTGTCACTTGGGAATCACCAAATTCACTATGTGGTTTCACCGGCCCATCTGGTAAGCCCGGTCGTTTTGAAATCTGATTGATGACATCCATCCGGAAACCATCAATGCCCTTCGTTAGCCACCAATTCATCATGTCATAAATACTTTGCCGCAACTGCGGATTTTCCCAATTTAAGTCTGGCTGTTTTGTTGAAAACGTGTGTAAATAATATTCTTGCGTCTTCTCATCATACTGCCAAGCTGAACCACCGAAAGCCGAATCCCAATTATTAGGCGCTTTTTCACCGTTACCGGCACGCCAAAAATAGAAATTACGATAAGCGTTATCCCGACTGGCTCGGCTTTTTTTAAACCAAGCATGTTCATCCGAAGTATGATTGACGACTAGATCCATGATGAGTCGCAGTCCTCGTTGATGGGCAGCTTCCAATAGCCGGTCAAAATCACTCATCGTCCCGAATTCATTCGCGATTTTTTGATAATCACTGATATCATAGCCATTATCATCATTGGGGGACTGATAAATCGGATTCAACCAGATCACATCAATTCCCAGTCGTTTTAAATAATCCAGATGATCAATGATACCTTGAATATCACCAATCCCATCATGGTTCGTGTCTTGAAAGCTGCGTGGATAAACCTGGTAGACAACGGCCTTTTGCCACCACTTGATTGTCGTCTCTGTCACGTCCATATTCCTCCAATTTTCATCAAATAAGCATCCGCTCGATACGTTTAAGCCGTCGTGCCCTTGATCAATTTAACCGGCAAAATGTACTTCTCTTCCAACTTACAGTTGGCATCGTCAATCCGTTGTAATAACAGTGAAACTAACAAGGTACTAATATCCGCCAACGGTTGCTCGATTGTCGTTAGTGCCGGATGGTAATTGCGTATCAACGCCGTCCCATCATAGCCGACAAGACGTAACTCATCAGGAATGCTTATTTTTAATTGCTGGGCAACATTGACCGTTAAAAGTGCGGTCAAATCGTCACTACAAAAAATCCCGTTATAATCATGATTTTCTAAAATCGTTCTGATTTCCATGGTCTTCAAAGCTGGCGACAATTCAAAGGGTAATTCATGCACATGTGCCGTTAATCCTTGTTGCTTCAAATACGCTTCATAACCTTCACGACGGCCATTCGTCGGCGAGCCAGCATGACTCTTACCCGTAAAAATAGCAATTTTGTCCGCGCCAGCTTGTTGTAACGTTTGGGCCGCGAGCCAGCCCCCATTGAAGTTATCCGAGCTAACGATCGGCACATTATCCGACAAATAGCGGTCAAACGAAATAATCGGTAACCCGTATTGTTGGTACTCTTCAATCCCCAAGTTATGTGCACCGGCAATAATCCCGTCCACCTGATTTGCCATCAACATTTGCAAATAATCTCGTTCCTTTTGGGGATCATCCGCGCTGTTACATAGAATCACTTTATAATTTTTCGCAAATAGCAACTTTTCAATTCGTGAAACTAGCTCTGCAAAAAAAGGATTACTAATATCCGAAAAGATTAAGCCAACTAATTGCGTATTTTTTCCTTGTAAGGATCGTGCCATATTATTTGGTTGATAATGTAGTTCCCGCATCGCCGCGAACACTTTTTGTTTCGTCTTCTCACTGAGATAACCGTGGTCATTAATGACTCGCGAGACCGTGGTCACTGAGACGCCAGCGAGTTGAGCCACATCATTTAATTTTGGTTTCATTCAAACGACTCCAATAACACCTTATTTACGCCAATTCCAAACAGTTCCGCTCACTGCCGCGACATTTCCAGCTAATTGTAGCTGCGTTGGCGCATCATCCAAGAAGAAGCGGCCAGTCATGGTCGTATATCCATTATTAATATAGCATTCAAAAACCGAGACATCTATGATTAGCCGGAGTTTTAACGCCGTGTGCCGTAAAACTTGGGTCGTGCGCGTTTGACCATACTTTTCGGCAAATGGGTGTCCGGTGTGACGACGATCAATCGTGACTGTGCCCGTTTGAGAATCTAAGTCAATTAACAAATAGTGCGCCGCATCAGTAGTCGCCACCTTTAGTCGGACTTGTTCATCCGCCGCTAACGTCAACTCAGTCTCAAACGCACCGGTCAAACTAGTGACCTCAGCTTGCAAGACTTGCGCATTTTCACGCAATCGCTTGGTTTCAATAACCGGATTCTGATATAAATGATTATCTTTTAAAGTTAGCTCCTTAACTAAGCTCAAACAATGTGCCCAGTTTTCTGAATCGGTCGGGTATCCAATTTCTGGCAGGCCTATCCAACTGACGGCTAACGCCCGCCCATCCGGTGCATTGAAGGCTTGGGTCGCATAAACATCAAAGCCCGCATCCAATTGTGTCGGTGCTCCCGCTGCGGTAAATTTAACTTGATCCAAATCAAACTGGGTCCCAACTAACGAAACGTTCGGATAAATATTCTCATATGCCAAGGTTGTCTGTGGTAAGCCTTGTGGACAGAAGATCAGGACCGGCTGCCCGTCGATCTCAACTAAATTAGGACATTCAACCATATAACCACGTAATTCGGCTGGCAAATCTAGTTCGCCTTGCAAGTCCCACTGTTTTAAATCTGAACTGTGATAAAGCAATGCCGCACCGCGATTGGCGGTTGTTTGTGCGCCAATCAAAGCATAATACTCGCCATTGCGTTCAAATAGATCAGGATCACGAAACGACGTCGTATAGCCCGCTGGTGCAGCCATAATCATTGGCGGGGTTATTTTTTTAACCTGATTATCAGTGTCCATCCAGGCCCCAATTTGATAGGCATGCCGGTTCCAGTCAGCATCGCGCACATTACCGGTATACATAATAAATAGCCGGTCACCTACCGGAATCGCAGTTCCCGTATAGGCACCATGTGAATCATATTTAGAGTCGGGCTGAATGGCTAAGCCTTCGTCATGCCAATGAATTAAATCCGTTGAGGTCAGGTGCTGCCAAGCTTTTAATCCATGAACGGGACCATATGGAAAAACTTGATAGGATAACTGCCATTGATGATTAAAATAAGCAAACCCATTCGGGTCATTCAAAAGACCAGAAGCCGGTTGAATATGATTGTGCAAGCGCCATTTAGACGTCGCCACTTGTGCCGTTAAAGCGGGTAGCGTTGACTTGGGCCAAGCGTTGTATGGGGTATATCTCGTTTCACGATTCCAAATCATTAGTTAAAACTCCTCTGAGGTCAATTTAAGTTGGCTCTATTATAAAACCGCTTTCAACGTTATGTCAAACGTTTATCATTTTTATGTTAATCCTGTCGCAAATTGCTTACATAACCGCACTATTGAGCTCAAAAACAATTTATGGCAAACGCTTGACATAAAATTAAAACTTGTTATGATTGGATTTGTAAAGCGCTTGCAAAAATCGAATTGCAAAAATAATTAAAACCTCAAAGGAGTGGTCTTAAATGAACCATCAAGAAGTTGCGAACCGTGTTCTAGCCGCAATTGGTAAAAACAATATTCAAGCAGCGGCACATTGTGCGACCCGGTTACGCTTAGTTATCAAGGATGAATCCAAAATTGATCAAAAGGCTTTAGACGACGATCCCGATGTTAAGGGAACCTTTGAAACCAATGGCCAATTTCAAATTATCATCGGCCCTGGCGATGTCGATCACGTCTACGATGCCCTAATTGCCGCAACTGGTCTTAAAGAAGCAACCCCCGACGATATTAAAGCCGTCGCTAGTGCCGGCCAAAAACGCAATCCATTAATGGACTTTCTTAAAGTGCTATCAGATATTTTTATTCCTATTATTCCAGCGTTAGTCGCTGGTGGGCTATTAATGGCTTTAAACAACGTTTTGACTGCCGAACATCTTTTCATGGCAAAATCAGTCGTTGAAGTTTATCCTGGGCTAAAAGGAATCGCTGAAATGATCAATGCGATGGCCAGTGCGCCCTTCACGTTCCTACCAATTCTGTTAGGCTTCTCCGCGACAAAACGTTTCGGCGGAAATCCTTACTTAGGAGCTGCCATGGGGATGATCATGGTCTTACCAGACTTGGTCAACGGTTACAGTGTTGCTGCAACTATGGCTGCTGGGAAAATGCCTTATTGGAATGTCTTTGGCTTACACATTTCGCAAGCCGGCTATCAAGGTCAAGTTTTACCAGTCTTAGCCGTTGCCTTCATTTTGGCCACTTTGGAAAAGTTTTTCCACAAGCATATCAAAGGGGCTTTTGACTTTACGTTTACGCCAATGTTTTCAATTGTCATTACTGGTTTCTTAACTTTCACCATCGTTGGTCCCGTTTTACGAGCGGTTAGTGATGCCTTAACGAACGGCTTAGTTGGTCTCTATAACACCACTGGTTGGGTCGGCATGGGAATCTTCGGGCTTCTCTATTCAGCAATCGTGATCACTGGGCTACATCAGACTTTCCCAGCAATTGAAACCCAACTTCTGGCAAACGTTGCTAAAACCGGTGGCTCATTCATCTTCCCAGTTGCTTCAATGGCCAATATCGCTCAAGGGGCCGCAACTTTAGCTATTTTCTTTGCGACTAAGAGTCAAAAACAAAAGGCCTTGACGTCATCCGCCGGTCTTTCTGCCTTACTTGGGATTACCGAGCCTGCCATCTTCGGAGTTAACTTAAAGATGAAGTTTCCATTCGTCTTTGCCGCGATTGCTTCTGGGATTGCCTGTGTCTTCTTAGGCTGGTTCCACGTTTTAGCCGTTGCCATGGGACCGGCTTCCGTCATTGGGTTTATCTCAATTGCCTCAAAATCAATTCCAGCCTTCATGTTGAGTGCTGTCATTTCATTTATCATCGCTTTCATCCCAACCTTCGTTTATGCTAAGCGGACACTCGGTGATGACAGCGATAAAGTCGAAACCACTAATACCGCAACAACACCAGCGGTTAGCCTAGTTAACGACGAAGTTTTAACGGCACCAGTTAGTGGAGCTGTTGAAAGTCTCCGCGATGTGCATGATCAAGTTTTCTCTGCCGAAATTATGGGTAAAGGTGCTGCTTTCATCCCCGCAGACGATCAAGTTTTAGCGCCCGCCAACGGAACCATTACCGTGACCTATGAGAGTAAACACGCTTATGGAATTAAAACTGATGACGGTGCTGAAGTCTTGATTCATTTAGGGCTCGATACCGTCAACTTAAATGGTGAACATTTCACCACTAACGTTAAAAAGGGCGACACCGTGCATAAAGGCGACCTATTAGGGACTTTCGACATTAAAGCTTTAAAAGCCGCTAACTATGATCCAACAGTGATGCTTGTCATCACCAATACTGCCGATTACGCGAACGTTGAACGACTAAAAGCACAACAAGTTCAGGCTGGCGACCAAATCGTTGCCTTAACAGAACCAGCCGAAACTGGGGTTGCCGCCGCAATCTAAGTCGCTAAGGAGGGCTGATCATGCCGGTTACAGTAGATAAAGAAACAGGTTTGATCAACCTTTACAATAATCAAATCAGCTATGTGATCCAAATCTTGGCACAACGCTATCCGGTGCACCGCTATTTTGGTAAAGTATTGACCGATGTCCAAACATTGCCACCACTGCCAACCGGCGACCATGCCTTTGCTGTTGATACCCAGCCAGACTTTCCCTATTCTGTTACCTCACTGCCCTTGGAGTATTCAACCATTGGTAGCGGCGATTATCGCCAACCGGGAGAGCTAATTGCGTCATCAACTGGCCAATTGTTACCAATTTTAACGTATACCGGTATGACGATTACTGATCAGCCCCTAAACCCTGACCAGTTACCGCCAACTGTGGCTGCGACGACTGCCGTGACCACGTTAGTGCTACATTTAACGGATACGTTGACTGGCCTTAACTGTGATTTGAATTATACGATTTTTGAAAAATCGGCGCTGATTTTACGTAGTACGACCTTAGTCAATTCCGGAAAACACGCCCTTACCGTCCAGGCACTCAACAGTCTGCAATTGGACTTAGCAGACGACCACTACGAAGCCTTAACGTTTAGTGGTACTCACGCACATGAAGCTAATCCGACGCTGGCACCACTGCATCCGGGAATTCAAAGTCAACGTAGTTTGCGCGGCACTAGTGGACCGCAGCAACAGCCTTTCATGGGACTAGCACGACCACACGCCACCGAATTTAGTGGTGACGTCTTAGGCACTGCCCTTGTTTGGAGTGGTAATTTTCAAACCACTGCTGAAGTCGACCAGTACGCCCATACACGCTTGACGATTGGCCTAGAACCAACGACCTTTCAATGGCAGTTGGCAGCTGGGGCGCGTTTTCAATCACCCGAGGCAGTCCTTGCTTGGTCGCCGGATGGCTTTAATGGCCTATCACAATGCTTTCATGAGTTTGCCAATCAGCTACAACCGAGCCTCGCAGCTAATCCGATTGCAGTGAATAGTTGGGAAACCTGTTTCTTTGATGTTAATGAAACTAAGATTAGTCAGATGATCGCCCAAGCTAAAGCGTTAGGCTGCGACTTGGTTGTCATCGATGATGGCTGGTTCGTTAATCGTCACGACGAAAGTGGGCAGTTAGGGGACTGGCAAGCAGATCCGGTCAAATTTCCCCATGGGCTACGATTTCTTGCTGATCAGGCACATCAATCGGGTATTCAACTCGGCTTATGGTTAGAGCCAGAGATGGTAACAACTAACAGCCAACTCTATCACGATCATCCAGATTGGGCGCTTCACTATCAACAACGCGACCCAATCACCGCGCGCCATCAGCTCGTCTTAGATCTCTCACGAGCAGTGGTTCGACAACAGCTGCTAACGACAATTACTGACCTAATCACGACGAATCAGCTAGACTATCTCAAATGGGACATGAATCGTCATCTGACCCAAGTGGGTAATGATGTGTTGCCTCCTGCTCAACAAGGTGAAATCTATTATCGCTACGTTTTAGGTCTCTACGCACTTTTAGCTGAACTGCAAGCCCGCTTTCCTAAGCTGATTATCGAAAACTGTTCGGCTGGCGGTGGCCGCTTGGACTTTGGGATGCTTGCTTATACGCATCAAACTTGGTTGAGTGACCTCACCGATCCAGTCGATCGTGCCAAGATTGAAAATGGTGTCAGTTACTTATTCCCACCAAACGTCTTTAGTACCCACGTCTCCGCGTCACCTAATGGTCAAAATGGTCGGGTCACGTCTTTACAAACCCGATTAAACCTAGCTAGCATCGGTAATTTGGGCTTTGAAATGGCGTTAGAGACGCTAACCGCTGCGGACAAGCAACTCATCAAAAGACAAGGCCAACAAGTGAAAACTTGGCAACCTGATTTTAACGAGGCTTCTTTCTACCGCCTACAAGATTGGCGTGATGACGCAAACTCCCAGGCATGGCTGCTAGTCACGCCTGACCGTAAACAAGCTCTTTGTTTTTACACAACGGGCCTAAGTTCTGCCGTAAAAGTCCCCCATCAGCTCCCGTTACATTACTTAGCTGATCAACGGTATTATCGGGTTAACGGCCAACGCCAGCTCGGTCAAAGTTTAAATCTAGTCGGCTTGCAAATTTCACCGCCCTCACGAGATTTCGAAAATCAGTTAGTTTGGCTGCAAGCAACTGATTAAGGGATAAGCTGAATCTTTACAACTTTCATACACAAGCTTAATCATAACTATGCATTGCATGCGTATATTAAAAGGTGAAATAACTGCAACACCCCCTGGGTATTTTTTAAAGGTTCGACTTGTTTGTTCGTAATGACGTAAAAACAGCAATGACTTTAAACGGTCATTGCTGTTTTTTGATACTGTTAGGCTAAATCGTTCCAATAATTACCGGTTCGCCAGTGAACTTGAATTTACTATCGGCAATCACAACCATCGTCTGATCGCTTGCATTCTGGTAATCTCCTGCTGGTAATTGACAGTCCACTTCTCCAACAAAGGGACTAAAAGCAAAATAACCAACAATTTTTTTCGAGTCATCCGTATACGTCACCGACATAACGGACTCGTTCTCTGCCTGAATGGTATAGTTACCAGTACTAAAAACGGGCTTATGTTTCAATGCAGCCAATCGACTAATCAACCCTGACAAGTCAGTCGCCCCGTGCAACTCAATCGGATCAGATTCAAACAAACTTGGCAAATGTGCTGCGCTAAATTCTTCACCGTTATAAATAAGCCCGGCACCCTTTTGAAAGAGACTGAAAGCTAGCATATTGCGTCTTATCTGGGGATTCGGCAAATATTCAGCTGCGCGTGGCACATCATGATTTTCCAAGAAACGCATCTTAACGTAATTCTTAGGGTAAGTCACGTCTTGCTTCATTAGAATCCGTGCAAATTCCGCTAATGATCGTTCCCCTTTAACTGTCGCCCGAAAATCTTCCAGAACATCGTAGTCATAAGTTAGGTCAAAAGCTTGATAAATTTCACTATCAGATAAATCATCAAACCCGGCTTCACGCACTTGTTTGATGAAATCAGGACCATTCGTCTCTGCCAGCCAGATTAAGCCTGGTTTATATTTAGCCAGTTCGCGTCGTGCCGTGAGCCAAAAATCCAATGGGACTAATGGGGCCACGTCACAACGAAAACCATCGACATAGTCAGCCCATTGCTTCAATGTTTGAATTTGATAATCCCACAAATCTCGCTGATGATAATCCAAATCTATAATATCTGACCAGTCAGCAACTCGATTACCTAGACGACCATCTGGTTTATGATAGAACCAATCTGGATGGTCTCGGAGAAGCTTGGAATCTGGTGACGTATGATTATACACAACGTCAATCATGACTTGCATTCCTTGCGCGTGAATCTCCTTCGTTAAGGCAATAAAGTCGGCCATCGTTCCCAATTCTGGATTAATGCCGCGGTAGTCTGAAATCGCATAAGGAGAGCCGAGGGTTCCCTTACGATTTTTCAGACCAATCGGCTGAATTGGCATTAACCAAATTATTGTCGTTCCTAGTCCCTTAATCCGAGGTAAGTCGGCCTGAACGGCTTTGAATGTTCCCTGTTTTGAATAATTACGCGTAAAAACTGAATAAATCAGCTGTTGTCGTAACTTAATATCTGTCCCAATTGCCATTGTTAAAACTCCTTTTTGTCATTGATAGTGACGGTCATCGACCAGGGAGAATAATTCAATTGACCCGCATGCTGGTCAACAGCTCCAACCGTTAGACTAGGCTGCCCGCCATCATTATTAGTGACCAATTGCACTGTGTCCGATAAATTACAAGTTACCGTTGCGAGTTGTCCTGCTAGTTGGCGGGTGTATTGAAATACCCCATTGGCAGTAGGTTGAATCACCTCATCGCCTGCCGTAAATAATGGCGTTTGTTTCAGCTGGAATAACTGCCGATAAAACACCAATAAACTTGTCGGGTCTGAGGTTTCAGCCGCAACTGAAACTGGCGTCGTTTGTTGACCATTTAGCCAAGGTTCATGCTTTGAAAAACCTTGGTATGGTTGGTCAGAATCCCATGGCATCATCCCTCGTGCCGCCATCTTATGCGTTTGATTTAGCATTTTCATAGTCTGATCCGCCGAATAACCCACTGCCAGTGCTTGTTGATAGAATGGTAATACTGTCTGGTCATGAAAATCCGACAATTGCTTCAGGTAACTATTTTTCAGCCCCAGCTCCTCGCCATAATAAATAATGGGCAAACCACGTTGTAAATATAGCATTGCAGCCAAACATTTCAGACTTTGCCAATAATAGTCCGTGCTAGCATACCTCGAAGCAACCCGAGCCATATCGTGATTACTCCAATACAGAACTGGCAAGCTAACATCAGCAAGCTTTGTCTCAATTGTTGTTAACCGTTGGCGCATTCCCTCAACATCTAGAGCTTTAGGTTGAAATTCTGCCGGCAACCGCGAATCAAGCTGATCTAAACGGTCCACAATTGAACGAAAAGTAATTACCGCATCACATTCATCATTCTGCGGCCGACTATAATCAATCAATAACTCTGGGCTAGCAGAAGCAGCTTCACCTAAAATGAAGACATCTGGTTTAATCGCCCGCAACGCATGACAAAATTCACGCAAGTAAGGCTGCACTCGACTCAGATGGGCATAAAACGTATCATCAATAACTGGTTTTTGTGACTCACCCACTGCAAATTGTTTAAAATTGGCTTTATCAATGTGAATAAATGCATCCAGTCTTAACCCATCAACACCTTTATTTAGCCAAAACTTGGCAATTTCAATCATAGCTTGTCTCACGGCCGGATTCTGCCAATTTAAATCTGGCATATGCCGGTCAAATAGATGAAAGTAATAATGATTAGGTGCTTTGGGCGTTGGCTCCCAGACACTACCACCAAAGAACGACCCCCAATTATTCGGTAACTGTCCTGGCTTGGCTTGGGCCCACAAATAATAATCATGATATTTACTTTGGGGGTCCTTCAAGGCTGCTTGAAACCAAGGATGTTGATCAGACGTATGGTTCATGACAAAATCCAATAATAAATGCATTCCATTCTGATGTAAGGCTTGGATCAGTGCTTCAACGTCGGCCATTGAGCCCACCGATTGGTCAATCTGATAATAATCGGCAACATCATAACCATTATCAACTTGAGGTGACACATAAATTGGATTCAACCAAATCGTCGTAATTCCCAAAGCCTTCAAGTACGGGATTTTTTGGATAACCCCCTGCAAGTCCCCGATACCATCATCGTTAGTATCCTTAAAGCTTTTAGGATAAATTTGATAAATAACTTGTTTTTCATGCCAATTTGCCATTTCGATTACACCTCCTAAGCCAATGTTTGAACCGAATTACGTTCAATAATTCGATGTGGTACGATAATCTTAGCAGCTAAGCTATCAGCGTGTTTCAAATCAATCACAATTCGTGCTGCTTCCGCTCCCAATCGCCGTGGAAAAATTTCAACAGAGGTTAGAGTAGGGTGTGACGCCTCTGCAAAAATCGAATTATTAAACCCAATGACTGACGGACGGTCCTCTTTTGAATGTACTGCATTCAAGACTTGCTGTAATCGCAGTCCTAGCATGTCATCAACGGCAACAAAAGCGGTTACATTTGGATAGTCGTTCACATATTGTTTAATAATTTCAAAATCATCCACATATTTAGCAAATGCTATTTTTAATTTACGCGTTGAATAGCCGTGTGCCTCAATAATTTGACGATAGCCCATTAGCCGGTCATTTTGAACCATTTTTCCTAAATCACTATAAACAAAACAAATCTCTTGATGACCATGTGCCACGAGGAACCGCGTTGCGTCAGCCCCAGCTAGAATATTATCGTTATCAACATAAGGGGTTTCATTGACATGCCGATATGGTTTTCCAACGATAACAAAGTGTACCTTGAGCGCAATCAATCTCTCAATTACGGGATCATTTTTCTCAGAGTATAGTAAAATAAATCGCCGAATCATACCCTGCGTTACCATCGTGTTAATACTATTTAATAACTCTTCTTGTGAAGTGCCAGTCGCTAAATTAACCATTAATTTAGCCTCATAGCAGACTTCACTTACGCCACGAATAATCTCCATAAAAAACGGGTTAGCAAAAATATCTTGATGGTCAACAGGTAAAATAACACCAATTGCATTACTCCGCTTGTTGGCTAAACTTTGGGCATTAAAATCTGGTGCATAGTTTAATTTAGCCATCGCCTCATGGACTCTTTTTTGCGTTTTGGGGCTAATAGTTGGATTATTATGCATTGCTCTGGAAGCAGTTGATGGCGAAACGCCTGCTAATTCTGCAACATCTTTAATCGTTGCCATAATCTCATCTCCTGCATTTTCTCACTGCCGATTCTGCAATAATTCGGGCAACCAACCGAATTATTCGTATGACACTTTTATTATAAAAACATTTATATTAAGAACCTATTATACTTATAAAATTAGGCCGTGCACAATGCACAGCCTAATCATTAACTTATTAACAAACATGCCAGATTAGCATTTAATGTAAACAACCATTAAGCTTTAGTATCCGCCATCACTTTGTCCTTTAAGATAACGTCTTCACCGTTCAATTCAATCGTTAACGCATCGCCGCTGACTAACTCAACCGTCGTCTGCTTTTGATCAACATCGACTTTTAACAACCGGCCTCGGAAGTTAACGTGGAATTGATAGTGTGACCATTCCTTTGGTGCGAATGGTGCGAAGGATAGTTTGCCATCACGAACTCGCATCCCAGCGAATCCTTGGACAATTGCTAACCACGATCCGGTCATCGACGTAATGTGTAAGCCATCGACCGTATCGTTGTTATAGTTATCCAAATCTAGCCGAGCAGTCCGTTGATACATTTCAACTGCCTTTTCTTCATAATGAAGATCGGCCGCCAAGATGGCATGAACAGCTGGTGACAAGCTTGATTCATGAACAGTCAATGGTTCATAAAAATCAAAGTTAGCCTTCTTCTGCTCAGGGGTAAAGTGATCCATGAAGTAGTAAATGCCTTGTAAGACATCCGCTTGCTTAATGTATGGTGACCGCAAAATGTGATCCCATGACCAATGTTGATTGATTGGCCGTTGATCCGCTGGAATTGATGACGCTGGCTTCAGGTCTTTATCCAAGAACGTATCGTTTTGAACGAAGATCCCCAAGTCATCATCATGTGGGAAGTACATCCGGTCAACAATATCTTGCCACTTTGCTAATTCATCGGCACTTACCTTTAACGTGTCGCGTTTAGCAGCAGCAACCTTCTTTAAACTTGCCAACGTGTATTGTAAGGTCCAGCGTGCTAAGAAGTTGGTGTACCAGTTATTGTTAACGTTATTTTCGTATTCATTGGGACCAGTGACCCCGTGGATCATATATTGTTGCTTACGTTCGGAGAAGTGCACCCGATCAGCCCAGAAGCGTGAAATCGCCGTCAGGACATCGATACCTTTTTCCTTCAAGTAAGTTTCATCACCAGTGTAACGGGTGTAATTATAAATCGCATAAGCAATCGAGCCATTCCGATGAATTTCTTCAAAGGTAATTTCCCATTCATTATGACATTCAATGCCGTTGAAGGTTACCATTGGGAAGAGTGCCCCATCGAGGCCTTGCATCTTCGCATTATGGAAAGCGCCGTCCAATTGATTATAACGGTATTCCAACAGATTCTCAGTCACTTTAGGCTTAGCCAGTGACAAGTAGAACGGTACCCCGAAGGCTTCAGTGTCCCAATATGTGGCACCACCGTACTTTTCACCAGTGAACCCTTTTGGTCCAAGGTTCAAGCGCTTGTCTTCGCCATAATAAGTGGAGAACAACTGGAATAAATTAAACCGAATTCCTTGTTGCGCAGCATCGTCGCCATCAATAGCAACGTCCGCTAATTCCCAACGTTTGGCCCAAACGGCGACATGCGCCTTTAGCAGTTCATCATAAGTTTGGGCATGCACCGTTTCGGCTAATTTTGCCATCCCAGCACGTAATGCTGACATGTCTGGATAGTCCCGTGAAGTGACGACGACCACCCGTTTTTCAAAATTCTTGGTTTCATCAGGCGCTAGCGTGCCACGGAAAATATTGGTTACTGCTTTTTCCGTATCAGGCGCATTTGAGCCGCGGAAGTCCGTGAGATGCATCATTTGCATGCCTAAAGTGAAGCGGGGAGTTCCAAAGTCGTTAGGCTTCGTTTCGGCTACCATGCTCCCACCAGTGACGGCATGGCGCTTATCAAGCACTTGCCAGAACTGTTCGTCATAGTTAGCGTCTTCATTGAAAACATCCGCGTCAATTTGAGAAATGAAGCCGACTTGCACCGGTTCATCGCTCAAGTTATGCACACTATAATGCACATCGAACAATTCCTTTTGGGCAACACTCACAAAGCGATCAATTTGGAATTGCACGCGTTTTTCGCCTTTAGTCACGATAAATGACCGGCGTAAAACGCCCGTATGCATATCTAAATCAATCATGAAGTCGCTGATGTCATCTTTCGCTAAATCAACCTGATCGCCATCAATCGTTAAGTTGACTTTGACGAAATTGACCGCATTAATGACCTTACCAAAATAGTCTGGATAGCCATTCTTCCACCAGCCGACACGGGTTTTATCTGGATACCAGACCCCGCCAATGTAAATGCCTTTCAAGGTGTCATTGGAATAATGTTCCTCAAACATCCCCCGCATGCCCATATAACCATTCCCGATACTGGTCATACTTTCTTGTAACCGTTTATCCGTTGGTACTAATTCGTGACTGACTACGTGCCACGGGTCGACCTCAAAAATACGTTTCATTTTGATACGTCCTCCTAAATAATTGGGATAAAAAGGGAGTCTGTGACAATAAAGTCTCCAGACTCCCTTTTGAACCACCTAACGTTTCTACATCAACTCTCGATTATTATTCAATCGTCAATTCAGTATCGTCATCGAAGAAATGGGCTTTACTCATTTCAAACGCCATTTCAACTTCTTCGCCTGGTTTATGATAATCACGTGCATTAACTTGGGCTACAAATTCAGTTTCACCGGTACGTGAATAAAGCATTGAATCAGTACCCAAGAATTCTGAAACTTCAACTTTAGCACTTACAACTGCATCAGGCATCGCTTCCAAAGCTACTTGTTCAGTATGAATATCTTCAGGACGAATCCCGACCGTTAACTTCTTACCGTCGTAACCTTTTTCACGCAAGACCTTTAATCGGCCTTCTGGAACAGCAACATCTAAACCACGACCATTTGAAACCCGACCATTCTTCAATTCAGCATCGAAGAAGTTCATCGATGGTGACCCCATGAATCCAGCCACGAACTTATTAGTTGGCTTATTATAGAGTTCATCAGGCGTCCCAACTTGTTGAATCTTACCATCATTCATGATAACGATTCGATCAGCCATCGTCATTGCTTCGACTTGATCATGGGTGACATAAATCATGTTCGTTTGTAGCCGTTGATGTAATTGGGCAATCTGTGTCCGCATATCAACCCGTAACTTGGCATCCAAGTTTGAGAGGGGTTCATCAAGTAAGAACAACTTGGCATCCCGAACGATTGCTCGTCCTAATGCAACCCGTTGCCGTTGCCCACCAGATAAAGCCGCTGGTTTCCGTTGAAGAAAATCGGTTAGCCCTAAAATTTCGGCTGCATTGTCAACACGCTTTTTGATTTCATCCTTTGGCATTTTCTTAATTGAAAGGCCAAAACCCATGTTGTCAAAAACCGTCATATTTGGATACAGGGCGTAGTTTTGGAAAACCATCGCAATATCCCGATCCTTAGGTGCTAAGTCATTAATGACCTTGCCATCCATCACTAGATCACCTTTTGAAATATCTTCCAAACCGGCAATCATCCGTAATGTGGTTGATTTCCCACAACCAGATGGGCCAACGAAAACAATAAATTCTTTATCTTTAATATCTAGATTAAAGTCACTTACGGAATAATTATCGTTACCGTCGTATTCCTTATAAATATGCTTTAAATTAATTTCAACCATCTTAACTGTCTCCCCTTACTCCGATTTCACCAATCGCATCAATGCTTAAATATGAACTCAGTTTCATTAACTATTTAACTGACCCACTTGTTACCCCAGCAATAATGTATTTCTGGAAGAAGACATACATAATTAAGACCGGCAGTAAAACTAAGACGTATGAAGCAAAGGCTAAGTTGTATTGCGTTGAGAACTGACCTTGGAACACATACTGTGCCAATTGCAACGTCTGTTGATCTGGATTACTCAACAAGACTAATGGCATTAAGAAGTCATTCCAAGTCCACATGAACGAAAGAATTGCAACCGTGGCATGCATCGGCTTCATCAATGGGAAGATCACTTTAAAGAAGATCTGCATTGGCTTAGCCCCATCCATTTCAGCAGCTTCTTCAAGCGCTGTTGGAATTTCCTTAACAAATCCTGAGTATAGGAAGATGTTTTGTGGTAACCCAAAGACAATATATAGGAACGTGATCCCAATAATATTATCCATATGGAAAGCACTAACTTCTTTAACTAACGGTAACATGATGACATTGAACGGAATGAACATCGCACTGATGAAATAGTAATACATCATATTAAAGAATTTGTTCTTTAACCGATACCGTGTAATGACATAAGCAGCCATCGAGTTCGTGAAAATCGTAAAGATGACGTTAACAACTGTGATAAACAAGGTGTTCAAAAACATCTTTGGAAAGTTTGTCATTTGCCAAGCGTTCTTAAAGTTTTCCCAATGAATTTGTTTCGGGAGTGATAAGACGTTTGTCATTTGGCTTGGATCCTTTAAAGCAATCACAACTGTGATATAAAGCGGTCCTAAAATTGCAAAGATCGCAAGCACCATCATGACACTAGTCAGTGTCCAGTTTACTTTTTTCTTACGCTTCTTGGACTTACGTGGAGCCGGCGTATTATTATTCAAATCTGCATTAGCTTGCATTATCCCAACCGCTCCTCTCGTTTATTCAAAACTCTCAACTGAATGAGTGAGATCGTAAGTACAACAATGAACAGTACCACGGCGTTCGCAGATTGAATGGCGAATTGTGAGCCTTGGAAACCTTGCGTATAAATTTCAACTGAAATTGATGTTGTACTATTACCTGGACCACCGTTTGTCATCGCCATAATCTGGTCGAAGACCATTAGGTAACCCTTAACTGATAAGACTAAATTAATCGTGAAGAACGGTGCAATCAATGGGAATGTCAAACGCATGAATTTTTGCCATGGGTTGACGCCATCTAGGGCCGCAGCTTCATAAATTTCTGGATCAACTGATTGGAGTCCAGCCAGATAAATCAAGGTATTAAACGCTAATCCTTGCCATATGGTCATAATTAAAATCCCAATCCAAGCATGCGTCGTTCCCAAAATGTTACTGGACATAAAGCCCCAGTGAAGTGTTTGTCCTAAACTTGGTAATAAATTACCAAAGATAAACTTGAACACGAACCCAACAATTAATGAACCAAGCATGTATGGTAAGAAATAAATTGCCTTCAAGAAATTTTGATACTTGATTTTACCGTTCAAGCCAACCGCAATCGCCAAAGCAATCGCATTAACTAAAATTGTGGCAAACAGGGCAAATTTAAATGTGAACCAGTAGGCATGCGTAATATTACTGTTACCAAACATATATAGATAGTTCTTTAAACCGACAAACTTCCAAGTGCCATACCCGCTCCAGTCAGTGAAGCTGTAAAATACTCCGCGTAAAAACGGAATAGTATGAAAAATGAAGAACAGGATTCCAATTGGAACCACCATCATATAATATGCAAATGGTATCTTTTTCCCCTTACGTTTGGGTTTTCTCTTAATCGTCTCTTGCATTAGTTATCGATCCTTTACTTTACATTGGCAGACTTAAAGGCAGAATCAGCTTTCTTCAAACTCTTCGTGATATTAGTTGCATCGCTCATACCCTTAGTTTGGTTAACACCAGTTTGAGTTAAGACTTGAGTCATATCGAAACCATCTGGATAGTAGTGGTCTGGGTAGTTGACAACGTCACCCTTAGCTAAGTCCGCTGAAATTCCTTTAAGGGAAGCATCATTCTGGTCGACACCTTTAATCGCTGAGAAGGAGAATTGTTCCTTATTGTAAAGTTTAGCGTTCTTTTCAGTCATCATGAATTTAACAAACTTCATTGCGGCTGCTTTATTCTTGGAATTCTTAGAAACTGCTAAAGCAACATCAATCCCGGATGTAACTTTGTTCTTGCTGGCATCGTTATTAACTGGCAGTTTGAACATATCCAAGTCAGCGCTCTTCTTGCTAGTCTTAGCTTGTGGAATGACAAAGTTACCATTAATCATCATGGCTGCTTTACCTTCTGCTAAAGCCTTGGTCCCATCATTGTAAGTAGTCCCCATGTAATCTTTTTGGGCATACTTAGAAAGTTCAAGATACTTTGTCATCACTGGTTTGTAAGTTGAAACAAATGTCGTCTTGTTATTCTTACGTTCTTTGATCCATGAGCTACCAACCATGTTTGATGAAAGTTGGTTGAAGACGCCCATCGTTGTCCAACTGTCTTGGAATGGCAATTCAAATGGTGTAATACCCTTGGCTTTTAAAGTCTTGGCATCAGCAATTAATTCGTCCCAAGTGGTTGGTGTCTTAGTAATACCAGCTTTTTTGAAGGCTGCTTTGTTATAAACAACACCGGAAGCGTTAGTTGCATATGGAACCGCATCCAATTTGCCGCCCTTAGAAATTGATGTAATCATCTTTTGATATTGTGGCATCGTATTCTTAGTAAATGATTCCTTGCTCATGTCAACTAAGACACCAGCTTTTTGAATTTGTTGATAGTTAACGTCCCCACCAACGGCCATAATGTCAGGAATTGAGTTCTTAGCCAAATCTGACTTTAAAACAGTTCCGGCATTACTTGGCGATGATAATTGAATCTTAATGTCTGGATTTTGTTTTTCAAATGAAGCAATCATCTTTTTATAAGTTGGCGCATTTTCAGTCTTCGTTGAGAAGAATTGTAAAGTAGTCTTCTCTGAAGAACTGCTATTTCCACAGGCGTTTGTAACTAGTGATAACGCAATTAAACTAGCTGAAACTGCAAGTAACTTGGTTCCTTTTTTCATGTTTATTTCCCCTTTTTTTACCCGATAATCGAGCTATAAACTTTGGCTTCAAACGGACGTAGCTCACTGCCACGGTCGTCATCGTAATTACTGATTAATAAATTGCTATTACTATCTGGTTTAACTTCTGTTTGAATGATTTGATCAGTGTAATTAGCGACAACTAATAATGATTGTTGAGCATTTGTCCGCGTATAAGCATAAACGCTTTCATTTTGTTCTGTCCCCGAAACTTGTTCGTAACGACCATCTGTAATGACATCTAACGTATGGCGTAAACGAATTAATTCTTTATAGAACGCAAATACTGAATGATCATCATTCAATTCAGCCGCAGCATTAATTTCTTTATAATTAGAATTAGCTGCTAACCATGGTTCGTGATCACTGAAGCCACCATTGGCTTCGGCCGACCATTGCATTGGTGTCCGAGCATTATCACGGGAATGAACCCGTAAGTATGCTAGCATCGTGTCCCCGTCAACTAGCTTCTCATCATCAACCAATTCATGATACGCATTAATGGATTCCAAATCTCGATAATCGCTAAGTGATTTAAAGTTTGCATTCGTCATCCCGAGTTCTTCACCTTCATAAATATAAGGTGTCCCCTGCAGCATGTGCAAAACCAACGCTAGCATTTTAGCGGATCGAACCCGATAAGTCTCACTATCATTTCCAAATCTGGAGACAGCTCGTGGCTGATCATGATTATTCCAATATAATGAATTCCAAGCCTTGCCATGGAGACCAACTTGCCATTTAGTTAGGTTGTTTTTCAAATCAACTAAGTTCGTTTTGCGTGAGTCCCACTTACCTAGTGCCGGATTAGCATTTGAATCAAGTCCCATATGTTCAAATTGGAAAACCATATTCAATTCATCACTATTTAAGTTAGAATATTTCAATGCATTTTCAATATCAACACCGGGAGTTTCACCAACCGTAATCAAATCATGTTTTTTCATGACTTGCTGGTTCATTTCTTTCAAATACTCGTGCACATGCGGCCCATTGGAAACTAAGCCTGAGTTTCCGTACATCGCACCGTCAGATTTAGGCCCATCTGGTAATCCAGCTGGTTTGGAAATTAAACTAATAACATCCATTCTAAAACCATCAACACCACGATCAGACCACCAGTTCATCATGTCATAGACCGATTGCCGCATCTCTGCATTTTCCCAATTTAAATCTGGCTGTTCAGGAGCAAACAAATGCAAGTAATATTGTTTTGTGGCCTCATCGTAAGTCCAAGCTGGACCAGAGAATGCTGCGCCCCAATTATTCGGCGCATGTCCATCAACTGGATCACGCCAAATATAATAATCGCGATGCGGATTTTTAACTGACTTTCGGCTTTCGACAAACCAATTATGTTGATCTGAAGTATGATTAACAACCAAGTCCATCATAATCTTCAATCCCAACTGATGTGCTTTTGTCAATAACCGCTCAAAGTCGGCCATTGAACCTAACTCAGGGTTAATGGCTTGATAATCACTGATATCATAACCGTTATCAACACCTGGTGATGCATAAACTGGGTTTAACCAAATCACATCGACGCCAAGATCTTTAATATAATCCAAACGACTAGTAATCCCGTTTAAGTCACCCATACCATCATGGTTACTATCTTGAAAACTACGTGGATACACTTGATACACAACAGACTTTTGCCACCATTGTGCCTTTGAATCCCGTTCACCCATTATTTCGCCTCCAAAAGTGCTAAATACACAACCATTTCAAATGTCTACACAATTACTTTCAAACGTTTATGCAACCGTTTGCACAATGTTGCATAACTAAAGGAATCGCTTACATGTCTATTATACGTATGCATAAACGTTTGTCAATAGAATTAATATTCTGAATTAAATATAATTATTCTCGGATTTTAAGCAACCGGTTGCACAACCGTACCAATACTATTCTACAGACATTAATTCAAGAATCATTTCAGTAATATTCGGAACATCAATACTAGTCAAATAACTAATAAATCCAGCCCGATTCTGTGCTTGATATTGTTGCCAAATAGTTTGTTTTAAATCAAAATTAATTTTTGCAAATTGTAATTTTTGTTGTAAGGCCTGTTCGATTGCTGTCACTTGATTAGTTGGTTGCGGCTTAATCACCTGATAACCCTTGACCGACTCTGATGACTCAATTCGGTCGTAGCTAATTCCCACCGGATTCAAAGTATATTGCCGATTAGTTGGAATGATGTGCTGTGGATCATCAACTGTTATCATGAGTTTACCCGTGGTATCTTGCCACTCAAACTGCGTCTTAGCAATTGCTGTCGCGGTATGTTCAACCATTTCGTAGTGTCCATCACAGCCGCCAAAGATTTTCAGCGTCAAGTGGTCGGGCAACTTGTCAGCAGCGTCCATATAATCAACATTTAATGGCACAATACTGCCGGCTTTGACAAATACTGGATACTGAGATAAGGGCCGAAACGCTGTCACAACGCGATTACCTTGATAGCGGATGCCAGTAAACCAATCGTACCAACTGCCAGCTGGCAGCCAAGTCTTGGCCTTCCCTAACTGAGCCGCATCCGCCATCGGTGTTGTAATTGGTGCAACGATCATGGCTTCGCCAAATTGGTATTCATTTTTGAAGTGGTAAGCCATTTCATCTTCTGGATGACCATAATAGAGCGGTTGAACTAACGGAATCCCCTCAGCATGTGTCCGATAATTTTCACTATCTAAATAAGGAATTAACTGACTCCGTAGTTGTAAAAATTCAATCATGATTTTCTTGATGTCAGGACGATAATTCCAAGGTTCTTTCCCCATAAATATATTATTTGAGCTGTGCATTCTGAGGATCGGACTAAAGACCCCAAATTGGAGCCAGCGTAAAGACAACTCACCGTCATAACTGCCAAACATATGCCCACCAATATCATGGCTCCACCAGGTATAGCCAATATTGGCGGCCGTTGCAGTGAAGTATGGTTGAAACTGGAGTGATTGCCATGAAGCTACCGTATCACCGGAAAAACCGATTGGATAACGATGACTGCCTGGGCCTGCATAACGTGATAGTATCAGCGCATCGTTAGCACGTTTGTGTTTAAGATCTTGATAATGCAAAATGTTTAACAGCCAGAGTGGATCTACCTGTTTCGCACCACGTTGTCCACCTTGTTGCCAATCAATCCACCAAAAATCGACACCTTGTTTTTCGAGATCTGTGTGAACCATCTCAAAATATGCCTTTCGAAACGCCGGATTTTGCAAATCAAAAATTGCTGGCTCTTCTTTGCTCTTATCCAAATGTAACGTCTCCGCAACTTGTGAATAGCTTTCTTCATTAGGCCGAATTCCTGCCGCTGGATGGACGTTCAAGGTGATCTTATGTCCAGTCGTATGCAGCTCGGACATCATCTTAGTAGGATTAGGAAAATAAGTTTTATCCCAAGTATAGCCGGTCCAACCACTGCCATACTTTGCTGGAATATCAGTAGTATGCCAATTCATGTCCAAAACTGAAACTGCAATGGGAATCCGCTGTTCCGTGAACTTTGCCATTAATTTCAAATATTCGTTTTGATGGTAAGGATAGTAACGACTCCACCAGTTACCCAAAGCAAAGCGTGGCACCATTGGTGGAAAACCGGTTAATTCATAATACATTTTGAGCGTCTGACGGAAATCGCGACCATACGTGAAATAGTAGACGTCTTGTTCTTCATGGTCTCGTCGGCTGACTTGATCACCAACTAATAAAAATGAAGCTGAGTCATCAAGCACCCCAAAACCATCTTTGGAAATTATGCCTTCTTCCAATGGAATCGCCCCGTCGGCTTTATCCAATGTACGGGCCGTGCCTTTAAGATTATATTTAACCTTTTCACCATAGTGCCAGCGACTGTAGTGTGTCCCATAGTTACTACGGGCATCAATAAAAAGGCTACCAGCATCAAACTTGCCACCAACATAATATAAAGTGAAATTAGTCGTTCTGAGGACTAATTCATAACCATCAACGGCCATAATTTCATAGTCACTCGACTTCAACTCACGATTTTGAACCAACGAGGTTGTCTGGTCTTCAAATTGTCCTGTCTCAGAATACTCCATCCGCAATAGCCCTGCATCCAGAACCGAAAAGCGAGCCAAACCAACTGTAATGACATTTGTTTTCACAAACTTCACCGCACTTTCTTTTTGAATATCTATACAGTACCACAAAGATAACCGCTTTCAACATGCGGAATAACTTTGATCACTCTTGGAAACAATCTATCTATTACCCTTTAAAAATATATTAATGAGAAAAAGCCAATAAAAACTGTTGTTAGTCGTCAGTTGATTGAACCTACATTTATAATTCTGAGATAACAACTGACAAAATCATTAAAATTATTAACACGGATTCAGATACTGAAATCGACAAAAAGACCGGTAATCGGCTGAATTTGTCAGCCGATTACTGGTCAATTTTTAACTTAGATAAATTCAAAACTCGTCTTCAAACAATCTCGACTATTGCTCCCTACAAAGACATTAAACTGGCCTGGCTCAATTGTGAGCTGATTTTGTTGATTGTAGAATTGCAACATTTCAGCGGTAATCGTAAATGTCACCGTCTTAGTTTCGTGACGATGCAAAGCCACCCGTTGATAGTCCTTCAAAACTTTCACCGGTTGAACAACACTCGCAAAAACATCTTGCAAATATAACTGGACCGTTTCAATGCCGCCAACATCGGATTGGTTTTCTAATTCAATCGAAACTTGGGCCGTCGAAAATTCGGTTAACGAACACCATTAACTACTGAATTTCACCTAGCATTACCCACTCATTTCCAGTAAAATACTAGTCAAACAACTCACCTATTGGAGGCTTCATCATGACAACTCACGCATCCGTCAAATCAATCACACTACTCGGCGTCTTAACCGCCATGCAAATTATGCTTAATAGTCTGTTATCCGTGCAATTTTTAACAACCAAGATCGCATTTGCTTTCGTTGTCGTCGCAATTACCGCGCGGCTATTTTCGCCACTGGTCACGGCCGGCAGCACTGCCCTAGCTTACTTTCTCGGCATGGTCTTGTTTCCAAAGTTCACGTTTTTTCCCGGCTTCATTTTAACCGCTTTTTTAACGGGCCTCGTCTTTGGACTCGCCTTTTATCGGCGGACCTCGCTACCGCGAATTCTGCTAGCAAACTTCATCGTTTTATTTATTCTGAATCTATTTCTCAACAGTCTGTGGTTACATCTCATGTATCTAACACCTTGGTCAGCCCTACTGACCACACGTTTCATTCAAGAAATTGTCTCCTACATCATTTATACTAGCGTGCTGATTGTGCTCTTCAAAGTCCCGGTTATTAACCAATTAACGACGCGTTTCAACGCCAAATAAAAAATATCGATTAGCCCAATTCGGTTAATCGATATTTTTATCAACTATTATTTCACGTATTTAGCAACTTGTGTTCCGGCTTGGCGGCCAAAGATCACGATTTCCGCGACCGAGTTCCCACCAATACGGTTATCACCGTGGAGCCCACCGGTGACTTCACCAGCAGCGTAGAGGCCAGGAATCGCCTGCCCAGACTTCTTCAAGACTTCCGTTTGTGGATTAATCTTCACGCCACCCATTGTGTAGTGAATCCCGGGGGCAATCTTAATCGCATAATATTTCGGTGTATTTAGCTGATTATCCATCCCAGTCGTCCGATCATACTGGGAATCCTTCTTAGCCTTAACATCGTCATTCCACGTTGCGACAGTCTTTTCGAGTTCAGCACTAGGGACGTTCAATTTCTTTGCCAAATCGCTCAATGTTGCGGCTGATTCGACCATCCCTTTCTTTTCGTACTGATTGATCGCAGTGACCCGTTGTTTGACACCGCCATCGAATAAGACATACGCATACTGATCAGATTGCTTGTTAATGGCCGCTGACACAACATCGCGTGTGCCCATTTCATTAGTGAAACGATCACCAGCGGTATTGACTAGAATCCCACCTTCACCACGAACGGCTTCACCAACTAAGTACGGTGGCTTTTGGTAAACCGTTGGATGAATCTGAATCTTATCCATATCAACCGTATAACCGCCCAAGTCAGTAATCATTTTGATCCCATCACCCGTGCTACCAGCTTGGTTCGTCGTGACGTACTTCGATAGATCTGGTCGATATTGCTTAATCATGGCCTTGCTAGCACCAAAGCCACCAGTCGTGACGATGACTGCCTTTGAACTAATGGTTTTCGTCTTGTCTTGGTTAAATTTAACCTTGACGCCATTAACTTTACCGGCTTTTTCATTAATTTTGGTCACATCGGCATTGACATAAATCGGAATTGAATTCTTCTTCACATTTTTCAGTAAGCCGTTAACTAAATAGCCCCCAACGGCCGACCCATCAGCGGGACGATGGGTTCGTTTAACACTCATCCCACCAGTAATGGTCAGGTTAGTCAGCTTGATTCCCATGCCGTCTAGCCAATCCACGGCACTCGCTGAATGATCTACGAAGAACCGCAGCATCGCCTTATCATTCGTGCCATGCCCACCAGTTAACGTTTCCTGATAGAATTTCTCATTGGAATCCTTAATCCCCGCTTTTTTCTGAACCTTGGTTTCAGAGGCATTCATCCCGGACGATGCCTTCAGTGTATTACCACCCGCAACCGGCATCTTTTCTAAAATAACCGGTTTCAAACCTTTTTCTTTAGCAGCCAGCGCCGCCGACATCCCAGCACCCCCGGCACCAATAATGACCACGTCATATTTCGACTTCAAGTCCTTCATGGTTGAATACTGGGTCTTCGACGCTCCGGAAGTCACTTCCGTCTTCTTCGATGACTGACTTTTACTACTGCTGCTTGATTTCGAGCTAGTTGAACTGGTATTCCCACAACCAGCCAAGCTGGCAACAACTAATGTTAAACTGGCGACTAACGCCAAACCACGTGTCTTCATAATATTCCCCTCCAAAGCGATATTTTTCGATATTGTGAAGCATTGCGTTAATTGTAACATGACCTTACTAACCAATGGAACCCTTTTCAACAGCATAAATGCGCAAAAAAAGAGCTAACCAATCCATCAGTTAGCTCATCATTCACAATATCAACGGTTAATTCAATGCGGCAATCATTCCGGTCAAAAAGTCAGTGGCAGTTCCAACAAAGGCCTGCTGCGAGACCTTAAAAATCGGGGCTTTTTCATCTGGATTGACCGACAGAATATGTTGCGCACCTGCCATCCCAAGCACGTACTGTTCCGCGCCGGAAATTCCGATATTAATAATGACTTCGGGCGTGACGGTTGCGCCGTCAATCCCAATCAGTTGTTCAACACTGAACTGTTCCAATTTGGTCAGGGGCTGGGTCACCGCAATGGCTGCACCAATCCACTTAGCCAACTGTTGAGCCTGTAACAAAGTCGCCGGTTCCATCGCGCCTTGGCCTAATGCCACAATGCGTTTAGCATTTTTGATGGCACCAACTGTCACGGGCACTTCCTCGGTCAAGCGTAGCGTTTTAACGACTTGATGCAAACTGCCAATCTGAATTCGCTTGGCAACTGCCACCGGTTGATCGGCGGTCAATGGGTCCCAATGATCGACGCCTAATGCCTGGCGCCCAATTTTACGCGTCAATTGGGTTAACGTCCCCGTCGCCAACGTGATTGCCTGCGCCTCAGCCATTAATTGCGTCAACGGTAGCGTCCTAGTGGTCGAAATCCCACCCATAAGTTGACTTGCCTGTTGGACCATGCTGACGCCATTTTGACTACTCGTGACAGCCGCCATCGTTGCTGCTGTTTCAAAATCACGCTTTTGATCCACTTGTTGCGCCGCATCCCAAGTCAACAACTCACTCGTTCGTAACTTGGTTGCGAGCTCACCTGCTTGAAGCTGAACGACAGCATCCATGTTCAATAGCGATTTACCTAACACCCGTTCACGTGTATAGCGTTTGACGATTGCCATAGTCCGTTGACCGATACCAACACTAATGGCCGCACTCATCACCCGAGCAAGCGCATTAATATGGCGCGCAATCGTGACGCCTTGATCTTGATACCCAAGCAGCTGTGTCTTGCTAACCTGAACACCATTTAGCCGTAATGTCGCCATTGGCACGGCAGGCAGACCAGCGAGGTGTACCGGTTGCAGTGCTCGCAATCCCGCCTGACCAGCAGAAACCACAAACTGTAGCCGGTTTTCACGCAGTGTTTTTGCTAAAACAATATAGGCGGCGGCTTGACCACCATTGACGACCAACGTTTTATCACCAGTGAGCGACCAGCTCTCATCCGCCTGTTTGGACGCACTACACTGAATTGCCTCGCGACCACCACCGTCCGGTTCCGTCATCGCAATGGCCAGTGGCTTTTGCTTAGCTGCTTGTAGCGTTTCAGCAAACTGTGCCGGCTTGCCGTATAGCGATAAGGCAGCCGCGGCGGTCCAAGTGCTTGCCAACATCACGGCCGCACTAACCGACCCTTGCGCAATCGCTGCTAGCACTAAAATTTGTTCCGAAAAACTGGCCTCTGAACCAAATGGCTTAGCTAAACCGAGTTCTGGCAGACCTTCATTGACTAGTAATTGATACGCTTCAGCGCTAGTTTGTTGGCCCTGTGACAATTGCGCGTCAAATGGTGCCAATTTTTCCTGACTAAAGGTCGTTAAATGTTGCCATAAGTCCCGTTGTTCAGCAGTTAAATTCTCATCCATGCCGCACCTCGCTTCGTTAATTGTTTAGCTCTAATTTACCACAACTACAAAAAAGGTGGCGACAATTGCCGCCACCCGTGACACTTATTTCGGTGCGATGAAGCCATTTTCTAAAATCGCCATATACTTTTTAGCCCGTTCGGCGATCCACTGCGCATCCGCCATTGTTTTCATTTCTGGACTAACTTTGGCCTGCGCTTGAAATTCAACAAAAATCTGATTATAAATCCCCATAATTAACTCAATCACCGTCTCACGGTCAACTTCTGGCCGCAAGGGAAGCCGGTCAATGATTTGCCCAATCATCAATTGTGACAACTGCAAGCTTTGCGTATAGAGCGCCTGCAGTTTACCTTGAATCACGACAGGCAGTTTATCCGCATTGCCATACGCGTTGATCATGAGTCGCATCTCATCAGGGTGTTTACGCCCAAATTCTGCCTTATATTGGGTACTGCGCACCACTAATGCAACCAAATCAACGGGTGTTTTAAAGGCTTGTGGTGTCACTTCTGCTTTAATGCGATCCGTCGCAACGACAACGGTTTGAAAGTACAGTTGTTGTTTACTACCGTAATAGTGAAAAACCAGTCCCTTTGACACTTCAGCTGCCAACGCAATCTGCTCAGTTTTAGCGGCCGCGTAGCCGTGTATCGCAAATTCATGGGTCGCTGCAGTCATAATTCTGGTGACTTTTTCGGGATCTTTGGGAGTTGCTGCCCGTGCCATTTTCCGACTCCTCTCTGCTATTGCGCCAAGTCCCGACGCCGATAGCCAATACTTGCTAATACTAATATTAGCACAGTTATTGCAAGTAGCCACCAGCTCGTTGACCAGTCAATTGCCTTGATTGGCACTTTATTCACAAAACCGAGTGGGGTAAACTTTTTGGCCCAAACGGGTAACTTGATCAAGCTGCCTAAATATAGTGAGAAGAAGCCGTACAATACCCAGACCCAGGCTAAATAACGCCATTTTGGCAGCCAACCTGCTAGCAAACTAGCAGCCGCCACCATGACTAACATCGCTGGCACATAGGCCAGGAACACTTGCCAGTAAGTCGACCATTTGATTGGATCGGTCATGACAGTCAGCCCGGTCACATACATGCCAACCAAGCCCGCCATAAAGACCACAACAGCTTCAACTAACGCAAAGACCGTATAGCTTGCCCAAACATGCCAGCGAGAGGTCGCCGTCGCATAGAGTTGATGCAAGTAACCTTTATTTTCATCACTCACCAATTTCAACATGGTCTGTACCGCTGGAATTAGCGCCACAACCACGATAACAATCGCTAGTACCGCGATAAAGTTTTTCACAATAACCCGATTGGCGGCCGCCAATGCTGAAGCGCCTAGAAGCTGCTTGATCATTGGATTACTTTTGGCCAAATCCCCAATCGTATTAAAAATGGACCCGTAAGCTGCGCCTAACACTAAGTTCCCCACGGTCCAAGCAAGCAATACCATGCGAGATTCACGCCACAGTAACGTAGCTGGGCCAGCTAAAAATGGTGACGCCGTCCGTCGACCTTGTCGGGTTGCCAAAAATCCGGCACCCAAATCTCGGCGCCAATTCAACGTCGCTGCCAAAGCGGCACAGATTAATCCGAATAAGAACATCCAGAGTAAGGGGCGCCAGTCGTTCTTTTGATAAATACTCATTTTCTCGATCCAGCCGAATGGAATCCACCAAGTCTGCCGTGGGTCACTGACATCCGTGCTCATCCGTGCAATGTACATCACCCCGAAGATGGCGTAGCTTAGCATCGTGGTCTCACTGGCATTATCTGCCAACTGGGCAACCAGAAGCGTTAGCATGCCAAACAGCCAGCCCATCGCCGCTAGTCCAAAACCAATCAGCCAGTTCCCGGCCGCATCTGCGCCTGGCATCCCTGAAAGCTGTAATCCAAGTCCATACAGCACGCCGAGAATCAAGTTCAGTCCCGTTAATTCTGCCACGCCAGCTGATAATGGGGCTAGGCGGCCAACTGCGTGTGCCCGCACGAGTTCCAGCAAGCCATCATCTTCCTCACCACGAGTGGTGGCGACGGCTAACATAATATTCATAATAACCATGATGATTGCCATGAAGACGACCATTTCAGTGGCAAAGATCTTGGCAGTGGTGTAAGGCGCTTTGGCTGTAAAGGCACCAAACAACGAAACCATCGCTGGTGTCTTCAACGTTGTCACAATGGAATCAATGGCTTTTTGCGTACTATAGATCCCATCAAATTTAGCAGCAATCGCCGTCAGCAACGCGGCCAAAGTGACCGTCCAAATCAAAATTTTCGTCCAGTCACGTTTTAAATTCAGTCGAATCAGTAAGCCGGTTCGTTTAAATAATTGTCCTGACATCATCTGACTCACTTCCCATCAGCGGTCCGCGCATCGTTTGGTGATTCATAATAGCGCATAAATAAATCTTCCAAAGTTGGCGGCGTACTCGTCAAGGTCACAAGCTGTTTTGTGGTTAAATAGCTCATAACGGCCGTCAGTTGATCGGCCTCAACCGCAAGACTGACATGGTTTTCGCCGTGCTTAGTCGTCAGACCGTGTACCCCAGGTAATGTGGCTAACTCTGACAACGGCTGAACCGTCTGAACATCAATGGTCGTTCGCGTTAAGTGCCGCATTTCGGCTAGCGTCCCCGTTTCAACAATACTGCCTTCACGAATGATGCCAATTCGATCACACATTTTCTCCACTTCTGACAAAATATGACTGGAGAGTAAGACACTCTTACCTTGCGATTTAAGCTGCAAGACGTGTTCTTGGAAAGTCTGTTCATTGAGCGGGTCTAAACCTGACGTTGGTTCATCGAAAATATAAAAATCCGCATTCGTCGAAAATGCCGCAATCAAGGCAACTTTTTGCCGATTCCCTTTTGAATAAGTGCGGGCCTTTTTCCGTGGGTCCAACCCAAATTCTTTGATCAACGCATCCGTTTTCTCAGAATGGTGTTCACCGTTCATCTTTAAGAACAGGTCAATAATTTCGCCACCACTTAGATTGGGCCATAAATAAACATCGCCGGGTACATAGGCAATCCGCTGATGAATGTCGACGCTCTTTTCCCACACATCCTCACCAAAAATCGTTGCTGACCCACCGTTAGCCTTTAAAATACCTAACAATACCCGAATCGTCGTAGACTTGCCGGCACCGTTTGGACCGATAAAGCCAAAAACTTCCCCAGGATAAATTTCAAAATCAATATCTTTTAATGCTTGAAACTTGCCAAATCGCTTTTGTAAATGCGAAATCTTTAATAATGGCGCTGTCATCGTCGTTTCCCCCTTGTAATGTGTCAGTAGGTGCTCGCCAACACACAGGTTTTCTAATGCAGAGCAATAATAGTTCTCGTTGACTCGAAAGTCAATGACCAGCTAGTCAATCACTGATTTATTTTTGACATCTGCCTTGAAGTGCCGTTGCACGGCCATTTTGAGTACTGAAATTAACTTAAACAAGTGTCTGGGGTTAGCTGTGCAAAAAGCCGATTTAAAATTGAGCCGATTAAAAAAGCGCCAGTACAATTGTATTGGCGTTATTTTGAATGACCCACTATCGAGCTGCAGGAGACGGGGCATGGAATTTGCTGTGTCGGTGGCGTTAGCGCATGGGTTGGGCGCTTACACCACGGGCGTCTTTCAAGACTTGCTTTTTTAGGCTTGAAAGCGAAGCCCCAGACCGCTCCTCAAGCTGGGGCTGGCCCTCACAGCTAATGAAATGACCCGTCACCTAAAGCGGTCAAATTTTAGTGATGCCCCAGACTCTAAGTAACCTTTCAAAGATCAGGTTAAAAAATCGTTGGCACTAGTCCGCCATCGGCTCGTAAAGCTTCACCTGAAAAACTGCTAGCAAAGGGACTGGCGACAAAGACGGCTAAACGGCCAATCTCAGCGGGGCGAATCAGCCGTTGAATTTGGGACAATGGCCGATGATTAATCATAAAATCGTGTTCCCATTGATCCGCTGGCAGATCGGAATCGGCGTACATGTCATTCAGCATATGCTGAACCCCTTCCGTCAAGGTCGAGCCCGGCATGACGGTATTGACAGTGACATGGGTCCCAACCGTCAATTTTGATAAGCTTTTAGCCAATGACAAATTCATCGACTTCGTCATTGAATATTGCGGCATCTCACCAGATGGCATGACGGCCTCTTCACTCGCAATAAAAATAATCCGCCCAAAGTCATTGGCTAACATCGCCGGCAAATAATGTCGTGCCAAGCGATTCCCTGACAACACATTCACCTTGAAGAACCGTTCCCAAGTCTCATCGTCAATCGTGTCATAGGCCATTGGCCCGAAGATCCCCATATTATTGACGAGGACATCCACAGTCGGCACTTGTTCGAATAACTGGTCTGCTTCCGCGGGACGACTAATATCAAAGGGGGCCGCAATTGGCTGCGTTTCTGGGTAAGCAGTTGCCAATTCGGTCACAACCGCTTGGACCGTTTCCGCGCGGCGGCCATTAATCACGACATCCGCCCCTTCCTTAGCGAAGGCTTCGGCGATTGCCCGACCGATACCTTTTGTTGACCCCGTGACCAAGACCCGTTTATGTTTCAAACCCATTTCCATGCTAAAAATCCTCCGTTCGACTTGATTTTCTGGTTAAGCTTAGCGGTTCTATCCTTAAAAAACAAACAAACCGCCCTTATTGGGACAAAAAAGCGACCCGAAGCAACGATAAAAAACTCGCCTCGACCCGCTTTGATATGTACGCGTTTTATTCCGCGCTAGTTTTTGCATAAGCTTCTAGAATTGGTTTGACATAACGTTCTTCAGCTTGTTTCCGTGCAACGATCGCATCATCCATATCTGCAAATTGTTGATTTAAAACTAAGTGCCCACGGTACATCAACCGTGCGACCCATTTTTGAGAACAACGATCAAAGGAAACCCCAATCACACCACTACGGTTACGACTGTTCGGCTTCAAACGATCCACTGAAGTCCCTTGGTATAAGGGGAGATTGTCACTCCGCCCCATATTTTGACGTGTCTTCGGATTCTCAAAAATATTCTTACGGCTGACATCAGCGCGTAAGCAACCACAACTCTTAGTAATACCCTTGCGTAGCCGATAGCTATCGACGACGACTTGCCGACCACATGAACATTGACACAACCACCGGGCATTCCCGTTTGGCGCACTCTCTGCACGTTTAATCACCGTCAATCGGCTAAACGTCTCACCGGTTAAATCTTTTAGTCGCATCAAAATCACCTCGATTTCTTCTAGTTCTCTGATACCGCACCCGTTACCAATTGAACTTAACTATAAGTTATACTGATTTTGTGAAAATAGTATGACGAATACAAAAATATTCATAGTGTTATTTATTTTAATTACGTGATACTTTTTAGAAACACTCAACCAATGCCAGCTTTGTCCAGTCATTAGAATACTACTATTTTTATTTAATGTCACTTAATATTATTCATATTATATTTATTTAACAATTGTCACCACTCAAAAAAGGCATGCCGCTAGTTTTGCGATCACGCCTTTTTTAAAGTTAACGTTTCTAAACTTGTTATAACTTTTCCGTAGCGCTATGCAAACGATATAGGGCTATATAAACCAACCGATTGGTGCCAGGCCCAACCAGCTGACCACATAGACAGTTGCTTCACTTGGTACCACAGGCCGGAGTACTTGCTTAATCTCGCTCTCCGACGCTAGTGTTTGTAGCTCATACGAATACCCATTTTTACGGGTATGTCCCACCAAACGCCACCGGCCTACTGACTTTAATGCCTCCGTGTCGAGTTCGGCTGTCAGTGGTTCAATGTACACATGCATCGTTGGCATCCATGCGCCATCATAGTCACGTGTCTCCCGCCGCAAAATAACAATCTGTTTCTGTAGATTTTTAGCACTCAGCCAGAAACAGAGCAAGATGCACAAGGCGAACAGGATATATAGTTGAAAAAGTACAAGTTGGTTGTCGTTTTGCAACAGGAAAGGAAGTACTCCCAAGAATCCGACTCCTAAAAAAATGAATACATTCATCGTGTTCAGTGTCTTGTCTCGCATCCCCAGCGCCACATCTAAACGCATTTTCGGATCACCTGGTGAGACTTGGGCCTGAATCACTTCCGGCTGATCACTCCCCGTATACACCACTTGAATATCGGGCTTTTTGACTTGAACGGTTGCTAAAACTTGGAAGATCCGATTTGCTTTCGTAATTTCTGTCACCAATTCACTAGGAACATACTCACTAAAAATCCGAAAAGTCGTTCTAACATGTTTAAACCGATACCAATTACCATGAATACCGGCTAAACACCAACCACGTTTCGCCAACTTATTCAGCCATTTTAGCTCCTGTTCAGACCCTTTGATTAAAAATCGAAATCGCCACATCTTACCGCTTCCCCTTTTATTAACTAACCGCCCTTAAAAGTAACCGATTGGTGCTAGTCCTAATGTCCCAACCACGGTTACCGTCGTTTCTACTGGGACAATCGTCTTCACAGCAGCCCGAATTTCGGACTCACTGGCCAACGTGCGGACGTCATACCAATAAAACCCTTTTTTATCGTGACCAACCAGTTGCCAGGTCCCGATGCTGTCAATTTTTTCGGTTTCTAGCTCCGCAGGCAACTTTTTTAAAAAGACATGTTTAGTTGGCAACCAAGCGCCATCATAATTTTGAGTTTCACGCCGTAACCGTGAAACATCAAAGTGAACTCGGATCGCTCGGATCGCTAAAATCACGACGATTAGTAACCAAGTGTCAAGAATCACTTCCCCAACAGCATTTGGAATCCCATCGTTTGTCAAAAATATCGCGGTAATAATGAACACTAACCCGACAAAGAAAAACACGTTCATCACGTTTAAGTCATGCGCGCGCATTGCGACGGCGATTTTTAACTGTAATGGCGCATCTTGGCGGTTAACCCGCGGCTGTTGCATTTTTGGCGCCGAACTACCAGTATATACGACCTGAACAGCCGCAACCGCTAATGGCGCAGCGGCCAGCACTTTAAAAACTTGCTCATGAGCAGCCAAGGTTGGCACTAACTCGTTCGGCACGTATTCACTAAAAATCCGATAGTGTGCCGTCGTTCGGTCAAAGTCATACCAATTTCCATGCACCTGTGTTAACAGCCACCCCTTCGCAGCCAGCTGATTTAACCAAGTTAATTCTTTTGATGATCCCTTAATCATCATTCGATAACGTCGCATTGCTAACACTCCCCATTAGATTGGACTAGTCTCCCCCTAGTCCAATCACTATTCTGCTTTTAAATCTTCATTTTCGATAATTTCAGTCAATAACTTCAACCGGTCGCGTTCCGCAATCAATAGTGCCTCACCACTCCCAGTAATTTCATAAATATGCACGTCATCGGCATCGACCCGTTCGGTCATTAAATAATCTCTAGTCATTGCATGCAAATTCGTGAATAACGTTCCCAAACCTAATTGCAACTTGTTATGTGTCAGCTCCGCAATTTTTTGCGGAATATCATCACTTTTGATGGGCTTGCGGACACTAACTAACGTCAAAAACGCCGCTTCTGTCATTGGTTCATATTTGTCGATCAATCGTTGATAAAAATTTCCAGCCATAATAAAAAGGCCTCCCTTTTAATTAAGAAAACGCTTACTATATTATTCAAATTATGCACCTCTTATTTCGGGATTGCAAACCGCTCAATTACCGAAGTTACACAGTTTACAAGCACAAAAAAAGACCCAGCAATGAGTCTTTAAACCGCTTAGTGGACTTGAATATCTGCGACCACCGTACTGCTAGCATAAGGAAAGTGTGATTCGGAAACTTCGAATGGTTGACCGTCGTCGGTATAGCTCACCTGATTGATCACTAAAACTGGATCGCCAAGCTTAGCATCCATGGCCTCAACGTCTTCATCAGTAGCTTTAGCGGCCGAGATTAACCGGTGCGTGCCCGCAATCGACATGCCGCGTTCTTTTTCGAGATAACCATAAATGGACCCTTCCAGCACTTGCTTCGTTAAAGTCACAATGCTCGTGGGCATAATCGTATGTTCGTAGGCCCACACTTGCCCTTCAACGTAACGCGTCCGCCGAATCACGTAGACGGGGTCCATGGCGTCGATCATGAGTTGTTCCGCTTCACGTTGAGTTGGGAGGCGTGCTTCCAGCTCCAATACCTTACTCGTAACCTTTTTCCCCTGGTTCGTTCGCGTCGTTCCCAATGGGCGATCAACTTGCGTTTCTTGCCGTGTGTCGGTCAAACCGAAGTCTTTCCGCACAAAAGTCCCCGCACCCCGTTTCGAGTAAACCATCCCTTCAATAATTAACAATTGAATGGCTTTGTGAATCGTAATCCGGGTTGTATCAAACGTCGCTGCCATTTTGTTCTGGTCAGGCATCAATTCCCCCGGCGCATATTTACCAGTTTTAATGTCCTGACGTAAGCTGTCAGCGATTGCTTCATACTTATAAGCCAAATTAGTCACATTCTTTCTTTGTTAACTTCTTGTCAAATAGTTTACCCCATTTCATACCCAAAAGGAAACAGTTATATATACTTTTTATCCAAAAACTCATTTTTGTTTTAGCGAAGCCTTAATTAACCGTCACTACTGATAAATCGCTATAATAACAACTAACGACACGACTGCCAACCAGCAGGCATACAACAATAATTATGAGGTGACTAACAATGGAAGTCCATACATTAAAACTCGATCAAGACGCTGTCATCTATTCAGCGGCCATTAAGGCACTCGCCGGTTTCAAACCAGAAATCGACGTGGATTTTTCGAAGACCACTAATCAAGAAGAAGCTAAAATTCTGGCCAAAGAAACAACGGCACAATTTTTGCCAGTTTTCGAAGAATTATTAGAGCAAGGTTACGCCAAGGCGATTTCAAAAGGGCAATTAGCCGAATGGGGCGCCTATTATATGGCTCATAAAGTCCATAAAAAATAATTAATCCGGTCAATTTAACTGTAACCGTTTTATTCGTTCGGATTTACTTGCGTGTCTGCGCAGATTGGCGTATGCTATGATAAGTTAAATTCAGATGAGAAAAAGCTGTGACAAGATGAGTAAGCGTGCGGTTGTCCCAAGAGAGTCGTATTTGGTGCAAGCGATGGCAACCCCCGCTGAAGATGGTCTTGAAGAAGCTGCTAGGTGCAATAACCTGGCCGGAGCGATCCGTTACCATCATGAGAAGTCCGAGTCATCGGAAAACACTAGGTGGTACCGCGCTAACGCGTCCTTGCAAGCAATTGCTTTTGGACGCGTTTTTTGTTGGCTTTCGTTTGCTGAACTAACTTGTTGCTCGTCTTTATTACTATATTGTTTATTTTAGGGAGTGTCTGAATGATGCAAAATAAGCAATCTAATTCCATTCGTACCGTCGTAGCAACCGGGATCGGCGCCGCAGTTATTTTTGTCCTCATGAAATTCGTCGCCATTCCAACTGGGATTCCAAATACACAAGTTAATGTCGCCATCGGCTTTTTAGCGTTACTAGGAGCCATTTTCGGCCCAGTCGCCGCTGGGCTCGCCGTCTTTATCGGTCATGCGCTCAATGACTTCGTCACTTATGGGTCTCCTTGGTGGACTTGGGTCATTGTCGACGGGTTGATTGGCGTTGCCTTTGGTTTAGCGAAGAATCGGCTCAAAATTGACAGTGGCGTCCTTGGTAAAGGGAAGCTGATTTGGTTCAATATTTATCAAATCATCGTTAACTTCGTCGGCTGGGTGCTGTTAGCGCCAACTGGTGATATCATTATTTATCATGAACCGGCTAGCAAAGTTTACGTCCAAGGGGTCACAACTTGGTTGGTAGATTCAATCTCAGTCGCCGTTATTGGGACCATCTTACTCGTCTTATATGCACGAACACGTACCCAACACGGGAGTCTAACAAAGGAACGTTAATATGATGACAGCACCAATCATTAGTTTTAAAGATTTTTCATTTCAATATGATAGTCAGACTGAGCCCACCTTACGACACTTGAACTTGGATATTTATCCAGGTGAAAAGGTCCTAATCGCGGGCCCTTCTGGTTCAGGTAAATCCACCCTAGGTCGTTGTTTAAACGGGCTGATTCCACAATCCTATCCCGGAAAAATGAGCGGTCAAGTGTTGATCAATGGTCAAGCTATCAAGACGAGCACTATTTTTGACCTATCCATGCAAGTTGGGACCGTTTTACAAGATCCTGACAGTCAATTCGTTGGCCTGACCGTCGTAGAAGACATGGCCTTCTCATTAGAAAACGACCAGCAAGATCAGGCTACCATGCGCACTGATACCGCTAAATGGGCTCAGACCCTCGAGTTACAAGACTTGCTGACCCATCGGCCACAAGAGTTATCTGGTGGTCAGAAACAACGTGTCGCCATGGCTGGCGTCCTCATTGATAATAGTAAGATTTTACTCTTTGATGAACCTTTAGCGAGTTTAGACCCCGCGTCTGGCAAGGCCTCAATGGCGTTAATTGATCAATTAACGCACAGTGAAGATTTGACGGTCATTATTATTGAGCATCGGATTGAAGACGTACTCCAACAACCGATCGACCGCTTAGTCGTCATGCAAGAAGGTCGCATCGTTGCCAATGACCAACCGGAACCAATCTTACGTCAATCACTCATGGCCCAATTAGGGCTGCGTGAACCGCTCTATTTATCGGCCTTATTGCATGCTGGGATTGACTTGGATAATTGCGACCACTTGGATCAGCTCTCCCGTTTAACCGTTCCTAATTTAACGGAAAAGCTGCAGGCGTGGAGCGCTGACATCACACTCAAGGCACCGATTGTGCACACGGAACCACTATTAACGCTCACGCATTTGTGCTTTGGTTATGAGCCAAAACACCGAATTATCGACGACCTGTCACTAACATTGCATCGCGGTGAAATGATTAGTCTGGTCGGTCAAAATGGGACCGGTAAATCAACGCTCAGTAATTTAATTACAGGATTCTTAACGCCCCAGGCTGGCCAATTAAGCTTTGATGGTCAGAATTTAGCAGCGCTATCAGTCAAAGAACGGGCTGATCATATTGGGTACATTTTACAAGACCCTAACCAGATGCTCTCAAAAACGTTAATTTTTGACGAGGTCGCGGCGGGCTTAGTTTTACGTGGCCTCGAACCCGCGACAATTGAAAAGCGGGTGCTAGCCACCTTAAAAGTCTGTGGCCTTTACGAGTTCCGACACTGGCCAATTTCAGCCCTAAGTTTCGGTCAAAAGAAACGGGTTACCATCGCAGCCATCTTAGTGCTTGAACCAGCGATGTTGATTCTTGATGAACCAACTGCCGGCCAAGATTTACAGCACTACACCGAAATGATGACCTTTTTAACTAAAATTAATCGTGAACAAGGGATGACCATCATGTTGATCACCCACGATATGCATCTTATGCTCGAATATACGGACCGAACGATCGTGCTTGGTAACGGCAACGTGCTCATGGACGATGCGCCTGCTAACGTCTTAACTAACGACGCCATCATTGAACAGGCCTCCTTAGCGAAGACGAGCCTTTACACACTAGCTGAGCAAAACCAACTCAACCCCACCGAATTCGTCGCTAAATTTGTCCAAGCCGAACGGGAGGCACGCTAATGCAACATCAACTTTTAATTGGCTATGCCGATCGCAAAACTTTCTTAAATCGCTTGAGTGGCAGTACTAAACTACTCAGCTTTATTGGCCTATCCATTATTGGGATGATGACTTATGACACGCGCTATTTAATCGGCATCATGTTGTTTTCCTTAGTCATTTTTCACTTTTCAAAAATTCGCTATCGTGAAATTTCGTTTGTGGTCAGTGTCATTGTCGGCTTTTCCGTTTTGAACCTCGTCATGGTCTACGTCTTCGCCCCCCATTACGGCGTCTCAATTTACGGTACCGAGCATTTACTTCTCGGCAGTAACCAGCATTATTTTAATTTGACGACTGAACAATTATTTTACGAGTTCAACTTGCTATTGAAATATACGTTTGCGGTTCCCTTGGCGTTAATCTTTCTGATGACGACTAATCCAAGTGAATTTGCCGCCAGTTTGAATAAAATCGGGCTCTCCTATCGGGTCAGTTACTCGGTCGCGATTGCGCTACGTTATATTCCAGATGTTCAAAGCGATTACCGCACAATCAGTCTAGCGCAACAAGCGCGGGGCTTTGAAATTTCTAAGAAGGCCAAATTTATGACCCGGGTACGTGGCGGGATTCAGATTTTATTGCCATTGATTTTTTCGAGTTTGGATCGCATTGAAATCATCAGTCAGGCCATGGAATTGCGCCGCTTCGGTAAAGGTAAACACCGCAGTTGGTATATGGCTCAAAAATTTAAAGCAGCTGATTACCTCACGTTATTGGTTGTCGCAGTGCTCATCGTTATCGGCATTGCCCTCTTTCATGTAAACGGTGGCCGGTTCTGGAATCCGTTCAAATAAGTCCTACACCACTACAGCTAAACTCACTAGCTCGCGTGTCGACCCCAATCGTCGGCACGCTTTTTTGACGAGTCTTAAAAATTTTTATGCTGATAGAATACTAATTAATTAGCATTGAAAGCGATTACATATAACTTTGTTTATAAAAGACTATACAAATATCAATAAAAGGATTGTTTTTAATACCAATTCAGTCTATACTATCCAATGTTAAGGAAAGCGCTTCCTGTTAGATTTCAGATTGGAGGAGACTATGTCAGTTCTACGTAAAATGCCCAAAGATTTCTTTTGGGGTAACTCAGTTTCAAGTATGCAAACCGAGGGTGCTTGGAATGTTGATGGTAAAGGGTTATCCGTTTATGATGTCCGTCCAGCGACCGACAAAACTTCGGATTGGCACGATGCCATTGATGAGTATCATCGTTATGATGAGGATTTGGATTTAATGAAATCAATGCACATGACGATGTATCGGATTCAAGTTTCTTGGTCACGCGTGGTTCCCGATGGTGACGGTGCCTTCAATGAGGCCGGCTTGGCTTTCTATGACCGCCTTATCGACGCCATGCTCAAACGCGGGATTACCCCAATGATCTGTTTGTATCACTTTGATATGCCATTAGCTTTGGCACAAAAAGAAAACGGATTCATGTCGCGCCACACTGTTGACGCCTTTGTCCGCTTTGGTGAGAAGGTCATCGACCACTTCGCTGATCGTGTCAAATATTGGATTACGTTCAACGAACACAATCTTTACTTCAGTGATGAAGTGTTTAACATTTCTGGCTATACCAAGGGTGATCGTTCCCTCAACGATATGTATACGATTTTTCATCACACGATGCTCGCACATGCACAATTAGATGCGTATGTTCACGACCATTATGATGATGTGCAATTCGGTGGAATGTTAGCGGATACACCGGTTTATCCGGCAACCGCTAAACCTAATGATGTCTTTGCTGCTCGCCAACTTGATCAATTTTCTAATCAAAATTTGAACGAAGCGTTCGTCTACGGTCACTATGACCACGAAGTCCTAACATATATCAAGAATCATGATATTGACTACGACTTACAACCTGGCGATAACGAAATTCTCGCCAAGATGCACGCTGACTTTATTTCATTTAGCTATTATCGAACAACGACGATCAATGCCGATAAGATTCCAGCAGGGACAGCGCCCAACCGCTATTTAAATTACGCCATGGAAGCTAATCGTTTCCTAGACAGTAATGAATGGGATTGGACCATTGATCCATTAGGGTTTCGAACTTTAATCACTGACTTGTACAATCGTTACCAAGTTCCCGTTTTCCCAATCGAAAATGGCGTTGGGATCAGTGAACATTGGGACGGCCAACATATGATTGAAGATGATCTACGGATTAAGTATCATGCCGAACATATCAAAGCAATGAAGGATGCCATGTTTATCGACGGTGCTAAGGTTTTAGGTTACCTTGGCTGGGGATTAATTGACATTCCAAGCTCACATGCCGACATTGAAAAACGTTACGGGGTCGTTTATGTCAACCGCAGTAACCACGATTTGAAAGACATGAAGCGCGTGCCTAAAAAGTCCTTCTATTGGTTACAAGCACTACTAGAAAAAAATGGAGATGAATTGTAATGGATGATACGCAAAGTAATAGCGCATTTAGTAATTTCATTAACAACAAAATTTTGCCACCGGTCATGAAGTTCGTTAACACCAAACCGGTTAAAGCGTTACAAGATGGGATGGTTTATGCCTTACCATTTATCATTATTGGATCAGTTTTCTTAATCTTATCGAACGTGCCAATTCCTGCCGTCGCAGCCGCGATGAAAGCTTCTGGCTGGTCAGCGTTCTTTAACCAAGCCTATACCGCAACTTTCGGGATTATGGCACTTTGGGCTTCTATCGGGATTGCTTATGTTTATGTTCGTAATGAAGGCTATGAAGCATTGCCTGCTGGCTTAACTTCTATGGCCGCATTCTTAATTCTCCAATCCTTAAACATCGCTAACCCATTAGTTGCCGCAATGGGTAAAGCTGGTACTGGGATTACGAATGCCGCTGGTAGCACAGTGATGTCTGGTGCCGCGGTTCAAGCGAACATCGACAAATTGCCACACGCTTTACAAGGTTTCTTGACTGCCCCAGTTACTGGCGTCATTAACATTACTTGGCTTGGTGGCCAAGGGATGATTGCCGCCATCATTTGTGGGATTTTAGTTGGTTGGGCTTACTCCGCAATGATTCGTAAAGGTTGGAAGATTACCTTACCTGAACAAGTACCATCAAGTGTTGCAAACCAATTTACAGCCATGATTCCTGCTGGCGTTATCTTGATTGTCTCACTGTTAATCTACGCGGCCTTCAGTGCCTTTGGTAATACTGATGTTTTGCAATTAATTTATAAATTACTACAAACACCACTTCAAGGCTTATCTGATTCATTTGGTGGCGCCATCATCATCGCCTTCTTAGTCCCATTCTTCTGGTTCTTTGGGGTTCATGGTGGCTTAATCATGGGTGGTATTACAAGTGGGATTTTAATTCCTAACACCTTTGATAACGCCGCTTTATATAAAGCTGGTAAATTGACTATCGGGCAAGGCGCCCATGTCGTTACTAACGAATTCTACAATAACTTTATTAACTTAACTGGTTCCGGGATTACCTTAGGGTTGGTTGTCTTTACTTTAGTCGCAGCCCACTCTGTTCAATTTAAGACCATTGGTAAAATTGAATTAGTTCCAGCTTTATTCAACATTAACGAACCATTCCTGTTTGGGTTACCAATCGTTATGAACCCATTCTTGGCAATTCCATTCTTCTTGACACCAGTTATCGTCGCGGCATCAACTTACTTGGTCATCCGCTTCGGAATTGTGCCACCGCTGAACGGATTCGCCGCGCCATGGACAACTCCAGCCATTATCTCCGGTTTCTTAATCGGTGGTTGGAAGATGGCCATCTGGCAAACCATTACCTTGTTAATGTCAGTCGGAATCTACTTCCCATTTGCTAAGAAGTACGATGCTGTCTTGACGAAACAAGAACATGACAAAGAAGTTGCTGAAGCTGCTGGTAATGCCGAAGCTGCTAAATAATATTTCGGTAATACTGAATACTTGATAACAAATAACTTCTAAAAAGCCGTCCGACAACGATCACAGTTGTTGGGCGGCTTTTCTGTCTCATCTAATTGTTCCGGCTTTCTATTTCGCGGAAACTATGCTACCGTTACTTATCGAATAAGCGAAATGAGAGGTTTTTGCGATGACTAAAAAAATAATTATGCTGGCGTGTGCCGGTGGCATGTCCACTTCCCTGCTAGTGACCAAAATGAAAGCAGCGGCTAAAGCTAACAATGAGGATTATCAAATCTTCGCGACCGGGGCTGCCGAGATTCATGATCGACTGACTGGGGAAGCTTGTCCCGATGTCTTGCTTCTCGGCCCACAAATTCGTTATATCGCCGATAAAGCACAAGTCATAGCTGATGAAGCTGGGATTCCGATGGCCGTCATTAATATGCACGATTATGGCACCATGAATGGCGTCAATGTCTTGAATACAGCTAAGCAATTATTGGAAAAATAGCCTGTTTCACGTGAAACAATCGTTGGGTTAATTTTCGATGAGCTGTCAGGCCGACCCTACCGTTGGCTCGATTATTACGATAATTTTAAAATGATGCCAGCACACACATGTGCTAGCATCATTTTTTTTGTGTGCGATGTTAACTAAACAACTGGCCGGGTACCATTCAAGCTACGACTAATCGGTCAGCAGCATCTTTAGTTGTGCCAATGCAGCCTGATGATCCCCCACACTATGTTTGGCAATATAGTAATAAGCCAAGGTTTCAGCCGTCTGTGCTTGCTTTGATTCCGAGAGCTGATAAGTCGTCTGGAAACGTTGCACAAAGGCCGTGAGATCCTCACTGGCGGTTAATTCGCGCCGACAAAATTCACGTAACTCGGAACGTTTGAGCTGAGTTCGGGCAATGCCAGTTAATTGTGGCTGTGCCGCCAAGCGCTGGTTCAACTGCCGCGTTAGCGGTGATTCGGGCTGTGATCCCAACCAGCCTCGAATCTCAGCAACCGTGGTCAATTGCGCCGCTTGTTGGAACCATTTCAGTGATAATTTGGTCGCCCATCGCGTCCCTAACAACCGCTGCCAATCGGCCAGTTGATCGGTCTCACGGTGATACTCCCAGCCCCAGCAGATATTATAGACATCATCATAAAAACGAGTCGTTTGCCGCTGGTCGAGCTGTTGGGTCACTTGATTTAAATCAGTGACAAACTGCCGATCTAACATCGCCAATCGTCGCACTTGAACTTGTCCAGTCTGCGTATATTCCGTCACCATCAGCCCAAACTGATACGAATTCACTAATGGTCGTTTTAACTTGAGCGTTTTTAAGCCGTCAAATAACTGTTTTGCAACTGAACGCGTTGGTCGCCTGACCAGAATCCCCGCTAATTGGCGCAAATACTGGCGATAGGCCTGACTTTGGCGCAAGTCTTGTTCATCCGCCGCCGCGACTTTTTCGGCGGTTACGCGCGCTTGTTGTTGCACACTAGCGTCCTTTTGTTGCTGAGCCAATTGTTGTGCGGCAATCGTCTCAGTCTCAAGCTGTACTAAATCGGTATAGCTTTTTAACGTTGGTTTCAAAGCTTTCAGTGGTAACGTTTTGCTGCGTCGCTTTAAGTAAGTTGTGACCGTTTGACTCGTTTCGCGACGGACAGCCCGCGCTTGGGCTTGATGCGTTGCCGGTAATTGTGGCAGCCAGGGCTGTTTGAACATGATCGTTGGCACTGACGGCACTTGTGCCGTCAACGTCTGATATTGGGCGACGGCATAAAAGTTATCTTCCGTGGTGATTACCATCAAATAACGTGTCTCGGCATTCATGAACTTTTTAACGCATTCAGAACCAACAATCAATTCACGTTGATCATGCTTATTTTGAACGTGATATTCATAGCGTACTGGCTTATGACAGAGCTCACAATGCTGCCACTGCTGCCGATTATCATTGGGATTAACCACGTAAGGTAAACTCGCTAATAATTGCCATTCATGACTGCAGGCAGTTAACCAGGCAGCATGATCGTGCACAATGAGATTACGAACGGTGTCTCTCAAAAATGGACTGTCAGCTTTAACCGTAACGTGTTCGCGTAATAACCCACTAATTTGTTGGAGCGAAGTTGCACGGCGGGCTTGTTCACTTAACCGGAAGAACCGATTTTCCGCCGGTGTAATTAAAGTTGTCATCGTGGACATACATACGCCCCCCCTTTCAAAAAACTCTTTCTAGCATAGCATACTCACGCGCCAGTTCTAATTAAGACCACTCAAAAATAGTTTTATAGCCAGTCTAATGCTGTAATCAGTGGGAATTTTAAGCCTTCACACTTTTCTCGAAATGACAACTTCAAAAGTCGCGATAAGCCTGTTAATTATAATAACTACGCTAACGTAATATTTCAAAACAATTACATGTCACAATATTGTAAAAATATAATTAAGGTACTAGACTATCCCTGTATCAATGAAAGTGTTAGTTAAGGGGGATTCTAGATATGAAAAAAATCAAAACATTACTCGCAACCGTTGCTTTAGCTTTACCCATTGCCGTGACGCCATTAGCGCCTGCCGCGACTTTGCTGGCAAACGCCGCCACAACTAAGACCGCTCCGTCAACTACTGAGACCTTAGTGGCCGCCACGACCGTCGCTAAAACGACCTATCACGCTGCAAGAACTGGCGTCCCAGTGTATCAGATTGCTTTTGCCGCAGATAAATCAGTCGCAACCTTAACGCCAACAACTAAAACTGTCGCAACTAAAACGACTTACAGTACCACTAAGACGGTTGACCTCTCAACCGGTAAAAAAGACGCCAAATCAACCACGTATGTCTTGCTTAAAACTAGTCATGGCACGCTCGTCGGCTGGGTCAAAGCGGCTAGCCTGACCAAAGGTGCTTACCTTGCGCCTAAAGCCACTGTTGCCACCAAGGAATCTGTCAAAAAGACAACACCGCAAAAAGTCACCGTCAAGGCTACGCCCAAGCAAGCGACCGCAAAAAAGGTCAGCCAGAAAGTAACGCCTAAAAAGGTTACCAAAAAAGACAGCGCCAAGACTAAACACACCGCTAAAAAGACTACCGAAAAAATCGTGCCAACTAAAGCAACTTGGTTGTTACTCACCAAACGCACAACTCCAGCCAAGAAAGCCTATACACCAACTAAGACAACCCCTTATTACCGCGCAGCCTTCGCCGCAGACCGGCCAACTGTCAGTCTAACAAAGGCTGGGACGCTAAAAACTGGGACAGCTTATCGGGCAACCAAAGCCTTCTACGCCAAAACTAGCGCTAAAGCGACCGCGCACGAATACGTTTTGTTAACCGGCACGGGTTGGACTAGCACCGCCAATCTCAAAACGGCTAAATAAACGATTGATTTAACTCATGATCGGCATAAGAAAAAACGACCTCGTTTTTGACAACGAGATCGCTTTTTTTAACTTAAATTTTAATCAAATAACTTCTTAGTAGCTTTCATCAAGGTCTTAGGATCCTTGTCGTAACGTGGTGTCTTGACCAAGTTCTCCATTGGAACCCCAGCAAAGTGATAAGCAGCAATTTCACCAGAACGAACCGCACTTTGTTCCGTGAAGATCATTTGATAAGGTTGTTCTGCAAATTCACCAGTGAAGGCTAAGTTAGTTGAATGCTTTGGCAATACTTCTGGCCGGTCAGTCTTGGCACGGTTGTTGAATAATGCTGAAGCATATGGCATGTAAACTGGAATATTATTGATGATGCTGTCCATGATTTCCTTTTCCTTATCCTTGATGTTGCCAGGACCAGGATCAACCTTGGAGAGTTGACCAATTAATTCTTGTGCCATTTCCTTACCAGTCATCTTAATGTATGGCTTGTGAACGAACTCACCTTGACGCCGTGGATAGAGGAAGTAGCCCCAAAGGACGGTTTCATTAGGATTTTGGGTGGTAAAGTGTGGTTGATGATGAACCACGATCGACATGTTAATATCCTTTTGATTCAATGGCGTGATTGGCGTCGTTGATAAGAAGGAGTTCAACGCGTTCCCAGGTTCCTGAGTCGTAATCCGCACGATTTCGTTTAAGAACAGATGGTCCTTAGTCGTTAACGTGAAGCTGACCCATTCACTAGCACTCCGGTCATTGAAGAATTTGTCTGGCGTCCCTAAGTTATAGAAGCGTTCAGTTGCTTTCTTCCAAAGGGCGGCAGAAATCCCATATTCCATGTTTTCTGGCGCTGGTGTGTTGTAATCACCCATGGTTGCAGAGTCGGTAATTGAACCATTGGTGAAGATAACGGCAGTGTCATCGTCAACTTCAACATCTTCAACTTCACCGGAATCAACATCTTTAACTTTCAAACCAGTTACAGTGATTTCGTCTTGCATCGCCGTGTCTTTAAACTTCCAGTCTTCCACAATCTTGTTGTCGATGAAAGTGACATTTTGGCCTTGTAAGTACTTGATCAATGGTTCGATCATACTTTCAAATTGGTTGTAACGGGTCCGGTTAACCCCAACCAAATGTTCAATTTGTGTGAATTCATAAATCATTTGATGCATGTAACGACGTAATTCTTGTGCAGAGCTTTGTGTTCTGAACGCGAAAGTCGTTTCCCACATGTACCAGAAATTTGTCTGGAACATGTGTGGATCTTCTTTGAAGTAGTCGGCGATTGAAACGTTGTCGAGCTTTTCTTCTTCATTGTCTGGCATCAAGATTAACTTCGTCAGTAATTCGCGGTCTTTATTGTTAAAGCCCATCTTGCTGGCATTAAGAATCCCTTTACCACCTTGTAATAAGCGGGCTTTGTCAAAGGTCCGGTGCTTCGAATCGAAGTCCCGAGTATCTTCGGCTGCCGTCATTCCTGGTTCCGTCACTGATGGAATCCGGTCCAACACATCCATTAAGTCCACATAAGTCCGGTAGTTTAACATCCGGCCACCACGAGCCACATACCCGGTCGTGTTTTCCATTGGATGATTCTTGTTCCAATATTCATTGGTAAAATCAGTGGTAATCCCACCATCATTGGCACCGTGCATATCAACACCATAGAAGGTAATATCTTTACCATCCCAGTGACCATCTTGAATTAAATAAACCGCTGAAGCCATGTTTGATAGCCCAGAACCAATCATAATTGCTTTACTTTTAACCATAAATAACGCCCCCAAATTCGGTTTTTGTTAACGCTTACAGGTTCATTATACAACTTGGATACCAATTGTCTAGTTTGAACTGAAAATTTTTCAGAATTTTCATAGCATTGCCGTTAGATCAGACTTTGGCCTACTCATAAATTTAATAATAAAACGGGTTACCAGCAGCTAGGTCTAGTATAATTGACGTTGCTAGGAGTGAAACCAATGACAACTTATTTAATTTTTTCCGATGTTGATGGCACCTTAATGATCAACCATACCCAACTGACGGACTTGACCAAACAGACCCTGCATCAGGTTATGACACTCGGTCATCAATTTTATATTGCCAGCGGCCGCATGTTACCACTTGCGCGTGAAGCTGCCAACCAAGTTGGTGGGCCCGTTAAAGTGATTGCAGCCAATGGTGCCACCTTTGAACAAAATAACGAACTCGTCACCACCTATCTCACCGCGGAGCAACTCGATAAAAGCTACGAGATTGCACTTGGTTATAATTGTAAGATCTTTTTCTTTGAAACGAATCGCTTATATTATACCGGCGATGAGGTGCCTTATGCCAAATATGCTGCCAAAGCCAACGTGTTCAACATGGCAGACTTACATTCGCTCCCGCTAATTGGACCCGAAATGTTACCTAACTTGGCTGGGCATGTGACTAACGCGATTGCATACGGTCAACCGGCTGATTTAAACTTGGTTCGCATCGCCTTAGCACGACAAACCAACTTAAACTTAGCAAGTTCGAACGACAATAATTTAGAAATTATCCCGCATGGTATTGATAAGGCCACTGCCATCACCGCCATCCAAAACGCAACCGGCATTGATCGCGATCACACGATTGTTTTTGGTGACGGCCTAAACGACTTGGGTATGTTCAAAGTCGCCAAATACAGCGTCGCGATGGGTAATGCCGATGATGTGTTAAAGGAAGCGGCGCATGCGATTACGTTGCCCAATACACAAGATGGCGTTGCCGTTTACTTACGGGACTTCTTTAATTTAACGGATTAGACGGCAAAAAGCTCGTCAGTTGACTGATAATTAAGTTAGTTTGTCAGTACTTTAAAAATCATTACCACTTATTAAGAAATTTATTGCGTCATCATCTAGGAGGCACTTTTTGAACCATGACTCAGCTAAGACCGGCAATTCGCTCACTGCTCGGATTGCCGCGTTAATTTTTAGTTTAGTGTTAAACGCTTGTGGGAATGCTTTATGCATCACCTCAAATGTTGGTAGTGGGATTTGGACCGCATCGGCCGTCAATATGCACGAAGCATTCGGCCTAGATGTCGGGGTGTTGCTCTTTTTGATTGGCTTAGCTAACACCATTACGAATCAATTTCTCATCCGGCGCTTGGATATTAAACGTTTTATCGGTGAAATCATTTTCGTCTTATGTTTTAGCTACTTTGTCGATTTGTTTACAATCGCGTTTACAACCATTGGTCTGCCAAGCTTACCGTGGTTTGTGCGGCTGTTAATTTCACTCTTAGGCGTCTCAACTTTCTGTGTCGCGATTTCAATTTACCAGCGTGCCAATATTTTTATGCATCCGAATGATGACACGACCAATATTTTACGATTTATGTATCTAAAAGGTAACGCGACCGCTTCACAGTTAATTGACTTCATTCCGCCAATTGTGATCATGCTAGTCACGTTCACCATCACGCACCGCGTGGCTGCCGTCAATATTGGGACTTTCTACTCATTCTTAATGAATGGGGTGCTGATTGCTACCGCTGATCGCCTAGTTTTCCCAAAATTAGTGCACAATTTTAAAGTTAAACGAGATTAAAAAACGAGTCCGGAAAATCCGAACTCGTTTTTTTGACCAATCATTCAACTTTAACGAATGGCACCCGTATATTGAAAGGCATCCGAGCTGGGGTCCTGTAGAAAGGCTCTCAAATCAGTCATATTCTGGATGGTCGCTTTGCCAGACTTGGCTAACATCACGTTAAATGTCCCGTCAGCCAAGGTTTCAGCATAATAGGCGACTGGAATGTCTAATCCAAACGCGGTACCCGTTTCCCAAATTGTCCCTGTGTCAAAATCATCAATCACGGCAACAACTAACTGCGCTTGTTTTAGATGAGCAACATTATCTGCAAAAACCGCATTCCGATCAGCTTCAGTCGCATCCGGTGTTAAATCAATCCCATCTAAACGTGGGCTATAGTAAGTCAGGCCTAACTCATTCATGAGCTGCTCAATTTTGGCCAGCCGTTCTGGTTCTCCAGCGGTAAACCATGGTCCAGCCAAATAAATTGCGGGCCGAGTGCTTTTAATTCGTGGTGTCATTTTAGCTAACCTCTCTCAATATAATCTCTTTTCATCCTAGTCGTTATCATCTGATAAGCGCAAGGCTTGCTATCAGACCTAATTATACGCGAAAATTCGAAAAAAAAGCGAGCCAAGCCAGTAGACTTAGCTCGTCGAATATTTTATTTCGTACTTAATTGACTCAATTCATTAAAATCAGCATCCGATAAAACCACATTCGCAGCGGCAACATTGTCTGCCAAATGGTCAACAGAACTCGTTCCTGGAATTGGTAAAATTGCCTTGGAACGTTTCAACAACCAAGCTAATGCAATCTGAGCAGGACTGACTTCATACTTTTGGGCCATTGTCGTTAAGGGACTCCCGGCTTGGGCCAATTTTCCAGTCGCAAGTGGGAACCATGGCAAGAACGCCATCTGTTGTGATTCAGCATAAGCGAGCACATCGTCATCATGATGGTCGGCAACGTTATACAGATTTTCAATCGCATCAATTTTGGCCACTTTTTGGGCTTCCTTGATTTGATCAACCGTGACCTGACTTAACCCGATGTGTTTGATCTTACCTTCATCTTGTAGCTTTTTCAATTCGCCAACTTGCTCAGCCACTGAAAAATGGCTGTCAATTCGATGTAAGAAGACTAAATCTTCATGATCCAAACCAAGCGTCATCATAGAGACTTCAACTTGCTGACGTAAATAGTTAGGCTCACCATGTGGCGTCCAAACATTCGGACCTTGACGCGTCTGACCAACCTTATCAGAAATAAAGATCTGATCCCGATTAGCGGCACCCTTTAAGCCGGCTGCCAAATAGCGGTCAGCAAACCAAGGGCCATATGAGTCCGCAGTGTCAAAAAAGTTAATGCCATAGGCCAAAGCCTGTTTGATCACTTTGATCCCATTTTCAGGGTCACTGTAAGGTCCCCATGTACCAGGACCTGTAAGTTGCATCGTGCCATAACCCAACCGATTAATTTTAAACGTCTCGTCAAATGCATAGGTTCCCGCATTTGCCGCATTAAGTGTTGTCATCAAATCGCTCCAATCATTAATGAATTTTCATTACTAACCTAGTGTAGCGCCTTGAGTCAGGTCGAGGTCAATTATTTTGTTCATGACTTGGCTTTAACTTTGGCTTGCTGTTTAGACCGGGTTGGATCACCGACTAAGGTTAATAACCCGACTGCGACTAACACGACGACTAAAACTTGGATAATTGCCATTACTGTTCCCTCCGCTTTAAATCTAAGATAGTTGCTAGTTTACTGGCTTCCACCAGCTCGAAGGCAAGGGCTAAGTTTCAAAAACCGCCATTAACTTTGTCGCGTCAATGGCGGTTTGGTTTAATCTGGCATTAAAATTAATTTGGCTTTAGTGTGTCCGGTTTCTACCCAATGATGGGCTTGGGCTGCCTTTGAAAATGGCAGAACCTGATACTCATCATCTAATAATCGTCCTTGGCCCATTAGCTGATTGACAATTGTGCCAGCCGACTGTAACTGGGCCAAACTGGCATGACTAATAACAAAGCCTTGAATCTGTTGCTGTTGCATATACAGTTGGCGAACATCAAACGTAAACTGATTGCCCGTTGGCTCCGTGATTAGACCAATGCGACCACCTAAGCCTAATAAATTTAAATTAGTTTGTAGCGCAACTTTGCCAGAAGTATCAATAATCCCAGCAACCCCCTGCGGATACTGTTGCGCAATGGCTGCCGCAAAGTCCCCACGATAATCATAATTTTGCTGACTGCCTAAAGTCGCCACCCGATCAAAATCGCGCCGATTCATAGTCGCTAAGACTTGAATCCCCAATGCATGGGTCACTTGAACCAACTTCGTCCCCACATGCCCCGCCGCACCTTCAATCACGACCGTCTCACCAGCATGCAACTTTAAAACTGACTTAATCAAAATCACCGCGGTCGCTGCTGAATGCACTGCCGCAATCAATTGTTGTGGCGCAACATCAACCGGTACTGGAAATAGCCGGTCAGCTGGAATCGCGGCTAACGCACTGGTCACTCCTGGTCGTCCTGCGTCCTGCATACCCCATACTATTCGTCCAGACCAATTGACCAGCTTCAAACGCCGTTACGGCTGAACCGAGTGCTTGTACCGTCCCCACTGCATCACGACCGATCACGGCTGGCAATGTCAACTCAGTTTTAAAGGCACCACTACGCACAAACGTATCAACGTGATTCACCGCAACTGCTTGAACTTTAACCAGCACTTCATTAGGTTTAATCACTGGATCTGGTAAGTTGCCAACTTGAATTTGCTGGTAAGACCCCGTTTTTGTAATATAAGCTGCTTGCATTTGTAAAAGACCTCTTAATCATAAATTGATGTATGCCGTTGCAAGACGCCACCACATAAGGCCAGTAACGCTGAAAAACCCATCGCTAGCCAGATGACTAAATTCCACCCAACATGACTGCCGAGCCAGCCAAAAATCACCGGCCCAAAAGCGGCTAACAAATAGCCTGCCGATTGCGCCATCCCTGACAAGTCAGCTGTTTCAAACCCGTTAGTCGTTTTTTGCGTGAAGAACACCACCGCTAAACTAAACGCGGCACCAGACCCTAAGCCTAGTAACACAGACAGCACAACAGCCAGGCCAAAACTTAACCCGGGCAATAAAATACCAGCCGCACCGGCGATGAACCCCACCCCAATTACCGCAATCATCGTGATCACGCCACTTCGTTTGCCAGAAGTTGCTGGCACTAAAAAGGACATCGGTAACCCGCTCAATTGCATAATCGTCACCAAATTACCCGCAACGACTACGCTAAAGCCATGGGCGACAAAAATTGTTGGCAGCCATGTTAATAACGAATAGTAAACTAATGCTTGTAGGCCAAAGAAGGCCGTCACCACCCAGGCTAACGGTAACCGCCAGACACTCGGATGATCGTCCGCTTGTACCTTGTTCGCAGTAGCAACTGGTGCGCGATGATTATATTTCAAATTAGGTAACCACAGGACTAAGTTAATCAGCCCAATAACTGATAAGATCGCTAAGGTCATGGGTAACGACCAATGTGCCGCCATCATTCCCGATAAGCCGGTCCCAAGTGACCCGACAAAGACCATTGAGAGTGTATAACCACTCGTTGCAAGTTCAATGCGTTGCGGAAAATTATCTTTGATGATAGCTGGAATCAAGACATTCCCACCATCAACCCCAATGCCGACGAGTAATGTCCCCACGAATAATAGTGCGATTGATGGCACGACACGGATATAACTCCCAACTGCCAGAACGATCAACATGAGATAAATCGTCAACTCATTCCCGAATCGATGACCTAGACGGGCAATAACGGGCGACATGATGGCGAATGTTAATAGTGGTATCGTCGTAATCAGTCCCGCCATTGAGCTCGGTAACCCCAGTGTGTGCCGCATCGCGCTAATCAGGCCTGGCATCATCGTAATTGGTAATCGCATATTGGTTGCCGCTAACACCATGCCTAAAGCAAGATAGCGACTATGCTGATGTGTTTTCGTCATTGAACTATCCTTCCCCCTATTTATTAGTTCGATTAATGTCGAACTAAGAAGCTTAAAATCACAGGGTTGCTAAGAACCCTGGTAAGTAACGATCAAAAGTCGCTAGCTGTAGCGATAAATATTTAGTTTGGGCAACTTGGCGCGTATTGGTTAACCCAACCACCCGTAATGCTTTAAAATGATACGACACCGTCGACTTGCTAATGTTCAATTGTGCCCCCACTTCGCTGCAAGTCATTTCCCGATGTGTCTGATAAAGCACCCGAATGATTCGTAACCGATTTTGCTCAGCTAATGCCTTAAATATTGCCACACGTCGCTGATCTTCAGCGGCTGAATTTGCTTGTTCGATATTCATGAAACTAACACTAAACATCTTCCGAAAAAAAGTCAATATAAAAATGGCTAGTCGTTAACTTGACTAACCATTTTTCTCACTAAGCCGTTCGTCGATTGTTTTTCCAAATGCCTGGCACCAACCATAGAATCAACACCAAGTTAATCAAGAGGACAATTGCGGTTAAAATAAACACCGAATTGTAGTCGAAAATACCCGCAATCACACCACCAGCAAACGCCCCAACCATATTTCCGATTGCTTGGAAAGATTGGTTGTAACTAAAGATCGTAGACGTCAAATGAACCGGGGTGTTCTTGGTAAGCATTGTTTGAATTTCTGGAAATAATGCCCCGTCCGAAATCCCAATGGCAAATCTCAAAAATCCTAAGACCACCACGCTGGAGACTAACCCTTGTGGGAAGTACATCACCACTGCAAAGATATAGCCAAATAACAACACGCGACCCGAACCATGTTCATCACCATATTTACCTAATCGTGGGGCAGCGATGATATTGGAAATACCCGGCAGTGCCGCAATGATGCCGGCCACCACCGTGATTGGGCCGACATTATGCATTAATTGCTTCACATACAAACTAATAATTGGCGCAATTGAAGCATTCCCCATTTGCACAATCATCGTAGAACACAACATCATAATAATCAAAGTTGGATTTTTAAATGCTGATAATGGGTTACGGCTCTCACCCGGCTGACGATGATGTTCAACTGGTTTAAAGTGCTCTTGGACAAAGACTAAGCTTAATAAGAAAGCTAACATCAATAGTCCCGCCGTAATAAAGAAAGTATTCCGAATTGAGAAAAGCTGAGCCAAGACACCACCAATTACAGGGCCAAAAAGTTGACCGCTAACGGCCCCAGTAATCAAGGTGCTCAGCGCACGACCGCTGTATTTACGCGGCGTTTGTGAGGCCACTAACGCCTGCGCATTCGAAATAAAGCCCGCAAAGACCCCTTGTAACGCTCGTAAGGCGACTAATTGCCACACACTAGTGACAAAGCCCATCAGACCCATGGCAACCGCCATACCTAATGAGGCCCGAAGTAACATAATCTTACGGCCCTTTTTATCCGCAACAATTCCCCACAATGGCGCAGAAATAGCCGCAATCGCGTAATCCGCCGCATATGCTAAGCCACTGTAGAAGGTCACTTGTTGCTTGCTAAAATTACCTAGTTGGCTCACAAATAATGATAAAAATGGCATGATTTCACTAAAAGCCATCCCGGCAACGAACGTACAAAACCATAAAACGATTAAATTACGATGCCACGGTCCGCGCTCACGTTCTGCGTCGTCCACGAAAGTCATCTCCAAATTAAAGTCCAACTAATTTTCAGTAAGTAGTTGGCATGTCAACAGCTTATCACATTTTCGCGGCTTAGTAGTCCCTTAATTTAACAATCGGGACGACTGCTGTAAATTTTCAGCTCATATTTCCCGGGAAATATCTCAGATCGTTGCCAGTTAATTTCAAAAAAAGACGTGACTAGCCAGTGGCCAATCACATCTCCTCAACAACTTTAAATCAATTTTTGCAACACATCTGGATTCAGATTTGCGCCATTCGATGCAATAACTTGCCGGTACCAGTAAAAACTCTTTTTAGGAATCCGTTTAAAGTCGCCTTGCTGCTGATCATTGCGGTTGACGTAGATGAAGCCATAACGTTTTTCCATTTGACCAGTTCCAGCCGACACCAGATCGATGCAACCCCAGGGCGTATAGCCAATCAGGTCCACCCCGTCGTCAATCGCGGCATGCATCGCTTCGATATGTTCTTTCAAATAAGCAATACGGTAGTCATCATTGATTTGCCCTTCTGCAGTCAGCTCATCGCGGGCGCCGAGACCATTTTCAACAACCATGACCGGTACGCCATAGCGACCGTAGACATCGTTTAAATAAACCCGTAGGCCAGTCGCATCGGTGCTCCAGCCCCACTCACTGTATTTCAAATAAGGATTCTTCGCACCAAACGTCATATTGCCGGCTGATTCCGCCTTCGCAGGATCAGCAGTTCGGGCATTAGAAGAATAGTAGCTGAAGGAATAGAAATCAACCTTACCTGCTTTCAAAATTGCGGTATCTTCGGGTTCAGTTTGCAAGTGAATATGATGTTCGTCAAAGTAGTGCTTGGCAAAATAAGGATAAGCGCCGCGAACTTGAACATCCCCACAGAACCAGTTGTTCATCGCCATCTCTTGTTGGTTCAATAAGACATCCGCCGGTGCTGGCGTTAACGGGTAACTCAGACTACCCGCAATCATACAGCCAACCCAGTTGTCGGGATTAATCCGATGGGCCAGTTGAACAGCTTTCGCACTCGCTAAAAATTGATGATGTAAGGCCTGGAAGCAATCTTGACGGGTGGCATCCGTCATTTCACCGCCAAACATTGATTCACCGTCTTTTAACGGTAAGCCCGCACCAACATAGCCGCCCATCATAATTAAAATATTAATTTCATTAAATGTCAGCCAGTAGTGAACGAGATCTTTATAGGCCAAGAAGATCGTCTTGCAGTATTTAACATAAAAGTCGATAACCCGCCGATCCAACCAGCCATGGTACTTTTGGGTTAAATGATAAGGCGTTTCATAATGAGAGATTGTGACAATTGGTTCGATGCCATAATCGCGACATTGTTCAAAAATCTGACGATAGAAATCCAATCCGGCTTGGTTTGGTTCTTCATCGTCACCATTTGGGAAAATCCGCGTCCAGGCAATCGACATCCGATAAGTGTTATAGCCCATTTCGTGCAATAATTTTAAATCCTCGCGCCAATGATGGTAGAAGTCACTGGCCTGATGCGATGGATAGTATGTGTCTGCTTGTAATGTCGCGGTATAATGCCGTGGCGTTTCAAATGTTCCCCCTGTTACCATGTCGGCGGTGCTAGGGCCTTTGCCGTCAACGTTCCAAGCACCCTCGATTTGATTAGCGGCAGTCGCGCCACCCCACAGAAATCCTTTGGGAAATGCTGTTGTCATTCCAATCACCTTTTCTAACTTGATAAAAACTACTCTTTTTAAATGTATACGCTTACATTTACATCATACCGATTATTTGCAATGGTTGCAACACATTGTTTGCTACCTTCTAGCTTAATCGACCACCACTTGGCGACTTTATAGATCGTTGATTTGACGCCCAGCAACCACTAAAAATAAATAAGTTATCAAGTAAGAAAGCCTCTAAAGTGTCTATAGTATAAATTATTTTGTCACAAAACCTTGATTATATTATTAATTCTTTTATAATTAAACTGTTCCTATAAGAATAGATAAGGATGTGCAGTTTAGCATGAATTTCAACGCAAAAAACAACCTTCACTTTGATGAAGCGGAAAGATTCAAACTTTATAAATCTGGCAAGCTCTGGCTCGTAACCGGCTTATCATTTTTCTCAATTTTAGGTGGTACCTTAATTAGTAATCCAACTGTCCATGCCGATGCCGTCACAACTTCAAGCAGCTCAGTCAGCAGCGCCACGAGTTCAAGCAGTGTGAATACATATGTCAGCGCCGCCAGTAACGTTAGAAGTACTGATGTGAGTGAGACGGACACGACCCAAGCAACGAGCGCCAGTTCTGATAGCACTAGCGCCGCCACCAGCAGTTCAAGTGTCGTAACTAGCACGAGCGCAACTGAAAGCAGTGCTAGTGAAGCGACAAGTTCAAGTACTAGCACGGAAAGCAGCGCCAGTTCCGTTGCAAGCAGTAGTGCCAGTTCAAGCAGTGCCACATCAACTGCGACTAGCGCCGCCAGTTCAGCCGCTGTGACTAGCACCAACTCAAGTGCCGCTACCAGTACTGTTTCAAGTGCCGCCACGACAACACCAGCCGCAGTCGCAGCCGTCGCCGAATCTACGACAACGACAGATACTTGGACCATCGGCGATACGACTCGGCCACGGGTAGATGCCGTTGACGTTTCCTCTTATCAATCTGGGATGACTCAATCGGACTACAACACCCTTAAATCTTTGGGCGTTAAGACTGTCATTGTTAAAGCAACCGAAGGAACGACCTACACCAATCCAGCTGCCGTCAGCGAAGCTAAAATGGCCAATCAGGCTGGTTTGAACGTCGACTTTTATCACTACGCGACCTTTAGCACGACTACTGAAGCGAATGCTGAAGCAGCTAACTTGGTCAGCTTTTTAACAACTAACAACGTTTCCAAAAGTGTCCTGATCTTTGCTGATATGGAAGACTCACTGACGGACTCGGTTAATGCTGAGGCCAATTTGAACGCTTTCTGGTCAACGCTTAACGCTGCTGGTTATACGAACCACGGTGTTTACGCTTCCAAGTATTACAGCTATATCACCGCGGTCACAAATACCGTTGGTAGCTCGCGCGTTTGGATGGCGCAGTACCCTTATTCGCCTTCAAGCAGCAACCTGTTGAATACGACTAGTGGTGCTTGGCAATTTGCTTCCACCGCCAAACTCCCCTCAGGTGCTTCATACACCGGCGATTTAGATGTCAGTATTGATTATACGGGGCTAACCGAAGATAGTGCGGGTACCGCCACCTTTGGCTCAAGTTCGACTTCAACCGGATCAACGTCGACTGGGTCAACGTCAACGGGTTCCACCACGACTGGCTCAACTTCGACCGGTTCAACCACAACGACGACATCTGGTACTTATACGTTCACTGGCACCACCGCAATCAAGTCGGCTGCTAGTGACTCGTCTTCAACTGTTGGCACGTACTACCAGGGCAGCACGGTTCGTTACAATGCCAAAATTTCAGTCAATGGGGAAACTTGGCTACGTTATTTAGCAGCTAGTGGTGCCCAACGCTACGTTAAAATTAGCGGGACAGCTTCAAGTTCCACAACAACTAGCAGTTCTAGTGAAACAATTAAATCTGAAACTGGTGCTTACACATTTAGTGGCACGACCGCAATCAAGTCATCAGCCAGCGATTCAGCTTCAACGGTTGGCACTTACTATAAGGGCAACACAGTTTATTACAATGCCAAAATTACCGTCAATGGGCAAACTTGGCTACGTTATTTATCAACTAGTGGCGCGCAACATTACGTTAAAATTAGTGGCGGTACAACGACTAGTTCTACGACCAATACGTCAACGAGCAGTGCCAGTTCAACGACGACAGCAACCTCTGGCACCTACACGTTTACTGGCACAACTGCCATCAAATCATCAGCTAGTGATTCGGCTTCAACGGTTGGTACTTACTATCAAGGTAGTACCGTCAACTACAACGCCAAAATCACTGTGAACGGGGAAACTTGGCTACGCTATTTGGCTGCCAGTGGTGCCCAACGTTACGTCAAAATCAGTGGTTCAGCTTCAAGTTCCACGACAAGTTCATCGAGCACGACTTCAACATCATCTGCAACCGGAACTTACACTTTCAAAACAACGACGAATATTCGAACCGGCGCCAGTTTAAGTGCTTCGATCGTTGGGACCTACTATGCGGGTGAAACCGTTCATTATCTCGGAATCATTTCCGCTAATGGCTATCAATGGCTGAAATACTTATCAACTTCCGGCAGTTATCATTATGTCGCGATGATTAGCTAATCCGTTAACCATTGCCGCAACAACCAAAAAATCACCGATTAAGCTTGGAATTTTCCGAGCTTAATCGGTGATTTTTAGTTATCGGCGTTTATCATGGTTGCTTAGTCAATTGCGATCTTACCACTGTCCGTCACTTGTTTGGACTTTGGTAAGGTGATCGTTAAGACACCATCAGTTTGAACGGCCTTAATTTTTTCAGGATCAACATCTGGCAACATATAATCACGTTGCAATAAGCCTTCACGGCGTTCGTTCATCACAATATCCTGTTTCTGATCGCTATGATCCACAAAAGAATGCTTCTGAACTTTAATCGACAACCGATTATCGCGATAGGCTAACTTAACGTCCTGTTTATCGATGCCAGGAATATCAACCTTAACTTGATATTGATCGTCCGTTTCACTAATATCAGTCTTCAGCACTTGTTCACCGTCATTAAAAGGTGCCCAAAAGCGTTGTGCCATCCGTTCAAATGGATCCAACATACCGAAATCATTCCGATTCATCATTTCATTAGCCATAATCACAATCCCCTTTCAAAATTAATAATTGGCTAAAATTACCGGGCCGGCCGTGTCAAAATCTCTTTGACCTTTCCTGACCTTCAAGTTCTATTCTAGCAGCTGTGACGCAACTTGCAAGGATTTAGCACTCCCATTAATCGAGTGCCAAATTTAAAGCTTAATTTCACTGATCCGATGCATCAGGCTAACGAAGCGGGCTAACTCGGCGGGGGTATAATCGGCAGCAATGACTTGCGCCCGTTTAGCGATTTCTGCATCTAGCTGTCGATGCAGCCCTGCCACCTGTTGCCCAGAGTCGGTTAGCCGTACTAAAATTTCTTTATTATTTTTCAAATCACGAAACTTGGTCGCTAACGCTAACCTCGCCAGCTTGGTCAAGCAACGCGAAATCGTCGCTTGTGACAGTCCTGTCAATCGTGGCAAGCTTTTGGCATGACACGCTTCTGACTGGGCCAATTGGGCAATGATTTTAATATCCGTGGTCGACAGCTGCTTTACTTTTGCCTGTAATTGGGGATCATCAAGCTGACGTAAGGCCCACTCTTTTTCACGATCATCAACCCCATCTTGGGCAATAAATCGGTTTAATTCCGTCATCAATTGTGAGATCTCTGTTGTTCTCATTCGGCATCTCCTTTTTTATTCACATGAATTAATAGTTGATTTAAATCGTATCCACGTCTATAATATCATTTTGTATTCACACGAATCAATATTTGAAACGAGGTTAATTAATCTTATGAAAACAATCGCTATCATTCTTGGAAGCACCCGAAAAAATGCCTTAGGACGCCGCCTATTTAACTACTTGAAACAGCTGACAGCTGAAACCACCCACGCAACAACGCAATTTACCTTTTTAGACTTAACCAATTATCACTTGCCATTTTTCGATGACCCCCTCCCACCAATGGCTAATTCACAACGTGACTTACCGGCAAACCAACAACAATGGCTCGATGACATCGCGGCCGCCGATGGTTATATCTTTCTTACACCAGAATATAATCACGCCGAACCGGCCGTTTTGAAAAATGCTTTGGATTTTCTAGCCTTTGAGGCTCAGCACAAACCTGCCAAGCTCATTTCTTATTCAGACAATCTTCGTGGTGGTCAATTTGGAGCCGCGGCTTTAGTTCCAATTCTCCAACGACTTGGCATGGTGGTTCTACCGAAGCCGACACCCGTGGGTAACGTTCAAGCCACACTGCAACCGGATGGGCAATTGATTGCCAACGCGCCGTTAGCATCACGCTATCGTCAAGGGCTGAGTGCCGCATTAAATGAAATCAACTACTATACAACAGTACTAACGGATCACCCTTTTAAAGCCTAGTCATTTCGGTAGACTACCACGTTCAAAAACGCTACACTTAATGCAGAAAAGACTAATTAAGGAGGAAAAATCATGAAAATTAATATTCATCGTTCAGGTCACGATCGGGTTATCGCGGGGGTTATTGGTGGCATTGCTGAACATTTTGATTGGAATGCTAATTTAGCACGTTTAATCTTTGTACTGCTGGCCATCACACCAATGTTTCCAGGGATTATTGCTTATCTCGTTCTTTGGTTAATTATGAAAGATCCCATTGAAGACTAAAATGTTTCACGTGAAACAAAAGTGACGTTACTCGGCCAATTTAAAGCCAAGCAACGTCACTTTTTCAATCGAGTAAAACGGCTAAACTGTAATCATCGACAAACTGCCCATCCAAGTAGAACGCATCTCGACCAACGCCTTCTACTTGAAAACCTTGTTGTGCATAAAATTGACGCGCAACTAAATTGGTCGATAAGACGCGTAATTCAATCCGGTGGATGCCACGGGCCTTAGCTTCAGTCTTTAGCCTGGTCATCAGTTGTCGACCAACACCTTGATGTTGTGCCATTGGTGACACGCCAATCCCAATATCCCAAGTAAAACGTGCTGATGAAAATGGGGGTAGCGGATTCCAAGAGATCATTCCTAAGACCTGATTTCCCACAACCACAACTAATTGACTACCGGCTGGATAATTATTTGCATAGTCAGTTAATGTTCGGGCTAAAATCGGACCCGGACTATTTTTAGTATTCCAAATCTGCTGATCAATGGCAAATAAGCCTGGCAAATCGGCTTCAATCGAATACCGTATTTTAATTTGAGTCAAAACTGGCCCTCCTATTCACTAGCATTCTACGCATTTATTAGCGCACACGCAAACGTTAACAGCGACTTTTTCCGAAAAATCTGATATGATATTGCAACTAAAGTAATAATCAGTAATAAAAATGTCAAACAATTTTATAACATATACTAATAATATTCGTTTATAATAATAATTAACAAGACTAACAAACTGGAAGGGATGTGGCGAAATTGGCCTCCTTGATTCGTAATAAACGTCGAGACTTCACCGAACCAAACCGTTAAACAAAACTAGTAAACAGGAGTGATTTTTTTAATGAAAGATGATAATACCCAGCAGGCAGTCCAGACTGAGACAGCCGACCAAGACGCAATGCCACCGGATGACCCTAATTTGTGGCAGCTTGATGAACCAACTTTAGCCAAGACTTACCAAACTGACCCGAAAAACGGGTTAACCACGGCAGAAGCTGAGCACCGTTTACAACAAGACGGTCGGAATGAGCTCGAAACGAAACATGTTTCGCGATTCATTCAGTTCATCAAGCAGTTCAATAACAGCATTATTTATATTTTAGCCGCGGCCGCCGTCATGACCTTTTTCATGCACCGGTATTCCGATTCCATCGTTATTGGTTTAGTGATTATTGCCAACGCCATTATTGGCTATGTGCAAGAACGCCAAGCTGGTAACGCCTTGGAACGGATTCGCGAAATGCTGATTTCAAAAAATTTCGTTATTCGAGATGGTAAAAAGCTCGAAGTTGACGCTCGCGATTTGGTCGTGGGTGATTTAGTCAACTTGGAAGCTGGGGATGCAGTACCCGCAGACATGCGGTTAATTGCTGCGGATAATTTAAGCGTGCAAGAATCTGTCTTAACCGGTGAAACGAATGCCGTTGAAAAGATTGAGGAGCCCATGCCCGAAACTAAGTTAGCACTAGCTGATCGTCTGAACATGGTCTACGCCTCTACGGCTGTAACTAGTGGTTCAGGCTACGGGATCGTTATCGCGACCGCCGAGGATACAGAAATTGGTCATATCCAGCAATCAGTCGGCGAGGTCAAGAATAAGGCAACCCCATTAATGCGCAATTTAAATTCGTTGGGATTTGGCTTATCAGTTGCGATTGTCGTCGCCGCCATTCTGTTATTCTTGCTCGGATTAGTCATGGACACCTACAGTTTGCCAACGCTGTTGATTGCCGTCATCACGATGGTCGTCGGCTCAATGCCGGAAGGATTGCCAGCTAGTACCTCCGTTGTTTTAGCGATGGGAACGCGTCAAATGACTAAGAAGAACGTCATTGTGAAGTCCTTACCCGCCGTGGAAACCCTCGGTGCGGTGGACATCGTCAATACCGATAAAACCGGGACGCTAACGAAAAATGAAATGACTGTCACTAAAGTTGTCACCCCGCATCATTTCTTTGATGTCACTGGTGTGGGCTACGATGATAATGGTGGTGTTAACTTTGATGGCGCCTTGAAACTCAACGGCAAGACGATGGACTGGCACCAAGATAAAAGTATGGAATGGCTCGTGAACATCGCCGGTCAGACAACCGATGCACAGCTTCATTTTGAAAATAACCGCTGGGAATTAACTGGTGAACCGACCGACGGGGCCTTAACTACCCTTTATCGTAAAATGGCTGGTCACGATCCAGAGGTGGCAGAAATTGATTCGTTGCCGTTTGACTCAGCCTTTCGTTTCTCAGCACGCCTAGCAGACTTAGATGGCCAACGTTTGTTAATGGTCAAAGGTTCGCCGGCGACCGTGCTCCGTTTGACGAATCAGGCAAATCAGTCAGACTACTGGGAACATGCCATGTCTGATTTAACCTCGGACGGCTTGCGAGTGGTAGCCCTCGCCTATCAAGTCGTTGATGATCAGGTCGAGTCAATTGACGCTAAAAACATTAGTGGCTTAGAACTTGCCGGAATGGTCGGCATTATTGATCCACCACGTGAAGAAGCTGCGACCGCAATTGCCGAGCTTCGAAAAGCCGGTGTTGAGGTCAAAATGATTACCGGTGACCATCCAGATACTGCGATGGCGATCGCGAACAAATTAAACTTGGCGTCACACGTTAAGGCCATTTCTGGTCCTGAAATTGATGCTTTAGACGATGAGCAGTTGAAGGCTCAGATTGATGATTATAACGTCTTTGCCCGTGCCACACCTGAAAACAAGTTACGGATCGTGCGTGCTCAACAAGCGAATGATCACGTGGTTTCGATGACTGGTGATGGCGTCAACGATGCGCCTGCTTTAAAGCAAGCTGACATCGGTGTTGCCATGGGGATTAAAGGGACTGAAGTGGCCAAGGAGTCGGCTGATATGGTTCTCGCTGACGATGACTTCGCCGATATCGTCGCCGCTGTCCGTGAAGGTCGCCACGTCTTTGATAATATTCGAAAAACCATTCGTTTCTTGCTACCAACTAGTTTTGCAGAAGGCTTGGTCGTCATCATCAGTATTTTGATGGGACACGACCTGCCACTCTACCCAACTCAGTTGCTCTGGATTAATATGGTTTCCGCCTTGACGATCCAGTTCGCGTTCATTTTCGAACCACCTGAGGCTGGAATTATGTCCCGTGGTCCTCGAAATGTTAAGGCCGGACTATTGTCGAAGCTGGATTCATTTGAAATCGTTTATGTCTCGTTGCTGATTTCTGGTTTAGGGATTTTCGCCTACAACTATTTGACGGCACTTGGGTTGCCAAACGTTGTCGGGAGTACAATGTCACTAAACATCATTATTTTCGGGAAGATTTTCTACCTATTCAACTTGCGAAATGACCATCCAGTGATTTCCAAGTACTTCTTCCAAAATAAGATGGCGTTTTATATTATCGGCATTCTGATTGTCTTGCAGTTGGGAATCATCTATCTTCCATTCATGCAGTCAATCTTCCACACAACCAACGTCAACTTCTGGTATGGTTGGGGAATTCCAATTATCGCCGGGATTATCGTGCTGATTGTGACCGAAATTGGCAAGTTTATCCGGTTTAAATTTATTGACCGGGATGAAGCATTGAATTAAAAAATCGCTTATAAAATACACGTCGGAACCTTGTTTTGGGTTTCGACGTGTATTTTTTTGCTTGTTCAAGCTTAACCTTTTTTGAGATGACTACTATTCAAGATAACCTTATTGATATGACTACGAACTATCAAAATCGTGCGCGCTAGCTATAAATTCAAATTGCTTTAAATGTGCCCCGCATCAACCAATGCATCACCATCGGTAATTGCTGATTCCATAGTGGCCAATCATGCCTTCCCGGTAATTCGTGCCACATGAATTGCTCACCAAACTTCGCCGCTAATCGTGGCTTAAAGGTCCAATCCATCTCCCGTAACATATCCTCACTTCCGGTTGTCATTAAGACGCGTAAGTCCGTGTGCTCGGTCGATAGTCGATCTAACAAATAGTCCAAGCTTACTGGTGAATCCAGCAAATGTTGCTTGTCAAAAACGCCATCAAAGTCTGGCATGATCGCGGCCTGATCAATCCGAAAACGGCTTAAATCTGTCACGGGAGACAAAGCAGCGACAGCAGCAAATTGCTCTGGCATTGACAGCGCCCAGCGTAATGCCCCATAGCCTCCCATTGAATTACCGACAACAAAATTTTGTGAGCGGTCGGAACTTAGTGGGAAAATAAAGCGCATCCGTTCTGGCAGTTCTTCGGTCATGAAGGTCCAGTACTTTGGTCCTTCAGGCACATCGTTATAAAAGCCGCGTTCCGTTTGTGGCATCACCACGGCCACACGATATTGCGTCGCTAAAGTTTCAATGGCCGTTTGCCGGATCCAAGTCGTCGCATCGCCCCCCAAGCCATGCAATAACCAAATGACTGGTAATAATTGCCGGCCACTACGATATTGTGCCTCAACTTCACCAGCAGGGTTCACTGGTTCTGGCAAGATCACTTGTACCGTTACTGATCGTCGTAACGTATTTGAGTAAAAATTATTACTATGAATTGACATAAGCTGCCCCCATTTCTATCGCACTTATCCCTAACTAATCGTTATAATATATTCGAATAAATTATGTCATATTTAGTTAACAAATACAACTAAAAACAAGTCTCAAACTTGTCTAATGTGCGCTAGAAACGACAATAAGACATGATTAAAAGCGGCCGATTGCTCGGCCATCACCAAATGTCCTGCTGCCGGGATCACCACCGCCGTTCCCTGAGCAGTCATCTGCGCGGTTACTTCCGCAAACTGGGGTTTGAATAAGGGGGACGCTGCACCAGCAATGATTAAGCATGGGCAGTGCAACCCGGCCAAGACTGGTCGCCAATTATGACGCAAATGATCCAATAACAACGGCGCCATCGCCCATTGTTGAAAGGGCCGTTCCGACTCTGTCGCAGTGACTAATGCTGAAGTCGTCTGATCAACGGCTTTGAAACGAGCAGCCCCCCACGGCCGAGCTAAATAATCACGCCACTTTGCCCACCGAATTGGCTTCATGCCATAGTGCCAATGCCTCGTATTCAACACTTGCGGTGGCTGATCAACATCAACCATCGCCGTGATGCTTTGCTCACCAAATTGCGCAATATAGGCAAAACAAGTACCGGCGCCTAAAGAATGGCCAACTAAAATTGGCTTTTTAATTCCAAGATGCGTCACCAATTCATGCACATCCGTTGCCCGTCGCCACAAAGACTGGCCTTTTAGGGTACGTTCCGATTGACCATGACTGCGGCCATCGAGGCTGATGACCCGATAACCAGCCCCAACGAGTGCTGGAACCTGGGCCTGCCAAATTTCCTTTGGCACGCCAAATCCAGCTAATAAAATGATGGCTTGACCACTACCATGGTCAGAATAAACTAATGTGACGCGATCCGAAGTCATGAACCGCATGTCATCGCCCCCCTTTTTTGGTTGACCAATTAGTCAAAATCAGCTGTCGTTAACTTTTTTAGTTGCGTCAACCAAGTTTGAACTTCACTAGTCACGATACTGGGACTTTTAAGTGGCCCCAGTAAGCTGGCTACTTTGACCCAATCAATCCCGTTTGACCCTTGAATACTCGCCTGTAAGGCTTCAATCTGTGCCTTTTTTAGTTGCGCTAGCTGTTGTTCACTTCCAGATAATCCTAATAAAGCATTGATGGCGAGTTGCTGACTCAACATGGCTTGCCAACTTGCCAGCGTAAATGGCTCGCTTAAACGCAACCGATCCTGTAACGGCACCGCTGGGACTTCCTTAATTAAAAAGGCCTGAAAATCAACCCAATTCTGATCAATAATCGCGTAGCCTTGCCATGGCAACTGCAGATTAAATTGTTGCAAGGTTTTGACCGTCGTTGTCGTTAACGACAAAGTAGTAGTTTCAGACCCGACCGCTAGCGAGAGCCACTGGGTCAAAAAGTGCTGCATCGTTTTGCGAACGACTGGCCGTTGCTGCTTGCCACGAGTTAGATGATAGCGGACCAACAGAAACTCCGTCACGGCATTGGGTGCAATAACCCGATCAGCCTGAACTTGATGACGTTGTTTGAGTCGCCGAACCCGTTGCCGACGACTTGATTTAGCATAATGTCCTTGTTTGACCATCGACGTTGCCTCCGATTTAAACGTAATAACTCATTCTAACACCCATTTTAGCGAAAGAAAAAACACTCATCATTTTACTGATGAGTGCTTACATTAATGTTCAGCTTTAGGCCGCCCATATTTGTGGAAATAAATGATTGTCATAATCACAAGGAAAACGACCCCAACAAGAATTGAATAGCGCGTTTCCGGATTGATAAACATGAAGACTAACGTTAACGCCAAAAAGGCCAATGTTAAGTAATTTGAATATGGTGATAATGGCATTTTAAAGGGGTGATCGACCATCTTATCCGCATTTTGTTTACGAAATTCGATTTGACTAATCAAAATCACGACCCATGGCACCATCCCAGGTAACACACTAGAACTATAGACCATCACAAAAATTTCACTCGCATCTTTAAAGAATAGCGGCAAAATCACGTTTAAAACCACGCCGATCAAAATCCCAGCTGAAATCGAAATTACCGCATAAAATGGCACGCCATGCCGATTCAACAACGTCATCCGATGTGGCAATTGCTCATTTTCGGCTAAAGTGTACGTCATCCGACTAGCACTATAAATCCCGGAATTAGTCCCAGATAATGACGCCGTAATGACCACAAAATTAATAATCGACGCTGCCGCCGTTATCCCAATTTTAGCGAAAGTCTGCACGAATGGTGAGCCGATTTGACTCAACTGATCCCAAGGGTAGATGCTGACGATCACGAAGATCGCACCGACATAAAAAATCAGAATTCGCGCGACCGTTGATCGAATCGCTTTAACTAAGGTACTCTGTGGATTTTCAGCCTCACCAGCCGTCACCCCAATCAGTTCGATCCCCTGATAAGAAGCTAAAACGATTGATAGCGCGAAGACAAACCCCTTGATGCCACCAGTGAAGAACCCGCCGTGTGACCACAAGTTACTGATTCCAATCGGTTGACCATGATTCCCGAAGCCAAAGAGAATCAAGCCTAATCCGGCAATAATCATCAACACAATCGTCACGACCTTGATCAGTGAAAACCAGGTCTCCAGCGTCCCAAACATTTTTACGGAGATCAGGTTTGCCACCGCTAAGAAGACAATCGCAATCAGCCCCGGAATCCAGTCCGGTAAATTCGGCCACCAGTAGCGACAATAACCGCCCAGTGCAATCATTTCACTCATCCCAACGACGACAAATTGGAAAATATTGCTCCAGGCCGTTAAATAGCCAAAAACAGGATGTATGTATTCGGACGCAAACTTGGCGAACGAACCGGTATTGGGGTCCACGTACAGCATTTCGCCTAACGCCCGCATAATCAGGTACAAAAATGCCCCTGAAACAACGTACGCAATTAAAACTGACGGTCCGGTCCACTTGATGGTCGAGCTAGATCCCATGAAGAGACCAACACCGATCGTGCCACCTAATGCAATCATCTGCATTTGGCCCGTACTTAATTTTCTCTGCATAACTTTCTCTCTTTTCATTAATTCAAGCAACAACTTGCAATCCGTCACAAGTGTTAACTTCCATCTTAGCTAAAATTTCGCTGTGGCGCAAATGATAATTTCCTAATAAACTGGGCTGATAGCGTGAGCTAACACTGATTTCAGCGACTATGTAGAAGTTCGTTAACATATTATTTTCGAGTTGTAACCGGTATACTATAGAAAACAACTTAAAGTGAGGTTGGCAGTCATGGCAAACTATATCAAAGAATTACGCGCATTAGTCGGTCACAAACCGTTAATTTTAAATACAGCAGCAGGTATTTTAGTTAACGATCAACAACAAGTGTTGTTAAATCTCAGAACAGATACGCATAACTGGAGCCTTCCCGGCGGTTATTTGGAATACGGTGAATCGTATGCAACCGCCTGTGTGCGTGAATATAAGGAAGATAGCGGTATCGACGTTAAAGTCATTGCACCGATTGGTATCTTTGACCAAGGTGAAACCATCTATCCAAATGGCGACGTTGTGCAAACAATTACTGAACTATTCTTAGTCGAAGCTGTTGGTGGCCAACCGTTACAAACCGCCACTGATGAAACCTTGAAGCTCGCATATTTTGACTTCGATCAGTTACCACCATTACTCAACCAACAAACCGCAGACACGTTAGTTGCAGCCAAAGCGTTTCTGAAAAACCGCTCCGAATAGCTAAACCGAAACATGTCGCAAAAGGCAGCTAACACCCTTTTGCGGCATGCTTTTTATTTTGACTAATTAGTCCACATCATTCCAACTGGTCAAAAATAGTGATAACCAATCCAGTTCTTCCGGTGCCAGTGCTTGTTGCGGATGCTCTGGGTTCTCAATAATTGCCACACTCGAAATGGCCGTTAAGGGGGCTTGTTCTAACTCAAAGGACTCAAAATTGTAAAAAGCTAGCCAACCGATTTCTTGGTCATCATCTTCACCTAACGTTGCACTAAATAATTGACAGGGATAAATCGGCAAACTGACCATCCCACGATCGGGTGAGAAATAGCGCAAGGTACTGATTTCATGATAGATTGTCGCATGAATCAGTGCCTGCAACAGGTCGGGATCAACATTATCCAAACTGCCGGCAACTAATTGGACGCGCTCCTGATAATTCGCCAATGCGTGATAGGCCTGGTCGCCTAAAACTGCGCGTATTTTAGCTAACGTTAACTCGCTCACACTAGGCGCTAGCTCCTGACCACCTTGAATATTTGGCCGTGGTGACACCATCAAGGCCGCAAGCTCTGTCCGCGTCAAACTGACTTGCGTTTGCACTGCCGGTTGCGGTGTATAAGGTGACCAGACTGGCGTATTAGGATAATTTAGCGCGTGTTGCATGATTTTTTTGACCTGCAACGCCCCAAATGACACCCAACTGACAATAAATCCCGCAGTCTGATGTGCCGCAACCCGATCAACCCGGTAAAAAGCCCGTGGAACGGTAGCATCCGTTATAAAATTATCATTAGCAGCGATATACGTCTTGGCACTCAGACCGACTACATAAAAACTATCGCTATTTGCCATAACAACGGCTTGTTCGGTCGCACTTTGCCAAGTCTCGATAACCGTCGTTTCAGTGCTTAATTCACAGCTCACCAAACTTTGATCTGACACCACTGACCAATCAGGCGTTACCAAATAGCGCCGGGTCACCGTCAGTCGGTCATCTGGAGTCAGCCAAGGCGTTAAAGGCGTCAGTTGATAGGCAATTGGACTGCCGTTGCACTTCACAATCAACGTTCCTAGCGGCGTCATTAATAACTGTTTTGGTAAGGCCGCTGGACCGGCAACTGGCAGTTGCGCCAGTTGCTGCTGTATTCGCAATGCAGGGTTATCCGCGATGCCGGTCACCCGAAACAACGTAATTTTTAACTTTTGAGCCGTTAAGTCAAGCTGAGCAACTTTACCATACAAATAGGCCCCTTGATCAAGCAACTGCGCATACGGGCTATTCTGATGACGAGAAATGTATCCAAGCCGGGCATGGCCTAAAGTCCACACAGAAATCGCTTGCTCATCGTACTGGTTATTTGCCTCCCGTTGTAGCAAAACGGTCATACCGACAGTTAACGTCGCCAACGCTTGTTCGATACCGACGACATAATGTTCCCCCACAACGGCAACTGATGCTAGTTCTTGGTCACCGGTTTCAGTCGCACTTGCCGAAGACTGTTCAGTTATCTGAATAATTTTGCTAGTTTCAATAATTTCGACAACTGCCGTTTCCTTTAACTGCTTCGCCAAACAGTGCTGTCCATGATCAATGACCGCCAAAAGTTCATATTGCTCTCCAGTTGACAACAATACCTGCATGCCATTTTGAAGTTCCATCCAACCTCACCTCCTGATTGTCGCTGTTAATTATAGCCTACTTAGATTGGCTAATGAAAGCCTTCTCAAAAAACCCTTTAAAAACACAACTAGCAACTAGTTTGCCGATGATAAGGATTTTCAGCGTCAAAAATAGCCCCATGGCTTATGCCACAGCGCCATTCAGACTTATTTTAAAGTTGTTAAGTAACGATAAACTTGTTGCCCCGCTTGCCGGCCAAAGACCACCGTTTCAGCAATAGAATTACCGCCGATACGGTTATTGCCATGAAGTCCTCCGGCAATTTCACCCGCGGCGTACAACCCTGGAATCACGTGACCAGTTCTCGCAATCACCTGAGTCAGCGCGTTAATCTTGACCCCACCCATTGTGTAATGAACGGCTGGCGCAATATGAATCGCATAAAAAGGCCCAGTTGTCAGTGGCTGGGACATCCCGGTCGTTCGACCAAATTCAGAATCGGCTTTGGTGGTCACCGCTTCATTCCAGGTTGCGATGGTCGCCGCTAATTCGTCAACCGGAACCTTAATTTTAACGGCCAAATCGGCCAGCGTGTCGCCCGTCACCACTAGACCAACGGAATCATAGAAATTGATTGCTGGTACCCGTTCACGAACCGCATGATCCAAAATCAAGTACGCATGCTTCGTTGGTAATTGATCAATTGCCGCAGTAACTGCCTTGCGCGTCGTCAGTTCGTTTACAAAGCGCTGACCAGCCTCATTAACTAGAATCGCACCCTCACCACGGACCGCTTCGCCAATCAAGAAGGCATGCGCCGTATCTTGTTGCACGGTTGGATGAACTTGAATCTGAGCCATATCAACTAATTCAGCACCGGCACTAGTCGCCAAACTGATACCATCACCCGTTGCCCCCGGTTGATTCGTCGTCCGGTAGGCTTTTAGCTCCGGTCGATATTTCGCAATTAACTTTGGATTGGCACCGAAGCCACCAGTTGCTAGAACAACCGCTGACGCCGCTAACTGTCGTTGGCTACCAGTGGGCAATGTAACCGTTACCCCTGTGACCTTCTCAGCATCTTTTTGCAACGCAGTCACATCAACTTCCGTAAATAACGGAATCTTTTCGGCCGCCACCACTTTCAATAATTGTGTCACCAAAAAACCACCAATTGGCGCTAAGCTGCTTGGTCGGTGGGTTCGTTTCACACGCATGCCACCCGTGATGGTTAAATCATCTAATTCAATCCCATGGGCTGCCAGCCAATCTATCGCTAGCGCCCCATGCGAGGCAAAATATTCCAGCATTGCCGGATCGTTTTGCTCACCGCCACCGACAAATGTTTCATGATAAAAATCAGCATAACTGTCCACCACATGATGCTTTAATTGAACGAGCGTTTCGGCCGCGTTCATCCCAGATGATGCTCGCGTCGTATTGCCACCAATCTTCGGCATTTTTTCTAAGATAACCGGCCGTAAGCCTAACTCGTGCGCTTGAATCGCGCTTACTAACCCGGTACTGCCAGAGCCGATAATAATCACATCATATTGATCCTGCAAAGCTGCTAACGGTGTTGCTTCAAATTGAAACTTAGCCATGCGTTTCCCCATCCCTTCACTAAATCCGTGTAACCTATCAGATGTTTCACGTGAAACATTTTTGTTAAATCCTATTTTACTGGTTCACTCTAAAAATAAACAGTCTAAACTTAAAACTGGCTCCGACAAGTTGTCAGAACCAGTTTAACAAGCAAGTTATTTCCAATAAGCATAGCGGTACAAGGCATCTCGTAGCAACGTAAAATGAACGCCACCAACCTTATCACTAATTAAATGAGCCGCTGCCGTCTGATACAGTGGCGTGACCCCCTGTTCCTCAGCAACTAATTTAGCTGCCTGTTGCATCGTTTGATAGCGGGCCGTTTTAGTTTGGGTTCCCGCTGTAATTGTCGCAATCTTTTTTTCGTAATCACGATTTTGGAATTTCCCAAAATCAACGGAATTTGTGACAGAAGCTTTGTTGAGAAAATCAACCGGATCTTGGAAATCACTAGACCAAGCTAAAGTCGCAAAATCAAAATTGCCTTTACTTAATGTCGAGATTTCATTCGTTAGTGGGACTGACTTAACCGTGACTTTGACGCCATCCAAATGTTTTTCGATGGCAGCCTGAACGAATTCAGCCACTGATTTATTCACATCAGTATCATTGGTCAGTAATTGTAACGTGATGTGCTTTTTACCCAAACTGGCTTGCGCCTTCTGCCAGTATTCCTTGGCCTTGGCTGGACTATACGGATATAAGTTGCCAGTATCCTGATTGAAATCTTGCCCGGTTTCAGGATTTTTAGTGTTACCCGTTGGTACGAGCGATGTTGCCGCCGTTGACCCATCTTTCAACACGTTTTTTACTAGGGAGTTGCGATTCAACGCATAGCTCACTGCTCGCCGTAAATCAGCATTTTTCGTCAATGTGCGTTGGTTGTTCCACGGCATGAAGTAGAGCTGATTGAGTTTGGTCACTGTTAACGATTTCTTCAAAGCGCCTTGCTTGGCACTGGCAACTTGCGTACCGGTAATCTGGGTGACTTGAACGGCATTGCTTTCAAATAAATTTTGAGCCGTGCTGTTAGTTTTAACCGTTTCAACCTTAACGTTATTAATATGAACGGCCTGACGATCGTAATAATTAGGATTCTTGACGTATTTCCAAGTATCACTCGTCCCATCCCAATTTTTTAGGACATAAGGCCCATTTGATAAGGTTCTAGCGGCAGTAGTCCCATATTTGTTGCCGTACTTCTCAGTAAACTTCTGATTAAGTGGATAAATTTCAGTCGCCAACCGATAGTTAAAATACGGCACCTTTTGGGTTAACGTCAGTTGCAATTTATACTTTCCTAGGGCCTTAGCACCTAGGGTTTTGACTGCCTTTTTACCGGCAGTAATTGCAGTCGCATTTTGAATTTCAGCAACATGTCCAACTTCTTGTGATTTAGTTGCCGGATTAACTTGTCGCTGCAATGAATACACGAAGTCCGCGGCCGTCACCGGTTGCCCATTCGACCACTTGGCATTCCGCCGAAGCGTGAATGTGTATTTCTTACCACCATCCGTGGGTTTGACCACTTTTGTCGCAATTGCTGGCACAACCTTACCCTTAGTATTAGTCGTGTAGAGGCCCTCCATAAACTGTGCAATGGCAGCCTGACTCGCAATATCGTCAGCCTTATTCGGGTCGGCGGTCGCAATGGCCTGTGAGGCAGTCACCGTCAACGTCTTACTGCTATTTTTAGTCTTAGAAGTCGTTTGTGTCCCACAACTAGCTAAGACTAATCCTAATGTCACAATTTCGAGACCACTTACCCATTTTTTTGTTTTGTTCATACATTTTCCCCGTCTATCTTAGCGCTGACTAGTTACAATAAATTTGGCAAACAAACGTGCCATGACTGGTTCGACTGCCTGCATTTCTTCGGGATGCCACTGGACTGCCAATTGTAACCCGCCGTCCGTGGCTTCAATTGCTTCAACCACCGAATCGGGCGCCGTCGCAACCACTTGAAACCCTGGCGCAATTTGGTGCAACGTTTGATGATGAAACGAATTCACCGCCAACTCAGTTTGACCTAAAAACTCAGCCAAGACTGATTTAGGCGCAACCTGGACATGGTGCATGCCATATGCCGGTAACTGCGCCTGCAAATGTTTAATGGTTCCTTGCCCGGCTGGCATATACGAAAGATCCTGATAAATCGTCCCACCATAGCATGCATTCAAAATTTGGATCCCGCGGCAAATGCCAAAAATTGGCTTGTGTACTGCATGTACCGCTTTGATTAAAGCAATTTCATAAGTATCCCGCTCCGGATCAATCCCACCTAATTTTTCTAACGGTTCTTCGCCATACACTAACGGATTCACATCTTGTCCCCCGCAGAGCAGCAGACCGTCAATTAGCCCAACATAGCGCGCAATCGTCTCTGCGTCATTTGTGACGGGCAAGACTAACGGCACCCCGCCGTTAGCTGTAATTGAGCGTAAGTAAACCCGATTGACATAATCACGCTTACGACCAGGAAACATTTGACTATCTACCGCAAGCGTTCCGGGCGCCACCCCAATAATTGGCTTTGTCATCTTCAACAACCTCTTTCTTTTATCGCCAAAAAATCCCTGCACACAATAATTGTATACAGGGACGATTGGTTTCGTGGTACCACCCCGAGTTCGTGGTTAACCAAACCCACCTCGATAACATTAAAAACATGTCAGGAGACTAACGACTCCCCTCGGACTAGTATCAGCAACACCAGTCAGTGCTCCAAACCCATCTTCAGTTAAATTAAGAAGCCACCCTCACACTATCGGCAGTCGCTAATCTTCGGCCTTTAACTTACTCTGCTCTTCACAGCACTCAATATTCAATTAAAAAATTATGGCGATTTGATTAATTAAAGATTAAGTTTTATTTCAGCTAATGTCAACTATTAAGTTAGGAAAGTGTTCAGATGCCGGGAATTTCTGATTTTGCGTACTAGTCAGGCTAGGTATCGTCGAGACTAGGGCCACAGCGAATTTCAACCACTCATGTCTGAATAGACACCACTTATTACTTTTTTCTTTGCATTTTTGTCAGTAAATAATTAGAAAAGTGTTTTAAGATAGTTTGATAAATCGTCTAAGTGATCTCCCAACCCCGTAGGATCTAGATAAGTAATGCCTAGTCTATTTAACAGTCCTGCTAATGCGGGTATGAAGGTAAAGTCTGGCAAACTGATCTTAAATTTTTTGCCATCAGTTTTAGTAAATGTAATCGTAGCAATAAAATAAACGCTAGCAAAGGGTATGGCCATGGCTTGCGTCATCATCTCTTTTTGAGCCACGTCAACACTAACATTGCTAATCTGATCTATCGGCAAAACAATCGTTCCCTTTTTAGATGAAAACTTTACACCGTCAACAGTGATTCCAACATCAATTGGTTTGACTTTGTGATAAGTACTATCACGCGGGAGCTGAAATTTCCAAGTTTCTGGAAATGTCTCATTATCAAGCCGTATAGATGCCGGTAAATAGTACTGATGAAGTTGTGATTCAAACGGTTCCCAAGCATTAATCTTCACATCGGATTTTACCATTTTCAGTTTGTCTCCTTCTTCATAACAGTTCTGGAGCTAAAAGTAGCTAACAACAATTTCAATATAACACTGAACAACCATTTTATCGATAAAACTCGCATGTATTCAACCATGCCATTTATTCACAACCGGACATTCGTTTATTTCCCGGGAAATCATTTTCGGGCCGTTACTGCTAACATTTCTTGTACTGTTGCACCCATATTATCGCGCTGTGCTAACAAAGAGATCACCGCCGCACCACGCGCACCGGTGGCCGCAATTGCCGGTAATTGTTCAGCAGTTATCCCGCCGATTGCCACAACTGGCACTTTAGAAAGTGCTACGATGCGTGTTAAGCCATTCAGCCCAATCACTGGATCAGCATCCGCCTTGGAGCTGGTTGGAAAAACCGGGCCACTGCCCAAGTAAGCAACACCTGACAGCTGATTAGCCGCTTCAACTTCTGGCAGCGTTGAACAAGATAATCCCACAAACATTTTTCCCTGAACCCGACTTAGCACTTGCTGAATTTTTTGGTCATGCTGACCAACATGAATCCCATCTGCTTTTAAAGCCAACGCTAAATCCACATTATCGTCGACAATAAACGGGACTTGATAAGCTTCACATAACTGGTGTAACTTGCAACCTAATTGCAATCGCGCCGAGTCGCTTAACTGACTACGCCCTTTGTCCCGAAATTGAAACGCGGTAATACCAGCCTGCAATGCTGAATCCACAACTGTTAAGATGTCACGACTACCAACATCTTGTGAGCCACAAACAAAATAGGCTCGTAACTGTTCGGGTGAAAATTTACGCGTCATGGCGACTCACCTCATCACTTGGTTCAACCCAGTGATTCAAAGGACCATGACCGTGACCAACCTGAATCGTATTTTTAATGGCAGCCGTCACATAGGCTTTGGCCGTTTGAATTGCTGTCGCCATTGGCACCCCTTTAGCTAATTCAGCCGTTAAACATGCTGACAAAGTATCACCAGTGCCATGCGTGCGAACCGTGTCCGTTCGTGGTGCTGAGAGCCAAAAAGACGTCCCATCTTCCAGTAATACATAATCGGCAGCAGTTGCACGATCTGCTTCATGACCACCTTTAATGATGACATTTTTCGCACCCAAGTCTTGCAGGGCGTGCCCGGCAGCCACCATCCCAGCCGCATCCGTAATTTTCGCATGGGTTAGGCGTTCGGCTTCCGGCAGATTAGGCGTGACAACCGTTGCTAGTGGTACCAACTCTGTTCGAACCGTTTCAATGGCATCATCTGCTAGCAGCGCAGCGCCACCCTTGGCAATCATCACTGGGTCAACGGTCAATGGCCCAAAATCGACCCGTTTTAACGCTTCTGCAACGACATGGACATGTTCTGCATCAGCGAGCATCCCAGTTTTACAAGCTCGAATTTTGAAATCGGCTGCTAATGAGTCAAACTGCTCATTAATTATTTTAGCCGGTAGCGCCATAAAATCTTGGACCCCCAACGTATTTTGAGCCGTGACAGCAACAATCACCGCTGTCCCGAAAACATGCCGTGCTTGCATCGTTTTCAAGTCTGCCATCACACCGGCGCCACCACCACTATCAGTTCCTGCAATCGTGACAACTTGTGGAAAATCATTCATCCCAAATAGCCTTCTTCCTAACTTATTTCTGCAATTTTTTCAATTTCTGCGACAGTAATCAAATGTAGTTTATCTAATAGTTCCACCGCAAATGTCCCCGGGCGATCGGCCGTCATTTGTTTAACGACCAATTGGCCAGTCGCTGCCAATACTAAGCAAGCTACCTGAGCCGCTTCGAAGTAATCACGCTCACTCACAGCGGTAAATGCTGCCACCAAACTTGAAAGTAAATCACCTGAACCTACATGCAATTGAAATAGCGGCGTCCCATTATGCACTTGGGTGACGCGCTGACCATCTGTAATGACATCCGTTGGCCCTGACAACACAACGACACAGTGAAATTTCAACGCACAAGCACGCGCAATTTGAGCTAAATCACCCGTTCCTGAACCCGCATCAATGCCTTTTGGCTGCCAAGCCATTCCAGCAAGTGTGGCAATTTCACCAGCATTTCCCCGAATCACAGCAACCTGAAAACTTGTCAGCAATGTTTCGGCAACCTTTTGGCGATATGGACTCGCACCGACTGCGACTGGATCAAAAACAATTGGTTTGGCTTGCGCATTTGCGAGTTGCCCGACAGCTTTCATTTGGGCAACTTGTGACACCGTTAAAGTGCCCAAATTCAGACAAACTGCCTGAGAAATATTAACCATATCTGGTGCTTCTTGAATTTCTGCTGACATAATTGGCGAGGCCCCAAGCGCATTCAACCCATTCGCGACATCTTAAACGGTGACAAAGTTGGCAATATTAAAAACAATCGGATTTTCCGAGCGTAACGTCCTTAATAAGTCTAAATTCATGATCAACACCTCCAGAATATAAAAACCCACCGACTCAACTTTCATTGAACCAGTGGTTGCCAATTTACAGCATCTCGACACTTTCCCTACGCGAGTCTGAACTCACAGGTTCAAAGGGATTAGCACGCACATTACCATCTCAGCCCATCTGTGGACACCCCTAGTGTTTATTAACTTACCCCAAGTGTAATTGATGTAAGCGCTGCCGTCAATGTGATCTTCTCAGACTTAGCATTGATTAACCTAGCCAAACTTTGCTATGATTAAGTAGGATTTTTATTTGGTTAATTCTGTAACTCCTATTATTAGAATTAGCTAACACTGTCCATCAAGGTGACATTATTTTTAATAATGCAATTGATGACTTTAAACTGAGGAGTGAAGACTTTGATTAATCCAAATGGTGCTGTTCATCGTGGCTGGAATCGCCGAGTTGTTACCGGTAAGACTTTAGCCGAATGTGACGAACGTCTCGTCACTTATTTAAATAATCAAGATTATGGTTCTGGCGAATTTGTTGTTTTGCACGAAAACGACGGTTCTAACCAAAATACCGGTTATGATTTACCTGACGGCGATAACTGCTATATTAGTTTCTTAATTTATAATAGTCGTCTTTAATCACCAAAAAGGCCCGGCTGAGTTGACTGACTCAGTTGGGCCTTTTTAAACCAATTAGGCGCCAACGGCAAGAAGCCGCTGACGCCTAATTTTTTTATTCAGCCAATTCGTTGTTTAGAACTTCAAGGTTCCCTTCTCCTGACCCAGACCGGGATCAACGTATAACGCTTTGAGTTTAAGTTCAAAGACGACGAGTTGCGGGCCAATTAAGTCCCAGACCTTTTGGTAATTTGGAACGGTTTCTAAATACAACGGCAATAAGTCAGTCATTGTTTTTTCAGAACGCACCAATTGCACATGCTGAGCACGAATATAAGGATTGCCCACTGTCCCATCATTGGGAACTGAGATAAACGCGACATCTGGGTGTTGCGCATAGGTCGTTAAGGCAGCACTATCCTTAACTGACGAGAAAAATAACGTATCCGGCTGTGCCGCAGTCCAAACAAAATTAACAATTTTAACATCTGCTTGATCATTTAGCGCCGTCCCTAAGGCAATTTTATTAGTCATCGTGACGACATGTTGCAACGTTTCAAGATCCATTTTCCGCACTCCTCTTGCTAATTGATAAGCTTAATTATACGCTACTTCGTCATTAAATCAAACGTATGTTCGAGTTAATTTAAACTCCTGTGATTGAATCAACGTGATAAAGTGTTGCGCAAGTAACGATAACTTTGATGGCTGCCAAATAACCGCTGTCGGTCGCGTCAACTCCGGCACCGCCAACACTTGAACTTGTAGCTGTTTCGTTGGCACTAAGTCCAGCCAATCTTGAGGAACCAACGCCGTTCCAATACCTTGATTCGCCAGTCTTAAAAGGGTTAACGGCTCGTCAACTTGAGCCAAAAAGTGTGGGTTAAAACCGGCATCGTAGCATAATTTTTCAATCACAGCCACATGGTAATGATGTACTAATAACGGTTGGTCCTTTAAGGCTAAAATTGGCGACGCTTTACGCTCTGCCGAAACATGTAACTCACGGCTAATCATTACTAGCGGAACGCTTGGTAGTTCCAGTTGCTGGAATCCTTTCAGTCGTCTAGTCGTTCGGACGAGACCAAGGTCGATGCGCTGTTGCTGGATCATTTGTCGTATCTTGCTGCCCGACTGTTCCTCGATTAAAACTTGTACTTTTGGATAGTTGTGATGATATTGAGCCAACCAAGTCGGTAACAACCCATTATTGATGGATGCCATCATCCCAATTTTCAAAGTTCCTAGCATCCCATTCGCCACCGCCGTCAGCTCCCGCAAAGATTGTTGTCGCAACTCAAGCAATTCATGCGCGCGTTGCTGCAACACGCGGCCAGCCGCAGTTAATTGCATGTCACGTGTCGTCCGTTTCAATAGCGTGACGCCCAATTCATCCTCTAGCTGTTTCAACTGACGACTCAGGTAAGGCTGGGCAACATGTAATTCAGCAGCCGCTTGCGTCATGCTTTTCAATTCCGCAATCATTAAATAATATTTCATCTGTTTGAAGTCCACTTTCCTAGCCCCCTTCGAGTTGATATCGCTTAATTAGTTATCACATCATACCGTATTTTTATTTTGATAACATCAAATTCGCTCAACCGGTTTCATGAACAAAATAGCTCCAAACAAAAAAGTTCGAAACCAACCCTCAGGCTGACTTCGAACTTACTCATCTTTTAAAACCTAGATATAGTCAACAAACCGACTACGGAACTTCAAATGGATATGACTACCGAAAATCAATAACATCAACGTAATTGACCAAAAAATAATCATACTTTTAATATCATGGTAGAACAAGCCAGTCCCCAGAAAGGCCTCGCGCATCCCAGCAATAATATAATAAAACGGATTAATCTGAATAATATGGATAACCATTGGGTGTTTTTCGATAATCGCATTGGCACTAAAGTTGAAGATCGCGCCACTGACCCAAAACATCAACTGCATCGCACTATTCAATAATGTATGAAAATCACGAACCACAACGGTAATCGTCGAAGTCACTAGACCCACTGCATATAAAAAGACAATCATACAGAAGAAGAAGTAGATAAACTCAAGCCAATAAAATGACGGTCTGACACCATACATCAACATGATTACCATGCTAATGCCAAGCATCCACCAATAATTAATCAGCTGGCTCGCTAGCGTCATACTAGGGATGGTTGACACTGGAAACTGCATCTTACTAACCATCTGCACCCGACTAACCATACTACGGCTAGCGCCCAAAATTTCAGACCGCATAAACTGCCAAGCAATAAATCCTGGGAGTAACCACGCAATGTATGAATAACCATCCATTGGCTTATTACCATAGAGAACCATCCCAAAGACAAACCAATAAATGGCAATATTGATTGCGGGATCGAGAATTTGCCAGACATTTCCCAAAATATGTGCTTGGAAGGTTGATTTTTCTTCGTACTTCGCAAGCCGACGAATGACCTTTAAATTTTTAAATTGTTCAAGTAAAACTAACCAAGTTTCTCTCATTAGTCCAATACATGCCTTTCCTTACGACGTCGCGATAAGATTCCGATGCCTGCAATCACCGCAATAACGGCAACAATCACAATCAGCCATTTTAACGAGATGATCGTGAGCGGATGTAAGACCGCCGTTCGCAATGGCACTTCTCTTAAGGTTGCGGTAATCGTAAAAATTAGCAAGAGGGTCAAGAAACCTAGTACGGTTTGCGTTGGCCAACTTAGCGGTTTGTCATATAACTTCTTTTTAAAATAACTAATTGGTTCTTCAGGATGCGCCTCGTGTAACTCTTCCAAACTGAAGTCTTGGCCTGAATCACGAGTGATTTTCGCCCGTTCTGCCTTGGACTTTTTGTTGTATGTCCGTTGGAACTCTTCGAACTGTGGCAACACTTCAGCGGCGGTGCCTTCCATGACAACCCGGCCATGATCAATCCAAACCACTTTGTCACAGAGCGTCTTAACCTGACTCAGGCTATGACTCACGAACATAATCGTCTTGCCTTGAGCTTTAAATTCTTTCATTCGGGCAACACCCTTTTCGAAGAATGGGGCATCCCCAACACTAAGGGCTTCATCAATAATTAGAATATCGGGATCTTGATGCACTAACACACTGAATCCCAACCGGCTCTTCATCCCGCTAGAATACGTCTTGACTGGTTGATCAATTTTTTTAATGACTTGATCACCTGAAAAGTTGATAATATCTTCCATCTTGTCATCAATTTCAGCGGTACTCATGCCAAGCATTTCACATTTCATAATAATATTTTCACGCCCAGAGAGCTTACCGTTCAATCCGGCACCAACTGAGATAATATTAGTGGTCCCATTGACCTCCAGTTCACCAGAAGTCGGCGGGATGATTTGTGAAACGATGTTGAGTAATGTCGACTTACCGCCACCATTCAACCCAACAATTCCGACACTATCGCCCTCATAAATATCAAAGCTTACGCCCTTTAAGGCCCAAAATTTTTCAATTGCCGTATTACCAAATGGCATTAATGACTTTAGTTTATCGCTTTTGGTTTTCATCATGTCGTATTCTTTAGTCAAATAACGCGCACGAATCTTGAGCTTCTTATCCAATCTACTAGCAGCTCCTTCCTAGTACAGTCATAACAACCGAGCTTTTTATATTATACTCATTCGTTGTTAGCTTGTCGTTGACCAGTTATTTAACTTAAACGTAAGTTAATGACTTAGTCATAAAAATTTCATTTAAACAAATATTGGCCACAACCACTTGGATTGTAGCCAACAGCCTTACATCTTCAAATCTTTTTTAATCTTCGTGGTTGAAATTTCTGGCGTCCGGGGAAGATAAATGACTTCTGCATCAGTCTGTTCGCCAACAAAGTCGAACTGGCCCTTCCAGTCATCACCCATCACAAAAGTATCAATTTCATACAACTTAATGTCACGAACTTTTTGATCCCAAGCCTCTTCGGGAATAACCAAATCAACATAGCGAATGGCTTCAAGGAGGGCTTTACGCTTTTCATATGAGAAGTAAGCCTTCTTCTGTTTACTATCCCAATTAAATTCATCAGTAGACAAAGCGACAACTAGATAATCGCCTAAGGCTTTAGCCCGTCTCAATAATTCAATGTGTCCATAGTGTAAAAGATCAAATGTCCCATACGTGATTACACGTTTCATGTGTACATCCTCCTGAATATAAGTACCGGTTCGCGGTGTTCAATAATAGCCCCAATTATAGCACGTCACTACAATGTTTACCAAATGTCGCACTAGTCGCGTGGTGACCGACCGCTAGCCTGCTAAACTCAAGCCGAAAGTGGCTGTTTACGTTGTCTAATGCCTTGGACGACCCAGAGCACTAAGACCGCTAACCATGAAATCAGTGCAGCCAGACTAAGCAGTGTAAAGGTTTTGCCTGGATGATACTTAATAATCAGGGTATTCTTACCTGGCTTTTGATCGACAATCAAGGCACCGAGGTTACTATGCTGGTATTGACTATTCCAGCCCTTAGTCCCATTAAACGTCACCGCTGACTTCGCATAGCCCACGACTGGCAATTGCGTTTTGCCCCGCCGTTTAGCCTGCCACGTAACCGATAAGCTTCCATCGGCTAAGACTTTTTTATTATAAAGGTGATTTTTCTTAACAATTTGGTTGATATAATCAGCGTAAGTATTTCGGTTTTGATTATATTTCACATCACTTGCCGGCTGATTCAGATAATCAGTCGTTCCCTTAGCGGCTAACGCCAGGCCTTTACTCAAATCTTTGCCTTTAAACCCAGCTCTAATTTCGGCTACCGTCGCATGATTTGATAAATAAATATTATCCATTCTTTGAATGGGCTGTGCCGTGTCCCATTTCTTTAATTGCCCGTTCATGACCGTTACATTTTGCCAAACGAGCATTAGCGCTGCGAAAGCAAATAAGCCGGTCGGCCAGTTCAAGAACGTGCTGGTACCCACTTGATGATGACTATTTTGAGTTGCTTTAACCCTCGTCGTGAGGTACCCAGCGGCCCCAGCAATTAAGAGAATCCCCGCAATCGACCCTAAACGTGACGGGAATTGTAGCCAATTTTTAGCGGCGGGTAAAACTGTCGCTAGCCGTTGCCATGGGAATAATTTGGACCCAATAATCAGGAAAAATGCCCCAACAAACGTGTTCAAATAAGTCGCTAGCTGAAGCCCCTTAGTACTCAACGCCGCAAAGATTTGGCATACAAACAAGATGGAACAAACTGTGCCTAACGCGAATAAATAATTATCACCGATTGAAAGGTTCAGCGAAACATTGTCCATGTTTGCCACTGTAAATGGCTGCATCAGATGGTTACCAGAAGTAACATTCAGCATGCCTGCCCAGACATTCGCCGACATGATTATGGTTAAAACTGCCGCCAAAACCGTTTTCTGTAGCATTTTCACACGATCATTAGCCCGTTGCATCCCCACAATAAAGTAAGGAATCAAAGCAATAATAATCAGTAGTGTACTCAACATGTGAACTTGGATAATCACGGCCACACTGACCGCCAGTGGTAACACGCGGACTGGCTGATCGTGGTCGGTAATCATTCTAATGCCCATGATTAGCACGTATGGCATGATCATCATGCCCCAGGCGGTAAATTCTTGTCCTGTTAGCCAAGCGACGAACCAGCCAACATTCATGTAAAGAATCGTCCCAATCGTGGCAAATAGCTCATTGGCACCACTTTTACGGGTGAACAAGTACATGCCGCTGCCGCCAACAACTAATAATAATAAGTCAGAAACAATCTGAAATTTGACTAGACTGCCAGTCGCAAACAAAATGAATCCCAACACATAACCCCAAATTGGGCCATACATTGCATTAACAATTCTCCCCGACTGTGAAAAGCCATAGTTGGCTTGAAAATAACTAAAGTTGCCAGTTTTGATCTGCATCGCATCTTCGTAAATACGATTCAAATGAAAATTAGAGTCAATTCCCAAAATGGGATTCTTGAGCATAATTTGTGGTAACACCATTATGATTGACACAATCAAGATAATTATATATGGTCTGACCAGATAGCCACTTTTTTTTGACACAACGCTACACCTCTACCTTTGAATAAGCTAATTTCCCATTAATTCATGAATCAACTGTACATTTTACACTACCACATTAACTTTAGATAGCCCGCTTAGTTCGGGCTAATTACTGCCCCATCCGTGACAATAACTGTCAGTTAATCATTTGTTAATTGCCTAAACAAAAACTTAACAAAAAATCTGTTATCGAGAGTGGGACAAAAGGCGGTTTGCCACCGAGCATAGCCTAGGAAACCGAATGATTGGGGCTTTCAATCGTTCGGTTTCCGTAGCTAAGCGGAGGTTGCAGCCTTTTGTTCCACGTTTCGGCTATTAATATTCGGAGTTACAAAAAGAGTCTGGGGGTTTGTCCCAGACTCAATAACAGATTGAAAAAATTGTCTTACTTAGATTTTGACATAATAATTTTAAGCGACTCTGCAGTTGACCCCACATGCTCATTGGTCAATAGCCGTTCTTTGATCAAACGTGAAGACGCACTCGTATCTGGCGCCGTTAAAATAGCCTGAACGAGCCCGGCCGTATCATAATTATCGGCATGTAAGCCAACTTTATCTTCGATACTGAAATACCAACCGATATTTTGGGCATAATCTGCTTCATCTTCTTGCATAATGACAATTGGCTTATTGAGTAACGAATAATCAAAAATGGCCGAAGAATAGTCAGAAATTAGCAAATCAGACAACAGGTAAAGTTCTTGAATATCCACTAATTCATTGTAGAAACAGAAAATCCGAGGATCAAGATCAGCATATTGTTGCCGTAAGTGACTCTCCAACGGATGTAGCTTAACAATCATCAAATAATCATCTGGCAATGCCTGGATAACGGCTTGTAAATCAAGATCAGAAACATCTTTCCGTTTGCCTTTACGCCAAGTTGGACAGAACAACACAATTTTCTTGGTCGCATCGTAAGGTCGGTTAAAGTACTTTTCAAAAATACGTTGCTTTTCAGACGTGCTATCGATATTTTTTAACAAATAGTCGTTCTTAGGCGTCCCATTATCAAATACAGTTAACTCAGCATTATCATCCAAACGAAACGCAGACTTGAGCAATTGAACATTGTAAGCTGAAGAGGTCGTTAAATAGTCCCATTTCTGCATCCGTGGCGCAAAGGCTTCGGATTCCTTCGTCCGCTGCGCATCATCCGCTAAATCATTGACCATTTGCTTCATTGGAAAACCATGCCAAGTTTGAATAAAGACTTGTCCATCCCGTTTACCGGCCTTATCGAGACTATTCCCATTAATGAAGACATACTTACATTCCTGGAATTTTTCGATATATCGCAGACTTCCGACCCGAATTGGTGTAAAACCGTTGGCCAGAATTTCCATATCGACAAGTTGATTACGAGAGCTGACGAAAATTTCTGCATCCGGATTCTGCCGCTTGATTTCAAGCGCAAAATATTTAGGATCGCCAGACAAGTTACTACCGTGAAAGGACTCAATGAAAAATTTATTTTCATCAATCGGTTCCTCAGACGTGAAATCTGGTGTTTCACCAACCAATTTACTGAGTAACCGCATTGAAGGCACTCGAATCCAATCTTGTTGAACAATTGCCCCAACTGCCGGCACCTTACGTACTTTGTAATAAAGTCGACGGAAACGACGCATGCCATCAAATTTAGTCCGTTTCTGAATGACTTCCCACATTTGATCATAGGTAACCGCCTGATCATCAACCTGACCAACATTTTGTTTGAACTTCGCAGTCGTTGCTTCAAAGTTCGTCACGTAATGCTGCTTCTTTTTGGCAATTTGCTCAAGATTATAGTGATAATCAGCTTCGGTCCGTGGCTGCTTAATGAACGCTAAAATTTTAGGCGCATCAATCTCTGGATCTTTCTTAATCCAGAGCACATCCTTAAACGCCCCAAAATTCTCACGCGTCACATTGTCGTTCCCTGGATAAGCAATGACTGGGTGGCCACTCGCAAATTCTTCCACAATTGAGTAACCAAACGTTTCATAGAACGAGGTCGACACGTAAATATGACGATCAGGAACCTGCTTACTATTGAAGAAAACATAATCATCAAGCCCATAGAAGCTGACTAAATTGTGATACATCGTGCCACTAGGACCATAGCCAGTAATATAAAACCGAAACTCGTCATGATGTAGATAATGAATCATGTAATCCAGTAATTTGATAATTGCCGAGATATCTTTTTCATGATCAAATCGGGACCGGACAATCAAATTGACATTGCCATTTTCATCCACAATTTCAGGATCAAACGTTGCTTGCTCGTTAGCGATATGTTCTAGACTAACTGTTTGAACATAAACCCGATCAAAATGGAAGCGCCGCACGATTTCAGCCTTAATCGACTCAGTGGCAACTCGTACGCAACTGAAATATTGTAAGTAATCGGTTAAATCGGTTTCTTCGATCAATGCCAATGGCGTATGAATTTCACCAACAATGATGGCATTGCTGTTAGCCCGAATATATGGCGCCACACAGAAAAAGCTTTCCCGCGTAATAAAGAAGTAATCGAAATCAACATGTGTTTCTAGTTCGGAAATGTATAAGAACTCAACATCTGTTACAGTGGGGTTTTCTTTTTTTAATTTTCGCAAATCTCGCCGCGTAAACTGTCTAAAATTAAAAAAGGTAATCTGATAACCGGCACGACCAAACTCTTCCAATAAATTAATATTACTTCGGGATGTTCCCCCTGGTGCAAAAACATTAAACCCTAAAATCGCAATCTTTTTCATTTATAAACAATCCTCTACTTGATGTGATCTTTGTCTTAATCTTTACAATCAAACTTTTTAAACCTACAAAGACGTCAGTAAACGCTCTGAGAAAGACAGTCAAAATCCTTGGCGCCGGTGACATTAACCATCAATGGCTAAAAAGGCCAGTCTTTCCCAATCCTTCCTTAGATAATATCACTACTTACTATTACCAACAACGTTGGCCACTATTCCCCGGGAAATATCTCGATCACGTGAGTCATGCTGAATGGCCGTAACAACTGGAAAGTCGCACCACCGATTGCTTTCTTCAAACACCGTCCGTCCCCACGGTCAAGGCTTGCAAGGTCGCAGTTTGAAAGCCACCAATTAAATCATGAATCTCTGTCAACGGTTCCCGCTGTCCATTAAACAACCATTCTCGCCAAATGGCATACACCCCGGCACTCATAAACTTCATCCAGTACTGTCGTTGTGCTGTCGTTAAGGTCATTGGTAATACCAAATCAGCATAAAAATGCAACATCTGCTGATCGAAACACTGTCGAATAATTGCCTCAAATCCGCGTTCAACAGATAATTTCAATACCTCAGCTTGTGTCGAAAAGAAGCCACTAATCGCCATTAATTTATCCGCAACCGGCAGCTGTTGTTGAACATCTGCAAATCGTGCCGCAATCAAAGGATCAAAATAAGCCGTCAAAACATCTGATAGTGTCGTAAAATTTCGATAAAAAGCCATCCGACTTACCCCAGCGCGCTTAACGACTTGGGTTACCGTAATGGTCGCCAAATCGTGCGTCTCTAGTAATTGTAACAAGGCTGTGGTCAAATAATCGCGTGAATCCTGCTTAATTAGCTGCGCATGTTGCGTTGCTGCCATAACAATTCCACCTTTCTGTCACAGATGCCGCAATATCGCTTGTTTATTAGTGAAACCCATTGTAAGCTATCTCCACACACGTTACAAGTGTAACTATAGAACTGGAGGAACTTTTACATGAAGAAGGAATTAGTCGTCGTTACCGGCGGGAGTGGTTTTATTGCGATTCATATTATTTTGCAATTACTGAAACAAGGGTATCGGGTCCGAACAACGGTCCGCTCACTAAAAAAGATCAATTTGATTAAGGAAATGTTGACAACTGGTGGCTTAACCGACTTTACCAATCTTGATTTCGTTGAGGCTGATTTAACCCATGATCATGGCTGGGCTGCTGTCATGCAAGGTGCAACTTACGTCATTCATGTGGCCTCGCCAACGCCCACCTTAAATTTTAAAAATGAATCCGAAATGATCCGACCGGCCGTTGATGGCGTTGTCCGAGTTTTGACGGCCGCGCGCGATGCTAAAGTGAAACGTGTCGTCTTAACATCGGCCTATGGCGCAGTCTTCGCCGGCCACAAACACCGGGACACCCCTTACACTGAAAGAGACTGGTCAAACTTAGCTGCTAAAAATATTCATCCCTATCAAAAGTCTAAAACATTGGCAGAACATGCTGCTTGGGACTTTATTGCTCGCGAAGGTCACGGTATGACACTCGCCACGGTTAATCCTGTGGCTGTCATGGGTCCCGTCCTATCAGCAGATTATTCTCATTCAAATAACCAAATTCAGCAATTACTGGCTGGTCAACTTAAAGCTGTCCCGCGCGTTGACTCTGGTTACGTTGATGTCCGCGATGTGGCAAGCCTACATTTACTTGCCATGACTGCCCCGCAGGCTGCTGGCGAACGTTTTCTAGCCACAACTGGTGAGACCCTTTCAATGCTAGAAGTGGCAACGATCTTACGACACCATTTTCCCGACTTCGCAGCCAAGTTGCCAACCAAGATCATTCCTGATCCACTCATCAAGGTCGCCGCACTGGCCGATCCCATGTTACGAATGGTGGCCAGTTTATTGGGCGTTTACGCCGAAACCAGCAATGCTAAAGCCGTTTCGATGCTCAATTGGCAGCCAAGATCAGCTGAGACTGCGATTGTCGCGACCGCGCAATCAATGATTGACCTTGGAATCGTCAAAGCCGATTAAATTTAACTTTCAATTGACGACACAGACGCGCCATGCGATAATACTCTCGGTGCCAAACCATGATGAGGGTACGTGATCGGCGCGCAAGCGTTCAGAAGGTCACCGCACCTCATCAAGAAGACCACCCGACGTAACTGCGTCGGATGGCCTTTTTTTATAACCGTTTTTCAAAATAAATGAGATGCATTTGTGGCTGAATTTCATCACAATATTGACCTAATTGCGTATAACCAGCGTGTTGGTATAACTGGACTAGTTTAGCTTCTTCAGCAATCGTGTCCAACTGCCAACAATTGACAGCTGGAAAATGGGTTTCTAACGACCGTAACATTAGCTGCGCATAACCACGGTTTTGATAACTTGGCAAAATGAGTTTTGACCATTATTTATCCTCCTCGTAATCATGGGCCGTCAACCAAGTCGTTAACTGGTCAAAATAAGCTGAAGTTTCATCAATAAACGCCATATGTCTGCTATGGGCAAATAACCGCCAACTGGCGTGCGGTAACTGATCCACCATGGTTTTCGCAATCAGCGGTGTACATAAATCGTTGACACCACTAGTCACTAATGTCGGCAGCTTAATTTGGGCTAACTGTGCCGTATAGTCAAATTCGCGAAGGGTTCCGGTTGGGCAATATTCATTCGGTCCCCAAGCCGTTTCATAAGCGACCGTTCCAGCCTTTTTCGGTCGGCGTAAAAATTCAGGTGAATCAGCCGTGAGTGGTCCAGTGGCGTGTAACATCATAAAGTGTGCATTGGCCGCTAAATAGGCCGCGGTGGTAAAATCACCAGTTGCTTCAGCTTGCGCAATCGCCGCCTGCTCAGCAGCTGGCATCAGTTTAATCAAACGATGTTGCTCTTGTGCCCATAATTTTGCCGAGGATAAGGTACTCGCTAAAATTAGACTCTGAATACCTCGTGGTTGCTCGTCGCACAAGTAACTAATTGCCAGCATCCCGCCCCAGGATTGACCGAGCAAATGAACTTTAGTCAAACTTAAGTAATCACGCAACGCCTGTAACTCAGACAACCATGTCGTCGCCTGCCATAAGCTGGGATCATCTGGGATAGACGACAACCCGCAACCAATTTGGTCGTACATCACGACTGGCCGGCCTGTTTGGGCAACAAATTGATCAAAAACTTCAAAATAATTATGTGTTGACCCTGGGCCGCCATGTAACAGCAGTAATGGGGTCAACGTGCTAGTTAGATCCCCCATAATGCGATAGTAAGTCTGGTAGCCTCGAAACGGCATTGCCCCGGTTTGAATTTTCATGCCCTCATCCCTTTTATTTTTGATTAAACCTACTTTATTACAATTCAGCATATTATGCTAAGCTAATCATAATAATCCCTGATGAAAGAAGTTGTCTGTATGAAAATCATTATTGCGCCAGCTAAAAAGATGGTCGTTGACACCGACACGTTTGATAGTCAGGGCAACCCCGACTATCTCAATCAAACCAAACAACTTTTGACACGACTACGACAACTCTCATACAACGAAGCCAAGCAATTATGGCATTGTAGTGATAAGCTGGCACAGCCGAACTATGCTTGGTTGCAAGAACTTGATCTGACGCGTCACTTAACGCCAGCAATTCTAAGTTACAGCGGCATCCAATACCAATACATGGTCCCCGATCTATTAACTGACGCCGGTCTAACATACATTCAACATAACTTGCGAATTCTATCCGGTTTCTATGGCATCCTTCGGCCATTTGACGGCGTTGTCCCCTACCGTTTGGAAATGCAAGCCAAACTCACGGTGGGAACTAGTCAGAACTTGTATGACTTTTGGGGAGACCGCCTCTATCAAGCCCTTGCGGCACCAACTGAGCCAATCCTCAATTTAGCTTCGCAAGAATACGCTAAAAGTATCCGACCTTATTTAAACGCGACACAACCATTTGTTACCGTCGTTTTTGCCAGCCTAGTTGACGGTCAATTGAAGACCAAGGCAACTTTAGCTAAAATGGCTCGTGGTGCCATGGTACGTTTCTTAGCTGAAAATCAGATAACTGAATTATCAAAGCTTAAATATTTTGATCATCCGCACTATCAATTCGATGACCAGCGCTCAACGCCGACAAAATTAGTCTTTATTCATATCGACTAAAAAAGACTGGCAACTGCCAGCCTTTTTAGCACTAATCACTAATCACTAACAATGATTTAATTGCCCGGCGTTGATCCATCGCTTCATATGCGGCTTGGATCTCATCCAAACTGAAACGTTGCGTGAAGACTTTGCCAGGATGAATATCACCCTTTAAAACGGCATCTAACAGTACTTTGCGGTCATCGGTTGTGACAGAAGCAATCCCACCTCGTAGACCGATATTTCGCCAGAATAACTCATTCGTATTCATTTCGGCCTTTTGTGGCACGCCGACGCGACCGACTACCGCACCCGGACGCCCAACTTTGATTGCAGTATCAACCGACAATGCGGTCCCAACACATTCCAAAACTGCGTCTGCTCCGGCGCCGTCCGTTAACTCTTGCACCTTTTTGACCGCCTCATCACCACGTTCAGCAATAATATCTGTGGCCCCGAATTCTTTAGCTAAGGCTTGGCGATCAGCATGCCGACTCATGGCAATAATTCGCGTCGCACCTAGTAGTTTAGCGGCAATGACACCACACAGTCCAACCGCGCCGTCACCCATGACCACGACAGTATCACCAGCTTTAACTTCTGCGCTCGCTGCTGCATGATAACCCGTTGCCATCACATCTGACAAAGCTAACAAGTCATTTAATTGGGCATCGGTATAATCAGCCGGTTGTCCTGGAACTTTAACTAAAGCCCAGTCCGCATTTTTGAAACGCAAGTATTCCCCTTGATAGCCAACAATTTCATCATCTGTTTTATTTAGGCAATCACCGTCAAAGCCCGCCAAGCACGCTGCACAATGGCCACAACCATGCGTGAACGGTGCAATCACAAAGTCACCTGGCTTCACATTTTTTACCGCAGCGCCAACGGATTCCACGATTCCAATGGCTTCATGCCCAACCGGACTATTGGCTTGGCGTTTTGAAATGCCACGATACCACCAAAGATCTGAACCGCAGACGCAGGCGCGGACAATTTTCAATACCACGTCAGTTGGCTGTTTCACTTGTGCTTTTGGTAACTCCTGTACGACCATTTTTCCTGGTTCAACAAATACTGCTGTTTTCATCAAGATCATCTCCATGTTTAATTAAATTAATTGTAGCGAGTTAACTTCAACTCGTCGAGAAAAGAAACTTTATTTACAATGACCAGTCTACGCCTTGAAGTCCACTTCAAGGCAAGCGTGTTCCCAAATTAATGCTGTTTCATGTGAAACATTTTGCCGTATACTTATTTCAACGATGGGAGGCACTAAAATGAATCCAGAAAACTTCTTTAAACAAGCAAAAATCGCGCTAAAATTACCTGTAGAGACGCCGCTACAAAGTTCGTACCAGTTCGGTGCTGATCCAGATACGTTGGCACAATTGGTCTTAACAGGTACCAAGACCGCCACAACTAGTGCTTATGACTTATATGAAACCGACGAGCCCTTACCACAAGTTGGGGCCTACGATGTCATTTTTAATGCTAAAAATATCCCAATTTGCGTCACTAAAAATGATACCGTGACGATTACACCTTACGCAAAAGTGGGTGCTGATCATGCTTACCATGAAGGAGAAGGTGACCGGAGTTATGCTTATTGGCGCAAAGTCCATGACGCCTTTTTCAGCCAAGAATATGCGGCAGCGGGCCAAGTATTCGATCCAGCAACGGCCAAAATGGTGCTTGAGCGATTCCATGTCGTGTATCCATTATAAAAAATCGAGAGTGGGACAAAAGGCGGTTTGCCACCGAGCATAGCCTAGGAAACCGGATGATTGGGGCTTTCAATCGTTCAGTTTTCGTAGCTCTGTTGCATCCGTGTCTTTTGTTCCACGTTTCGGCTATTAATATTTGGAGTTACAAAAAGAGTCTGGGGTTTTGTCCCAGACTCGATTTTTAGGAATTTAGGCTTTCAAGTTGTGACGCACTGTACACATATGGAAAATGAGCCATACTTGGGACTTGATCCCATGGCACCGGATACCCAGCACCATGCGCACAAAAAACGGAATCGGGAGTATTTTCCAAATCACTGACAGGATCGTAAGGCTGTGCCGCCAAGACAGCAGGTTGATCATGGCAAGGCCGATAACCATCAATCACAACTGCCAATTGACCCTGACCATGGGTGTAGGCCCGAACGACCTGCGCATAGCCTTGCATTTCAGAAACTGGCGCCGTCCCAGTCAAGGTCGTAACACCGGCCGCATCAGTCACTGGCGGCTCAAACTGACCATGCATCCGCTGAACATCCGTCATTGCACGCCCCATTTGATCCTGACCGACTATCAAACGAAACTGATACCAAGGTTCTAACAACTGACAACCATTGACTTGTTTTAACATCATCAAGCCTTGCCGAACCGCCCGCCAAGTTGCCTCACGGAAATCGCCCCCAACCGAGTGAACGTTGCTTGCTCGACCGCCGACCAATGTGATTTTGACATCAGTTAATGGTGACCCAGTCAACACACCTAGTTGCGTTTTGGCTTGTAAATTTGATAAAACTTGATGTTGCCAATTCTTACCTAAGACTTCCAAAGAACAGTCAGTTTCAACCGTCAGCCCACTCCCGCGGGGTGCCGGTTGTAGCAACAAATGAACTTCAGAATAATGTCGTAATGGCTCGAAATGGCCAACGCCTTCGATAGCTTGTGTCACCGTCTCTTGATAGAGGATACTGCCCTCAATAAACTTAACCGCTAATTGAAAGCGCTCGGCCAATAGTTGCGTCAAAACTTCCAGCTGAATTGTCCCCATAATCTGGACACGGAGTTCTTGCAATTGGCTGGACCAAGTCACTTTGAGCTGAGGATCTTCATCTTCTAATTGACGCATGGCCGCCAAACAAGCCTGTAGATCATGACCATTTGGATCTAGCCGATACGTTAATACTGGTTGCATCACTGGCTTTTTTTCATCTGCTAAGGCTCCTAACCCTTGGCCGGGATAAGTGTCGGTTAATCCCGGAATTGCACACACGTCACCAGCATGGCTTTCGGGACAAATTTTAAATTTTTCACCATTGTAGACCCGAATTTGGTTAACCTTTTGCTCGTTTAAAATAACGGCCTTATTGACTAATTGCCCACCCGTAAGTCGTAGCCAAGTTAGTCGTTCACCAGACGCAGCCGTCGAAATTTTGAAAACGCGGGCACCGAACTCAGTCGGGTACGTTGGCTCAATCGTCCAGCGTTCAAGACCCGCAATTAGACCGTCCACGCCAGCCACTTTTAGTGCTGAGCCAAAGTAACAAGGAAAAACCGCTCGCTGCTGAATTAAGCGTTGTACCGTCGTATCGGCTAACTTGCCGTTAGTCAAAAAATCATCCAGCAAGTCATCATCTTGCAGCGCCATCGCCTCATAGGTTTCCGCAGACAGCTCACCAGCATCAAACGCCACACATTGATCGGAAAGACTCGCTTGTAGTTGGGCTAAAACTTGTTCAGTCGCCGTACCGGCAATATCCATTTTGTTCACAAAAATGAACACCGGCACATGGTAACGTGCCAATAATCGCCAAAGCGTCCGCGTATAGCCCTGAATGCCATCGGTCGCTGAAACCACTAAAATGGCATAATCGAGGACACTTAACACTTGTTCAGTTTGGCTCGCAAAATCCACATGTCCCGGCGTATCCAAGAGTGTCATGGCAAGGGTTGGTGTTTTAAAGCTGGCCTGATGAGAAAAAATCGTGATTCCGCGCTGTTTTTCCAAATCATCGGGATCCAAGAAAGCATCCCCATTATCCACACGTCCTAATTGCTGCAACATCCCCGTCCGATAAAGTAACGCTTCTGAAAGGGTCGTTTTTCCGGCATCAACATGCGCAATCACACCGGCAACTAATGATTTCATATTACCCCCCCTTTTCTAGCGATGTTTCTTATTTTTGAGTAGCTTACGGGCCTGTTTCATTGAAATAACCTTACCTTTAACTTTTTTAGAACTAACGACTTTGGCAGTACTTCCCGCTTTTAAAGCCTCAGGTAATTGATTGCCTTGCGTCGCCGTCAAAATCCCAGCCGCTGTTAACACGGTAATCAAACTAGTTAATAAGGTTATCATATCGTCATAGTCAGCTTGGGAACGATTGTCTTTGAGCCACTGACCAACCCGGCTAAATATTTTGGTTGTCCATTCATTGGGCGCGACTAACCACTGCGCATAAAGCCGGTCAGTCAACCCGCTCACATTAGAAATTACTTCCGGCGCATCCCAACCAGCTGGTAAGACGATATTTTCCCGGTGGAACCATAATCGTAATCCTGCTTGAACACCGGTTGAATGCACGGCAATTGCCGTTTTCTTCAGCCAGCCATCGTTAATCGAGCGATGATCCCCGGTCAAGTAAGTCTGGCGTTTGTCTGGATCATAAACTTGCGCAACGCCCGAAAAAGCTGCTGGATTGCTCATCACTTCTTCAATTTCAGGTGCTACGCCATCGTTTTCTGACTGATCAGCTTCGATCGTATTATCACCATATAATTGCTCATATAACTCGGCCAAACCACCAGTTGCTTCCAGTTCATCCACGAATTTTGCAGCCGCATCTGGATCTTTTGGATCAATACCAGCTGCCACCATTTTTTGATTAATAATCGCTAACGCATCAGGATTATCGGCATAATCCTTGGCGCCAGCAAGCATATCCGCTTCACCAGCTTGTAAATACCGTTGATAATCTGCGGCGCGTTTCGCATTAAGCCAACCTTGATCTGCCACAAATTGTAAGAAGCTAGTCAACATTGGGACAAGTAAGGCATACTCTTCCGCTGAAAACTCATATTTAGTAATGATTGTTGTCGTCAAAATATCAGTTAAAACCCGCTTACTCCAACTCTTCGGCGTTTTTCGGTAATAGTTATAACCACGCTGAACGAACTCATTCAACACAACCGTTAAGAACGCTTCACTAACCCCTTCAGGTCGATTTTGCCATGCCGCACTCCGTTGATAGGCGATTACCCAGTCAGCCGTATAGCTTTGAATGCTAACCGCTGTGCGTTCTTGCCATTCAGGTAATGTCGGATCAACATTGATCGCCATGTCTAAGTCATCATCAGTTGACTGGTTAAATAAAATCGCATTCTGTTCTTCATAATCATGAAAAAATGCCGCTAAAGTTGCTGGCGTAGTCGTGATTACCCGTTGTTCGGCTAAGTATCGCAAAAAAGCAGTAATAATCGTGTACATCGCATCAAAAATTTGATTGGCACGCGTATCTGTTTCGTTAAGGGCGAGATTACTGAGTTCACCTAAAAGTCCGGCAAAGTCTGACAACTCCCATTTTCCAATCGTTGCGGGTAATGAGTCAAAAATTGTTTCGATGCCGCCTTTTACCATGGAGACTGGATAGACGAGACACTCCTGATATTCCGCCGATTTGTGAAACCCAGTCCAATATTTGGACAGCTTATTTTGTTTTGCCATTTAAATTCCTCTTTCAATTAATCGGACATAATTTTCGCAATTTGTTGTTGTAACGCTGGCACAACAGTCGTCATAAACCACGGATGTTGTTTTAACCAACCGTAATTTAGTGGTGACGGATGGACTAATGGAAAATAGTCCGGTAGGTAATCGGCATAATGTTCAACAGTCGCCGTTAAGGTCTTCGGTCGATCGCGTAAATAAGCCTTTTGGGCGTATGCACCAATCAGTAATGTTAATCGAATCTTTGGCATTAATTCAAGTAGTGGCGCATGCCACTTGTCGGCAAATCCCTGACGTGGCGGGAGGTCCCCACCATGGGGCTGTTTGCCTGGATAATAGAAATCCAATGGTAAAACGGCCACCTTACCTGAGTCGTAAAATTGGGCTTTAGTCATGCCCATCCATGCTCGTAGTCGATCACCACTCGCATCATCCCAAAAAGTCATCGATGCTTGGGCCTGACGACTAGGTGCCTGACTGATCAGCAAAATTTCAGCATCCGGCGCAACGTGATATAGTGGTTGAATGCCTTGCGCCGTATAAGTTTGATTCTGTGGATCAGCTTGAATCGCCTGAAAAATTTCATCGGCCGTCATTGATTATCCCCCCGAAGCTCACGTCATTTTTGCTTGTATCTAGCGTACCATACCTTCGCTTTTCAGCCGTTAAATTAGGTGAGTTTCAACGAAAAAACAATTATTTTCATCGTTTATGATTTCCAACGCCTAGAAAGCGCTTAATTTGGTATGCTAGAGCTAAGTCTCAGAGGGGGGACACACATGCATACGATTGAAGAACTCGACGACGGTCGCGCCGTCTTTTTGAATGGTCAACAGATTAAGGTCTCAGATATTCCAATTTTCCGCAAGACACTTGCTTTGAACAATCAATACTATCACTTGCAACAGGAACATCCTGACGTTCACACCTATGTCGAAAACGGGCGCCGTTACGATATTGCTTACAAGGTACCACGAACCGTTGCTGATTTGCGTCAAAAACACCAAGCTTATCAAGAAATTGCACAAACCAATAATGGGATGCTTGGCCGCACACCCGACTTTTTAGCTACGGGTATGGCTGTCTTAGCAGAGCGGAGCGCCTTTCTAGGTCATAACCAATACACCAACTTTGGGGAGAATGCCAAACATTACGCCGAATGGGTTAAAGCGAATGATGTCTTCATCAGTCACGCCTTGCAAAACCCGCAACTTGACCGCAGCAAGCCAATTAATGCAATTCCTAGTGGCTATGCCGGTGTTCACACGATTGAACGCCGTCCAGATGGCATCGTCGTTTCTGGCGCCAAAATGGTCAATACGATGGCCCCAATTGCGGATGATTTACTGATCTTCAATCCACCGGAATTATTGTTGGAAAAAGGTGATACCAGTTACGGCGTCGCCTTTGCAACACCGCTAAACACGCCCGGTGTCAAAATCATTTGCCGTAAATTACTCGATCATCCCGGTTATACGGAAGACGACTACCCGCTGAGTAACGCGCTTGACGAAATTGACGCGTACATCGTTTTCGACCATGCCTTCATTCCTTGGAAGCAAGTCTTCGTCGAAAACGATTATGAAATGAGTAACCGTTTCTTTATTGAGACTGGCATTTTCGGTCATACGTCACATCAAGATGAGGTCCGCGGTATTACTAAATTAGAGTTTGCCACCAGCTTAGCCATCCGGGTCGCACAGACCCTCGGTTTGGATCACTTCTTAGGCGTTCAGGAAAAGTTGGGTCACTTAACCGCCAACTTAGAATTGATTAAGGGGACGATTACCCGCTCGGAAGATAATGGTCACTTGGATGAGTTTGGCATCTATACACCCGACTTACAAGCACTATTAGCTGTCCGCGCCAGCTTGCCTAGTTTCTTCGAAGAAGCCATGCAGGTCACACAACGGCTCGCTGCCGGTTCGATGGTCGGCGTCCCAGGCTTTGCAGAATTTGATGGTGAAAATGGTCAGATTTTAGATCAAGCACTGTCCACCTCACTCGCGAGCGCCAAAGATCGCTCAAAGCTTTTGAATCTAGCCTTCGACTTATCAAGCTCCGGTTTCGGTCAGCGTCAATTGATGTATGAATACTATCATGGCGGCGACCCCATGCGCATTCGCTCAAAACACTATTTGGATGAAAATTTGAGTGCTGGAGACGCGATGTTGGATAAATTATTAGGAAAATAAAGAAAAATGATTCAATGGCTAAGCGTGCCATTGAATCATTTTTTATGTTTTGCTGCCATTTGGAATTAAAATCCTCCTAAAACTAATAATTATTGATGTAATCAACAAAATATTCTGCGGTTGAGGCATCTGTGCCATCGAGCAAGACGTCACGGTGGCCGTCAATTTCGATGGTATAAACTTTCTCCTTTTTATCACCATCAGGGATGTTTAAGTCAATCGTCCGATTGCTGAGTGGCACAGCCGAACAGCCCTTACCAAATATTACGTCAAGTGGCGGTTCAATATTTATGCAAAAATCCGTCATATCGAATGAGTCGAGTGCTGCCGAAAGCGTCATGTCAAGATCGTACATAGCTTTGTCGTATTTTCTTTTTTTCTCACGAGCTTCATTGGCCTTTTGCCTCTCAGCAGACTTTGCTAATTGCGCTGCTGTTGGTTTTGGCCGCCTAGCGACGACGGCTCTGTGGTGGCGCACGATAGCCCGAATAATGAAGAACCAAAAAACGAATACTATGGCTAAAGCAATAAATAATTGAATGTGAAACATGGTTGTATCTCCGTTTGCCATAATGTTTAGCTCCCTTTTCAACAATTTAATCATACTCCTTTGTTTAATAAAGCTCTATATAACAAACAAATGGATAACGATTAAGTCTTTTTAATAAAAACGAGCCGAGTTACCCATGACATTAAACAAATCGCGAAGCGCTCAACTCATCAGAGCTTTCACGTTGTTGTATGACTAACATGTCAAATCCGTAATGGCTAAATGACCTCATAGGCCATCGCAATTTTGGACCTGATCAAATTGCTGATATTGTTTAACAACTTCAACCGTAACTTTTTCTCTGTTCTTCAATTGATCGACAAGTAAACTTTGGTCAGATTGCGCGCCGTTTTGATCGTAAGCTCAGGGCTGTGCGGAAATTGGCAAAGTAAAAATACGGTATACAATCATTTGCAGCTATTCTGACAATATTAAAAGCCACATACTTTTCCCACACGAGTTTGACGTAATAACTATGGTAATTTTAACAACCAAATAATCCTTCAAGCGCAAAAAAATACTGACGGCGTCGGCTAATCGACGCCGTCAGTATTTTTTGCGCTACACTTCTATACCGACCAAGCCTAAATGTTTCACGTGAAACAAGTTAAACCAGCTTCTTGCTAGTCGCCACATCATTGGCCACTTGAACCAATAAATAGGATGACTGCGTAACCGTTTGTAAGGGAATTTCGGTTAAATACAAGTCGCCCAGATCAGGATGATCGAGTAATAATGGTAACGGGCGCAATAGTTGTGTCGTCAGTGCTTGCCAAGTTCTTTGAAAGTCAGAATCCGCTTTGATTGCGGTGAAAACGTCGTACAAGAACTTAGACTCCGGCATCGTGCTGTACAACTGACGAAATTGGGCCGTTCGGTGAGCCGCATACGTCGACCAATCGGGCATCAAACGCCGCAATTTTGGTGATCGAAACGTTTGCCAAAACAAATTGCGCGCCAATGCTGATTGTTGACTGAGATCACCATAGACCTTCGTGAAACTCGAATTCCAGTCACTAATCGTCAAATTTTGATCAAGAATTGCGGCAACGTTTGGCGTCTGTTGTGTCATCAATGCCGTTAAATAGGCCAAGCTGTCTGAATCAGTCTCAATCGTTGTTGGCAGCTTCGCCCCGATTAAATTAAATAAATACTGTTGTTCAGCAGTCGTTAATTTAAGCGTTCGGCTTAATGCTAGCAAAACCGCAACTGACGGTGTTGCCCCGGGACGACCTTGCTCTAAACGTGTGACCCAATCAGCGCTAACATGAGCCAAGTCCGCCACTTCATCACGCCGCAAGCCTTTGACGCGACGGCGACTCGTGACTTCAATCCCGAAATCTGCTGGATTTAACATGGTTCGTTTATAAGTTAAAAAATGACCAACGACTTTTTCATTCATTAGTAATCCCCTCTGCTGCTTAAACTAGGACCAATTATCCTAGGATAATCTCAAGCTGGTTGTGACCCCGTTAATCCGCCATACTGTCCTTGTACTTAGGAGCGCACAGTGCGTCACTAAGCATTCAAATAAATTATAGCATGTCTACTTTTAGGAGGAATTTTCATGACAGTAAAAATTGGAATTAATGGGTTCGGTCGTATTGGTCGCTTAGCTTTTCGCCGTATTTTAGACTTACAGCAACAAGGAAAAACGGCCTTGGAAGTCGTGGCCATTAATGATTTAGCTTCACCAGCTTTATTGGCACATTTATTAAAATATGATTCAACTCATGGGACATTGGCAGCCACAGTAACTGCCGACGATCATGCCATTATCGTTAATCAAAAACGTTATCCAGTTTACGCTGAAGCGAAGGCTGAGCAGCTGCCTTGGGTCACCGAAGCGGGCGTTGATATTGTCTTAGAGTGCACTGGCTTTTATACGTCAAAAGCCAAATCAAAAGCACACTTGACGGCTGGCGCACACAAGGTCCTCATTTCAGCCCCAGCTGGTAGCGACGTTCGCACAATTGTGATGGGTGTCAACGATGGAACTTTAAAAGCCACAGATCAAATCGTTTCCGCCGGTTCATGCACGACGAACTGCTTAGCGCCAATGGCTTATTATTTAGATCAAGCTTTCGGCATTCAAGTGGGAACCATGACAACGGTTCACGCATATACTAGTACGCAAATGTTGCTAGACGGACCAGTTCGTGGCGGTAACTTTCGGGCAGCTCGGGCAGCAGGTGTAAATACCATTCCACATTCTTCCGGTGCGGCTAAAGCGATTGGTCTAGTCTTACCCAACTTGAATGGCAAGCTTCAAGGACACGCCCAACGCGTTGGTGTCGTGGCTGGCTCGCTTACCGAACTAGTCACAACATTGAAGCACCACGTGACTGCCGATCAAATAAATGCTGTCATGCGTCAAGCAACGACTGACAACCCAGCTTATGGCTATAATGCAGATCAAATTGTTTCTAGCGATGTTATTGGGACAACTTATGGCTCAATTTTTGACCCGACTCAAACTGAAGTTGTCACTGCCGGTGAACAACAACTCGTTAAAACCGTCGCCTGGTATGATAACGAATATGGCTTTACTTGCCAGTTGATTCGGACACTTGAAAAGTTGGTAGAATTCGACTAACGCTCTAAAAAGTGATGTTGACTTAATCTGTTATGATCCCTCTATGGTTGTCAGATGAAATACTATAATTCATCTGATTATCATGGAGGGATTTTTGTATGTCC